>JAESRW010000151.1 GCA_016764395.1 Flavobacteriales bacterium
GTTAATGATGTTCCGTTTGCGAACATCCTTGACACCACAGTATGCATGGGGCAGCTTTCCACTTTTCTTGTTGACACATTCAGCCCAGGAATTGTGAATTATGTATGGGACTATGGCGATGGAACAACAGGCGCTGGATTCGTCGGTATGAACACCTATAACAACACGGGATTATACGCAGTCTCCCTCGTTATTACTGATGCTAATCTGTGTTCTGATACGGTCTTCGGAATTGGACAGGTGAATCCACTTCCGAGTGCAAATGCTACTGTTAACCCAGCAGAAACTACGATTCTAAATCCAATTGTGGCCATCACCGATTCTTCCGATGCACCTGCACCGGCAAACATTTCAACATGGACCTGGGATTTTGGTGACGGAGTCATCATTGGGCCGGATAGTGGAACCCTTGTGGGCTTTCCAAATACATCGGGCACCCTTCAAAATCCGATACATACCTATTCAGATACGGGAGTCTATTCAATTGGCCTCACTGTGGTCAATGAATTTGGCTGCCTCAGCAGTGATGTCATTTCATTGAAGATCAAACCGATATTCATTTTTCATACACCCAATAGTTTTACTCCGAATGGGGATGGAATTAACGACCTGTTCCCACTTGGGATCGACGGTCGACTCCCAGGCATTGGGTTAGAAGCTGGCTTTGAAATGTATATTTATAACCGATGGGGAGATTTGATATTTGAAACAAAAAGCATCTTTGAAGCATGGGACGGAACCGTCAATAGAGGCAGTACCCCTGCCCAGGAAGATGTATACGTTTGGAAAGTAAATGCCGTTGATAGCGACAAGAAAAGACACCAGTTTGTAGGGCATGTGACGCTCATTAGATAATATTTGTATCTTGTGCCTGATCACAGACCATTTAGATGTTGAGAATACCATCAATCTTGCGAATCACGCTGATTTGCACAGCCTTAGTCTTTGTCGTCAATCAGGCCCGGTCCTCTCACTCCATGGGTATCGATTTCTATTACACCTGCCTTGGAGGTAATTCCTATGAGTTTACCATGGCCTTCTACCGAGATTGTGCCGGTATCTCACCTCCATCTAGCATCACCATCAATGGCAGCTCATCTTGTGGCAATAACAACTTTACGCTGAGTCCAGTTGGCTCATGTACTGAGCTCACCACCCTTTGTATTGGCAATCCAAATAGCACCTGCAACGGAGGATCGGACCCAGGCTCAGAGGAGTGTATTTACACTGGCACGGTCAATCTAAGCAATTGTTCAGACTGGGTATTCAGCTTCTCCGAGTGCTGTCGAAATGACTTGATCACAAATTTAGTTAACCCAGATGGTGAAGACATCTATGTAGAAGCGACACTGGACAATTCTACGGGTATCTGTAATAATTCACCTCAGTTTACTGAGCTTCCTGTCCCATTTATATGTGATGGGGAACCATTCTGCTACGACCACGGAGCGGTTGATCCCGATGGAGATGTTTTAACGTACACCCTCATTAATCCTATGACAAGCGGTGGCGCTCTGATTGCCTATGCAGGTGGGTACTCTGTATCCGCTCCAATAATCACCCAATCAGGATCAATTAATTTCGACCCTGCAACAGGGCAGATGTGCTTCACTCCTAGCGGGCCACAAGTAAGTGTAATCACTCTATTGGTTGAAGAGTTCAGGGGAGGCGTAAAAATCGGAAGTACCATGCGCGACTTACAGGTGATTGTGTTGGATTGCACCAATGATCCGCCACCAGTTCAGGCGAATGTGCCCTGCGGCGCAGATTTCATAACGCTGGATATTCTGGATCCGATTCTGTGTAATTCCATTGCCAATGATGGAAGTGATTTTATTCTCACAGGCCCGGGCGGGCCTTTTACGATTACAGCTGTGACTGGGGTCAACTGCGGTACCTCTACTACGCAAATCCAATTAGATGTTTCACCTAACGTCACCATGGGACTGGCATACACGCTCACTATTGTGACAGGAACAGATGGCAATACCTTGATCAATGATTGTGCTACGGCCATGGATGACCCGACCGTGATTAACTTCACTGCCTCTCCAGCGCCTGCACAAATATTTGGAGACAATAGCATATGTGAAGGTAACTCTCTTTCCCTTACGGCATCTGCAGGGTCTTCGTGGTTATGGAATACAGGTGCAACAACCCAAGTCATCACCGTTTCGCCAACTAGCAATACAACCTATAGCGTGACGGTATTTAACGATACTTGTAGTCAAAATGCATCTTTCAGTGTAAATGTTGACGACGCACCAACTGCAGGATTCACAGCCAGTCCAAACCCGGTTTGCGTCGGGACAAGTGTGGCTTTTACCAATACTTCATCTGGATCAGGATGTCTTTTTAGCACCCTTTTATATTTCTGGGATTTTGGAGATGGTGGATTAGGTTTTGACATCAGTACCAATCCTACGCACACCTATAGTCAACCAGGCACCTATACAGTGAGCTTGAATACACAAGATTTGGTTTGCGGATGTGACAACACCTTTACCCTGGATGTAGTGGTGACATCTTGCTCTCCTTGTGCCCTAACCGTTGCAACAACTCCAACAGGCACATTATGTAACGGCTCTTGCGATGGATCTGCCCTGGCGACACCGGCAAGTGGCACGGCCCCTTATTCTTATCAGTGGGATGCAAACGCAAGTAACCAAACCTCCGCCACAGCAACCGGGCTTTGTGCAGGAACTTACACTGTAACAGTTACAGATGACGCGGGCTGCATCGAAACCGCAACGGTAGTCGTAACACAACCTGGTGCATTGGGAATTACAACGTCTTCCACAGATGTATCTTGTAATGGCGCCAGCGATGGATCGGCAACAGCTACACCAAATGGCGGAGCGAGTCCTTACCAATTCAGTTGGTCCAACGGACAACTCACCTCGACTGCTGCTGGACTTTCAGCCGGAACCTATACGGTTACAGTGACAGATAACAATGCTTGCACCAACACTGCAACCCTCACTGTAACAGAACCATTAGGAATGGGACCTACCATAGCGACGGTCGACGAAAACTGCGGCGCTTCTGATGGCTCGGCCATCGTATCATTATCTGGTGGAACAGCACCATTTACCTACTTATGGTCGGATGGACAAACGACTTCTGCAAACATTGGCATAATTGCAGGCGTGTACACTGTGACGATTACCGATGCAAGCGGTTGTGCGGAGATCTCAGGGGCCATTATCAACAGTCTGGGCGGCCCTTCCCTTACAGCCGGTTCTACCAACGTTTCATGCTTCGGAGCGAATGATGGAACAGGCATAGCGCTTGCGTCTGGCGGCGTGTCCCCATACACATACACCTGGGACGACCCAGGCACGCAATCTACGAGTACGGCAACTGGACTTGGATCGGGTACCTTTAATGTTTCCGTAAGCGATACATCAGGTTGTGTGACGATAGCCTCCGTGGTTCTTACTGAGCCTCCTGCCCTGGGAATTATATTGGTCAGCAGCCCTGCTACYTGTGGAATATCRGATGGAGTGGCAAGTGCTAGCGTAACCGGCGGTACAGGAACTCATACCTACACCTGGGCTCCTACTGGTGGAACGTCCAGTGTTGCGGCTAACCTGGCAGCGGGACCCTATACATTAACTGTCGTGGATTCCGCAGGATGTTCAATTTCCGACAGCGTTATCGTCTCAAATAATGGTGGGCCAGTATCAGGAATAGCCAATAGTACAGACGCGTCTTGTTTCACTATTAACGATGGAACAGCAACTGTGGCTGTTGTAGGAGGATCAAGTCCACTTACTTACGCTTGGTCACCGAACGGAGGGACGGACAGCACTGCAACTGGATTGGGGCCAGGAACATATATTGTTTCGGTAACAGACGCAGGAGGATGCATCTCAACATCCACCGTATTAATCAATTCCCCTCCTGATATTATACTCTCGCTGAACAGCAGCGCACTGAGTTGTGCAGGCAACGCTGATGGCTCTGTGACTGTTTCGGCAGTTGGTGGAATTGGGTCATTTACTTATTTATGGACACCTACCGGTAGTACTTCTCCGAGTATCAGCAACCTCGCTGCTGGATCCTACACAGTGGTGGTAACTGATGCGAATGGATGTTCAAACAGTGATTCCATTATACTTATGGATCCCATTCCCATTGTTTTGAGTTTGTCCTCGCTTCCGGCGTCTTGCGGAGTAAGCGATGGCTCGGCAATGGTGTCTGCTTCTGGTGGCTCAGGTGGGTATACTTATTCCTGGTCACCGGTCAATGGAAGTGCCGACACGGTCTCGGGAATACCCGTTGGCATCTATACAGTCACCGTAACAGATGGAAGTGGTTGTTCAGAAGTTGACTCTGTCATCGTTAATAACACTGGTGGCCAAACAGCTTCCTTATTGTCGTTTACCAATGTTACCTGTAATGGTTTCTCAGATGGCACGGCGGAGTTAACCGCTTCAGGTGGCACGCCTTCTTATTCGTACATATGGAATACGACACCTGTGCAAACCGGTGCTGTAGCTGTGAACCTACCCGCTGGCTCCTATAATGGTACCGTGATCGATGCAGGCGGTTGCATTGTGATTGTTCCGGTAACCATTACCGAGCCCATGCCGGTTGTTGTGACGATCAGTCCTGATCTTGTAGTGTGTCCGGGAGAGACCGTTACCATAGGAGCTTCGGCCACCGGGGGCACATCACCCTACATTTTCACGTGGGATAATCTGAGCAGCGTCGATACGCACGCCGTTATCATCACACAAGACACTTCATTTACCGTAATTGTAGTGGATGCCAATATTTGTCCACCTACTGCTCCTCAAACCGTCTCTATCTCCGTCGGTACACCAATCTCAGTGGGGGCATTTGGTGCCAGTGTACTATGCATAGGGGACTCTGCACTAATTACGGCTGCTGTATCAGGTGGAGTTGGGATCTACACGTATTCATGGAGCAACGGTGCTTCGACCTTCGCTACTTGGGTGAAACCTGTAAACAGTACCACTTATACCGTTACAATTACGGATAGTTGTGGGGCGACAGAGATGGCCACGGTGGACATCACCATTACACCTGACTTGGTACTCAATCCGCCCTTTGCCACGATCTGTCCGGGTGAATCGGTCACCTTAAACGCGACTGGTGCCAGCTTCTACTGGTGGATTGATGCGTTAACACTCGATACTTTCAGCACTGAATCTTTTATTGCGGTCTCTCCTTCGTCTACTACCAACTACATCATTTTCGCAACTGATATCAACGGTTGTCCTAATATTGATACAGCTGTGGTGACTGTCAACAATTCCTTAACCGCTACTTTTATAGCCAACCCTGAGGTAACAACCATATTTGATCCTGTTTTCCAGTTTACAGATCTCTCCAGTGGAGATCCAGCATCTTGGAATTGGACATTTGGTGATACTAGCAGCGTCGATACGCTTCAACATCCATCGCATACCTATACTGATACCGGTGTATATGCCGTTACCCTCACTGTGACGGATTCAAACGGATGTACTGACGTATTCACCTTATCCGTTGAAGTGAAGGACATCTACACCCTCTTTACGCCTAATTCATTTAGCCCGGATGGTAATGGAATCAATGACTATTTCTTTCCTGTGGGCCTTGGCATTAAGGCGGAGTCCTTTGAGATGACCATCTATAACCGATGGGGAGACCTAATTTACAAAACCTCAGGGACCTTTGTCGACTTTGAAAMCAGTGCTTCAACCGTGGGTTGGGACGGTACAGCTAACTTCGGAGAGAAGGCGGCTCAACAAGACGTTTATATATGGTATATAAAGACCATGGACAATGATCTAAAACGCCATCAGTATGTCGGGCATGTTACCTTGTTGAGATAATCACAAAATGGCCCCATATTGTTTATTAACATAGGCACTCTGATAAATTGCTTATCACCTGTTTARGATTGGCAACTTAAACGCATATATTTACGTCTATAATTTTGAATTATTTAGGGTATCCGCTAATCTGAAATTATTAGAGAATGACTTACGCTAAAGTCATATTTTTTGTTGTTTTTCTTCTTACTGCTGCCTTTGTTCAGGCCCAGGACAACCTCGCCCCGGAGGAAGTCAGGAGGCTTACTGAACTACATCAGGCCATTCGCGGCACCTATCAGATTCAATTAAAAGCCTCACGCGCTCAGCAATCCATTGAACTAATAATGTTGGATCAAATTGAGGCGAACAGATCTGAAACTGAAATCACTTTCATTCCATATGGCCCTAACAAAAGGATCCTGATATTGCCTAGAAGTACGATTGAAGCGAAGAACTTCAAACCTATTAAGCTGATCTCCTATTCATATATTGATGAACCTTAGGCTTAAACTTATTTTAGTCAGTTTACTGTGGTTTGGCGTTACTAAAATGTATGCTCAATCCGACAATTGTGTCACTGCTACGCCACTCACTTTAGTCAATGGGCAATTGTGTGTAACTGGGACATCTACCAATGCTACGTCCAACAATACCATGTATGGGACCTGCAATGCCAACCCAGTGAATGAAGTTTGGTACACATATGTCGCATCCGGAGGACAGAACGACTTTACCATAACTTCTAATGGATTGACGGATGCAGAAATTGTCATTGACATTGACGGGTGTTCCAATACCAATTTCGTTAACTGTGCTGTGGCAACCGGTACCACTACGT
This sequence comes from Flavobacteriales bacterium, assembly GCA_016764395.1. Classification (GTDB taxonomy): domain Bacteria; phylum Bacteroidota; class Bacteroidia; order NORP154; family NORP154. The sequence goes on from JAESRW010000151.1 coordinate 6,670, forward strand.
TAACAACGAGCTGGGGTATCATTCCTGGAACCCAGGTGTGGATTGCGATTGCATCCAACGGCGGAGTTGATGGTGATTTTACATTTTGTATTAATTCCAGTGATCCTCCCCCTGGAGGTGGCAATGGGTGCACCGGCGCTATTCCACTCTGCGACAAAACGCTCACCCATAACTTCCCAGATATGTCGATACTTACGTCTTCCGGCGTAAACTCTACATGCTTTCCAGGTGCGGGGAACCAGGATCTCTGGTATCAGTTCACCGTGACACAATCGGGCATTCTGGAATGGGAAGCAACACCAACAGGTAATGATATTGAGTTAGATTGGACGCTTTGGGATATTACCAGTAGTTGCCCTGGTATCGAGGTGGCTTGCAATTACAATTTTACCCAGGGGCTATTTGGGAGCTCTATTAGCTCACCTATAGGAATGATAGGTACCACATCTTGTGTCACTTGTCCGGCAAATGGAAACACAACCTCAGTTTGTGGGGAGTATTGTGATCCGGTAACGGTTACAGCCGGTAATACCTATGCAATTTTAATAGACAATTTCACCAACACGCAAACGACCGGGATCAATTTTACATTCGGTCCTGGCATGACCGCTGAGATTGGCAACAATGCCGATTTCACCATTAACCCATCAGGAATTACCTGCGGAACAAATGTTACGGTCAACATTGCAGATGCCAGTCTTGGAATACCGGACTGGACCTTTGGCAATGGAAATACCTTCACCGGAAACAACCCACCCGCCCAAACCTACACGGTCCCTGGAGTGTACGCAATTACAGCGACTTTTGGAGGCGCTTGTCCTTCAACCCATACCGAATACGTAGAGATTTATGGGCCTCTCACGGCAACATCCAGCTCAACTAATGTAAGTTGCTCATCGTGTAACGGAACAGCATCCATTAGCGCTGCTGGCGGCGATGGTATTTTCTCTTATTTGTGGAGCAACGCTGGGGAAACCACGCCATCCATATCAGGTCTCTGTCAGGGAAGTTACACCGTAACCATCACCAACGCAACATGCAGTACTCAGGTTATCGAAACAGTTGTAGTTGGAACAGGTGGCTTATTTCCTTTCACAACCGCAAGTACTGACGCAGCTTGTGCCGGCGATAGCTCTGGAACGGCAACATTTATCGCTCAATCGGGCAACCCACCTTATACCTATGTTTGGTCAAATGGTCAAACGAACTCAACGGCCACTGGGCTACCCGCAGGTTCGTATAATGTGTCGGTAACAGATGCCTTTGGGTGCGATACTATTACGACGATCAATGTTAATGATCCTGCCCTTCTTGTAATTGATGCTTCGAATGTGGTGATCACCAATGCTGGATGCATAGGTGCAGATGGATCCATCGCAGGCATCACCTCATCAGGGGGATTACCCGCTCTCACCTTCACTTGGCTAGACGCATCCACAACGGTGGTGGGTAACACCCAGGACCTTTCCAATATTGCCCCGGGATCTTACACATTGATTGTCAACGATGTCAATGGCTGTATTGAAACTTCAGGGCCGTATTTAATAGCGGCCACCAGCGCCACCTCAGTTGTGACGACCGGGACCTTATCGAGCTGCTTCCAATCATGCGATGGCACCGGAACCGTTGCGGCCGGAGGCGGAGTACCTCCTTATTTCTACACTTGGAGCACCAACCCAGCACAGACCTCAGCAAGCGTGACGGGCCTTTGCCAGGGCACCTATTTCGTGACCGTAAATGATGCGAGCTGCTCTCCCTCGGGTGTTGAATTGGTATCCAATGGGGATTTTTCTGGAGGAAATACCGGATTCTCTAGTGTTTATTTCTTCTGCAATTCAGGAGGATGCCTCGGGCCTGCCGGAGGATATGGTGTTGGGACAAGCGCCAACTTTTACAATGGTGGTTTTTCAGGATCTGACCATACTACAGGATCAGGCAACTTCATGATTCTCAATGGCTCCACCACCGCCGGAGACAATGTTTGGTGTCAAACGATTGCAGTAACCCCTAATACCAGCTATCAATTTTCCACATGGCTGAGTTCTCTTAACACGTCTAATGTAGCGATTTTGCAATGCACGATAAATGGCAATCCATTGGGCACTTCGTTGAATGCGCCCGGTTCGGTAGGAACATGGGTTCAGTTTTTTGAAACGTGGAACTCTGGAGTAAATACATCGGCTACCATATGCATCACCAATCAAAACACCGCTGGGGGCGGAAATGATTTTGGATTAGATGATATATCGTTTCAAGAGTGCGTGAATGCCTGTCCTGCCATTGACAGCGTTGTGATCTCAGAACCGGCAGCGTTAACTGTTTCTCTAACAAAAACGGATGTACTTTGTTTTGCGGCTTGTGATGGATCGGCAATGGCAACAACGTCAAACGGCACTGGGCCTTATACCTATGCATGGAGTAGTTCTGGAACGTCTTCGGCAGAGTTTGGACTGTGCATGGGCACCTACACGGTGACCGTTACTGATTTTAACGGCTGTGATACGACAATGGCCATTTTCATTAATGAACCCTCAAGCCTGCTGATTGGTGGCGGCGTGGAACCCGAAAAGTGTGGCAAAGCTGATGGGAAAGCAACAGCTACCATATTTGGAGGCACACCAGGTTACGCCTATTTGTGGGACGATCCAAATGCTCAAACAACCGCCACGGCAACCGGGTTAGGCGCTCAAATATATACGGTAATTGTTACGGATACGAATGGCTGCACCGCAACGCTACCTTTCCCTGTTTCTACCATTGCGGGGCCTGAAATTGATACCATTCAAGCCACTGACTTAGCCTGCACTGGCGATGCTGATGCTACCGCTTCTGTAGTAGCCTCGATAACATCACCACCTTTTACATACATATGGGATGATCCATCAGCACAAACCGGTTTAGCTGCATCCAACCTCGGAGCAGGAACTTATTCAATTACCGTTTCCGACATATTCGGCTGCGACACAATAGCATCAATAACTATAGTGGATCCGCTGCCAATCAGCATTTCAGTATCCGGTACAGATACGCTTTGTTTCGGGCAAACCAATGGCGAATTGAACTCAGTAACAACAGGAGGCCAGGGCCCATATACGTATCTTTGGGATGATCCTCTCATATCAACTACCGACACCGTGAATCTCGCTCCTTTAGCAACGACGACTTATACTGTAATTGTTGTTGATTCTGCGGGATGTTCTGATACAAATTCCATGGAAATATTTCTAGGAGCTCCTTTGGTTGCCTCCACGGCCAACGTCCCTATTTGTGAAGGAGAAATAATCACGATCACTGTAAACCCTTCTGGTGGAAATGGTCCGCCTTATTCTTATGCCTGGAGCACCAATCCGACGGAAACCACGCAGTCGATTTCGGTAAATCCTGACGTTGATTCTACTTACACCGTTATTGTCACGGATGCTTGCTCAAGCCCAACTACTGAAGCGGTTGAGGTAACTGTGTCACCCAAGCCCAATGCAGCATTCGATATAGCATGCGATCCAAATCCTTTCCTTCTCAAGTTTTCAGATAGCTCTAAGATAGCAAATGGAGGCATCATTGATACATGGGCATGGGATTTCGAGGATGGCTTTACAAGCACCGTACAGCATCCTGTGCATGATTATTCAGCTTCTTCAACTTACATGGTCAGCCTGACTGTCACAACGATTGATGGCTGCACGGATCAGTTTGACAGCATCATTCAATCTGCACCCATTGCCTCTTTTATCGCCAACCCGGAGGAAACCACCACTGCAAACCCAACAATAGAATTTACCGACGGCTCGTCGGCTGATGTTCTAATATGGAATTGGGCCTATGGAGATGACGCTACAGACTCTTCCTTTTCACCCGTCTTTTCATCGGGGGATATGATTAGCCATACGTACGATTCTGCAGGCATATACGGCATTGTATTAACCGTTGCAAATGCTCAAGGTTGCATAGATACTACGTTGGAATACATTCAGATAATCGAGGAATACATCATCTTTATCCCAAATGTATTCTCTCCCAACAACAATCAGATCAACGATGTATTCAGACCGGTTGGAGTTGGGATCAACCCTGATAAATTTGAGATGCTCATATTTGATAGATGGGGAGACCTTATTTATGAAACGACAGACTATGAATTAGGCTGGGATGGCCGTGCCAATGGTGGTCAACGTGAAGCCCAAAGCGACGTGTATATTTGGGTAGTAAATACCGTTGACCCCGCTCTTGGAAAGCATCAGTATGTCGGTCATGTCACATTGATCAAATGATGGCATCCAAACATTCACCGCTCGCTCTTCTGAATCCAGAGCCGTGTTATTCCTCCCCTTTTTAAGTGCATCACCGTCCGCTTGAAACAAATTAAAGCGACCACAGTCGCCGTCTAAATCGTTTCGATGAATTCCATCAGAGGAGGTCAACCTGGCTTATCAGAAGTTGAGCCATCACTTTGGATGCAGCTACTGAACAGCAGTATATCAGTGTAATAAGCTTGACTCTGCAACCAAGATTCATTCTGGCCTTCAGATTATCTTTTAAAGTTTGTTTCACTCAAGCAAACCCTTTTGTGTTATTACACGTCTATTTGTGAATGAGTAGCTTTTTCCATCTTGCTTATCAGATCGAAAATACCTATTATTGCAAGTTAACCGGAGTTATTCCATTTTCTCAAAACCTAGCAATGTTAAAAACCATATCACTCAAAGCGAGCTATCTCGTATTAGTACCGTTTTTCGTTCTTTCCATTTCAGTTTTTGCGCAACAACCTCCAGCATTGAATGACGGCAAAGATCAAGCGGTTTCGTCAGCGGGCTGGCAGAAGGCGATGGTCAATGCTGCGGGAGGGAATTATGTAAATGGTGTAGACGTGTTTTACAAACGCGTAACCTGCAATTCCAAGGAACAGATTATTATAAAATTCGTGAACAACAATTCGGAAGATGTTTTAATTGAATGGGCTGACGGCGTATACTCTCAGGATAAGGAATGGATACACAACGAAAGAAATGATAAGGCCCGGGAGTTGAAATTAAAGGGGAAMGAGAYAATCGAAGGATCTTGCGATAAAGGAGCTGAACGTATCTTGAGAGTTGARGTGGATGAATACATGAAGAATCCGGAGAAGTCATTCAAGTATGCACCTTCGTATATAGAAGTCACAAAATAGGAATCACACTACTAGATCATTTCAAATGAGTTACAGATTAATTACCAAGCAACTTTTAACCCGTATAATTCCCGTTTTTTTTCTTTCAGGAGTTTTATTGGCACCCCAACAATCCGAAGCTGCCTCCTGTGCCTTCACGATAAACTGGACAAGTGGATGGTGTAACATCTGTTCAGGTCCTACAGGAAATTATGCGTGCAATACAGGTTCGGGAAGTGGTAACTGGGGACCACGAAGTTTTGCAGATTGCATACCTCCTGGAAATACGCTTACGCAAGTTTGTATGAACGTGCAGTGGGAGGGTTGTTCTGGATCTGTGACAGTTCAGTTAAACGGAACAACTATTGGAACCACCGTAAGTCAATCTGCTTGTCCGTGCGGAGGATGTGCTCCCAGTCAGAATATTTGCCAAACCTTTTCTTGCCCAGCGGGTTGGCCTTCATATAATTATGGGGGCACAAATACAATTAATCCTATTGCTAATGGAACCGTTTGTCTCTCCCGGGTAACAGTCACATTAACCTATTCACCAACGGTGCCTCCGCCCCCGAATCCAGGGTCATTAGCTGGACCCACGACCCCGTGTACTGGATCTGTACAAACTTATTCAGTTGCTGCCGTAAGCGGTGCCACCTCTTACAACTGGACAGTTCCATCAGGATGGACAATTAATTCTGGACAAGGCACAACGTCGATTAGTGTTACCGCTGGAAGTTCGGCAGGAAATGTTTGTGTGTCATCTAGCAACACCTGTGGAACCAGCTCCCCTACTTGTCTTGGAGTTACACCAACAGCAGCCCCTTCAACGCCAGGAACAATAACAGGCCCAGATAATCCTTGTGTAGGAGCTTCAGTCATCTATTTTATTACAACGGTTCCAGGTGCGGCTTCGTATACTTGGACAGTTCCGGCCGGGTGGACAATTACGTCCGGTCAGGGAACAATATCAATAACGGTAACAGTGGGATCTACATCAGGAAACGTATGCGTACGAGCCTGCAGTTCCTGCGGGTGTTCTGCATTCATATGCAAGGCGCTTTTGCCTACCCCCGTACCCGCTGCACCCGGCTCGATCTCAGGATTAACGAGTCCTTGCGCGGGCAATACAGTCATTTATTCCATATCATTGGTGGCTGGAGCCTCTTCATACCAGTGGACTGTTCCGGCGGGTTGGACAATTACGGGCGGACAAGGGACCACCAGCATTACTGTCACAGCCGGTGCAGGAGCCGGAAATGTATGCGTTAGAGCTTGTAACGGCTGCGGATGTAGCGGGTTCACCTGCGTTGCTGTYAACCCAGGTTCKGCRCCWGCAACRCCTGGSGCTATTGCTGGACCTACCTCGGTATGCCCGGGAAGCACCATGACCTATTCAATTACCTCGGTGGCGGGTGCAAGCTCCTATACATGGGCTGTACCGCCAGGATGGACCCTCATCTCAGGACAAGGCACAACTGCCATTAGCGTGACTGCTTCAGGAGGTGGTGGATCAATCACTGTACAGGCCTGTAATTCATGCGGGTGTAGCGCTAACCAATCTTTAGCGGTTACGCTTTCGACTATCTCCATCACRCCAACTGCTGTAAATGAAAGTTGTAGTGGCGCTTGTGACGGAAGTGTATCGGTCACAGTAGCGGGTGGAACAGCTCCGTTCACCTATGCCTGGAGCTCCGGCTGTACGACTGCATCTTGTGCRTCTCTTTGTGCWGGTACTTATGGTRTAACAGTGACCGACGCAGGTGGATGTTCTKCAGTAGGCAGCGCSACMGTATCGCCKGGCCCACCAGTGTYGGCAGGATTTACWTACAAYGGAAACCAATGCTTRWYMGGCAATAGTTACTGCTTTCTCAATTCAGGAACCACTGGTGCCGTTTATGCGTGGAATTTTGGTGATGGAATTGGAACGTCAACCGCTCAAAACCCTTGTTATACCTACACTACACCGGGAACTTACCTTGTAACTCAAAGTGTTACGCTAGGAGCCTGCTCGGCTACTTCTTCCTTCACCGTAGTTGTCTTTGCCTCACCTATTGCTTCAATAACTGGAACCAATGTCACTTGTAATGGGGCCTGCAATGGGGCAGCTAATTTGACTGTTACCAGCGGGCAAGCACCATTTGTCTACGCGTGGAGTAATCTGGCAACTACTAAGGATATTACCGGGGTGTGCGCAGGAACCTATACTGTTACGGTTACCGATGCGAACTCCTGCCAAACAACTGCTTCAGTAGTCATCACTCAACCAACTGTATTAACGGCTTCACCCTCTGGTAACAACATTCTCTGTAACGGGGCCTGTACCGGTGATGCTACTGCTACCGCTGGTGGAGGAACGCCTCCTTATACGTATAACTGGAACGACCCATTTTTACAAACAACCCCGAATGCTACAGGGTTGTGTGTAGGCACCTATAATGCAACGATCACTGATGCCAATGGTTGTACTGCAACTACCAGTCAGGTGATTTCTCAGCCTGCGGCAATGGTCTTGACATTTACTCCGGTAAATGCAACCTGTGGGCTGGCTGACGGCTCAGTATGTGTGGCAGTAGCCGGTGGTACTGCGCCATTTGCATATATCTGGGATGATCCTTCAGCTCAAATTACAAGTTGTGCTACGCTCTTATTCGGTGGTGGTTATAATGTTACAGTTACGGATGCAAACGGATGTACCATATCTGGAAATACAACGGTAAGCACCAGTGTATCGGTAACTGCAAGTATTTCTGCCAGTACCATGGTTTCTTGTAATGGAGGTACGAACGGATCAGCTACTGTGTTACCCTCAGGTGGCGCAATTCCCTACACTTTTACCTGGGATGATCCAAGTTTGCAAACCAATGCAATTGCCATTAATTTACCAGCAGGTACCTGGACGGCTACCGTAGTTGACGCAGCAGGTTGTATTGCTTCGGCAAGTGCAACCATCACAGAGCCACCTCTTTTAAGCGCTTCTATATTGGCCAGTACCAATCCCAATTGTAATGGTGGTTGTGATGGGGATGCCACCGTTACAGTATCTGGTGGAACCGGAGTTTATACATACAGTTGGTCTCCAGTTGGAGGTACGACAGCAACAGGCACCGCACTTTGTGCCGGCATTGTTTATACTGTTACAGTGGAAGACGCAAACGGGTGTACCACAACGGATAATATCACACTTGGCGAACCAACGGTGCTTACTTCTTCCATAGCTGGTTCTAACGTAAGTTGTGCAGGTGGCAGCAATGGTGCAGCTAACTTAACACCTACAGGTGGAAGTGCTCCTTATAACTTCTTGTGGTCAAACGGCTCCACAACCGAAGACCTTATTAATATCACAGCAGGTACCTATTGTGTTACTATTACTGATAACCAAGGCTGTACTGATAACACTTGCGTGACCATAACAGAAGCCACTGCGGTTACGGTTACCACAACAGTGGTAGATGCTTATTGTGCTTTGCCCAATGGTTCTGCTTGTCCTACCCCAGTAGGTGGAACACCGCCTTACGTTTTCTTGTGGGACGATCCCCTAGCACAAACCACGAGTTGTGCAGTGAATCTACTTGGAGGTATTACCTATAACATTGTTGTTACAGATGCCAATGGATGTACCGGTACAGCTGCTGCCGTGATTAATGATCTTCCGCCTGCGGTTGCGGTCGCTAGTGTTGACAATCACGCATCCGGATTCGGGGTGTGTGACGGTCAGGCAACCGGAACCATGATCGGAGGTATTGCACCATTCATTTATTTGTGGAATGATCCAGGGGCTCAAACCACTGCAACAGCCATCGGATTGTGTGCAGGTACACATTGCGTAACCATTACCGATGCTGCGGGCTGTATTGCTACTGATTGTATTACGATCACTCAACCTTCTGCTATTGTGCTGACAGTGACAGGAACGAACTTAACTTGTAATATTAGTTGTGACGGAACTGCGAATGTTACCGTTTTAGGTGGTGTTCCTCCTTATATATATTCTTGGGCACCCGGTGGCATGACTACCCCAACCATTGTTGGCCTGTGCGCGAACACTTATATAGTAACAGTAACGGACAATAATTCGATCGTTACCACTGGTTCAATCACGATTACAGAACCAGCTGTTCTGGCTATTACCATGAGTGGTAACGATGCAATATGTAATGGGGTATGTGATGGCAATGCATCCGGTGTTGCATCTGGAGGCACTGCTCCTTACACTTACTTATGGGATGATCCAAGCGCCCAAACCACGGCAACCGCTAATGGACTTTGCGCAGGCACGCATACCTTAACTGTAACTGACACCAATGGATGTGTGACTACTAACTCCTTCACTGTAGGCGAGCCTTTGGCTTTGGTGCTTACTACTACGTCTGTAAATGCCACTTGTGGGCAAGCTGATGGTTCAGCAACGGTTACTGTAGTTAACGGTGTACCAGCTTTGACCTACTTGTGGGATGATGGCCAAACCGGTTCAACTGCTACCGGTCTTCTTGCGGGTCCTTGGCAGGTTACGGTCACAGACGCAAACGGTTGTACTAGCTTAATCGCGGCGTCCGTTAACAACAGCGCTGGCCCTGTAGTGGCGATCGCTGATAGTACCGATGCAACCTGTTTTGGAGTATGCGATGGCTCCGCAACAGCATCAGCGACGGGTGGTACTGCACCATATACCTATTCTTGGAGTCCGAGTGGGCAATCGACCATCACAGCAGTGTTCTTATGTGCAGGCGTACACATCGTGTCCATAGTTGATGCTACAGGATGTTCATCTTCGGCTTCGGTTACAATCGATGAACCTGCTACTCTACAAGTCAACGCCTCAGTCTTATCGGACCCCAACTGTAATGGATCTTGCGATGGTGTAGCATCTGTGTCAATTGTGGGTGGAACATCACCTTTTGGTTTTCAATGGGATGATCCTTCGTTGCAGACAGGGCTCAATGCAACGGGTTTATGCGCTGGTTCTTTCTCCGTTGTTGTGACAGACACCAATAATTGTGTTGCAACGGGAACAGTCGTCCTGGTTGAACCGTTGGCGTTGGCCTTAAGTATTACAACGGTTGATCCTGGATGTAATGGTGGATGCGAAGGTTCGGCACTGGTAATTCCTACTGGAGGTGTAACACCTTATACTTATACCTGGTCCAATGGCGACAACACGGCTCAGGCCGATAGTTTATGTGCCAATACCTACGTCATTACCGTGACAGATGCCAACGGATGTGCTGCTATTTCAACAGCAACAATTGGAAACCCACCTGCACTGGTAGCTAGTTTGCTGACCTCACAGGACGTTGGTTGCAATGGAGGATGTGATGGATTCGCTACTGTGACACAAAGTGGTGGAACCCCTCCCTATACGTACAACTGGAGTGATGGTCAAATCACGGCAACAGCCTCTTTTCTTTGCATCGGTACTTATGGAGTCACCATTACTGATGCGAATGGATGCTCAGATATTTCATCGGCCGTTATCAATCAGCCATCAACAACGGTACTGGGAATGATCAAGACTGATGTTCTTTGCAACGGCGCTTGCGATGGTACCGCTACTGTAAGTGCAGTTGGTGGAGTTCCGCCATTTACGTATCAGTGGAATGACCCGCTTTTCCAAACTACGGCAACTGCTAATAGTTTGTGTTCCGGTGTATTCAATGTTACCGTTTCAGATGCCAATGGATGTGGTTCATCAGCTTTCGTACTCATTACAGAACCCAATGACTTGAGTATCATTGTATCATCGGTAACAGAGTCCACTTGTGGCGCCCAGAATGGCGGAACTTGTGTGAACATAGCTGGAGGCCAATTCCCTTATTTTGTGCAATGGTCAGATCCATTATCAACCGTCGGTACTTGTTTGAATAACGTATTCGCCGGAGTGTATAAGGTATTCGTATTGGATAACAATGGATGCTTTGATTCACTACTTGTACCTGTTAACGATCTCGCGGCTCCGGTGATAGACACCATAGTTACTACACCTGACAACTGTTACGGTGACTCCGTGGGAATCGCTACTGCAGATCCGATATCAGGTTTAATTGGAGCGCCCATCTTTTACTGGATGGATTTCAACGGGGATACTATTCAAAGTGGCCCATCAAACACAGTGAATAACCTTGGTGGTGGATCCTATAGTGTAACTGTTGAAGACGGTGGAACTGGATGCATAACAAGTGAAATTGTTAGTATAAGCCAACCGGCGGCGCTGAACACGGCTATTTTCTTAACAAGTGTTGTAGACATGTCGTGTAATGGTGTCTGTGACGGTAGCCTAACGGTTAATGTATCGGGAGGAACTGGGGCCTACACCTATTCATGGTTCCCCACCAGTTCTGATATCACACCTACGGCTGATTCTCTTTGTGTCGGACAACATATTGTCTTCGTTTCGGACGCAGTGGGATGCATCGATTCAAGCGCTGCGACTGTCTCAGAACCAGCTGCACTCAGCGTGATCCCAACGGTTACTAATGTAAGTTGCTTTGGTGCTGCTGATGGTGTTATTGACCTGGTCCCCTCTCCTACGGGAGGAACACCACCCTATGCTTTTGTATGGTTCCCATCCGGAATTGCCGGTAATGTTCAAACCGCTACCAACTTAGGTGCTGGAACAGATTCCGTAATAACTACCGATTTAAACGGTTGTACGAATACAACGATTGTAACGGTTACCCAACCCAATGAACTTATTATTGATACAACTGTAACAGTAGCCGACTTCTGCGGTAGTTCACAGGGACAGGCAATAGTAACACCAACCGGAGGAACTGCCCCCTACTCGTACGTTTGGGGCACAACTCCAGCACAGGTTGACTCCAGTGCCACTGGCTTACTAGCGGGCGCCTACAATATTACGGTGTCTGATGCCAACGGATGTAGCGCCATTGGGCTTGTTACCGTTCCGGGAACTCCTGGGCCGGTGATCGACTCAGCAATCGTAATTAATGTTGGATGTGCTGGTGACTCATCAGGATCTGCAACAGTGCTGGTAAGTAGTGGAACACTTCCATTCACCTATTCGTGGGATGACCCGCAACTTCAAACTACACAAACCGCCACAGGGTTACCGGCAGGACAGTATATAAGCACCGTTACAGATGCCAATGGCTGCCAGGATATTCAGATCGTGAACGTTTCTGAACCGGCCCCAATTGTCGTGTTGATGTTCCAGGATGATCTATTAATTTGTTTTGGGGATTCAACCCAAATTTCAGTTGTCATTCTGGGTGGCGTGGATCCAATTGTTAGAAGTTGGGATCAGGGCTTGCCTGACACCGCGATACATATTGTGTCACCACCTACAACAACCACCTATACGGTGAATGTTGTGGATGCCAATGGTTGTCCAGGCTCCGGGAGTGTCACGGTAACGGTGAATCCCCCATTGGATATTACCACCAGTGGTATTTCAGAAATATGTGTTGGCCAGACCGCAACATTAACCGCTTTTCCAAGTTCAGGAAACGGTGGCCCCTATACGGTTATTTGGGACGATGGAATCAGCACTACATCTGATAATGTGATTGCCGGCGATTCATCGCAAATCTCTGTTGCACCTACCGTGAACACGCTATACACGGTAGTGGTTAGTGATGGTTGTTCATTGAATGATACCGCTACTGCATTTGTGGCAATATCTGCGTTACCACTGGCTAATTTTAGCGCTGTTAATACAACCGGTTGTGACATTACGTTTATCGATTCTTCATTGGGATTTTCATCATTAAATCCTTTGGGAAGTGACACGTTGATCGCTACATGGGAATGGGATTTTGGTGACGGCTTGACCATTGGACCTGGTTCTGGATTAGTTACCGGTGCTCCAAACACAACAGGCACCTATGTTAACCCAGTACACAATTATGCAAACCCTGGTACGTATACCGTTACGCTTACGGTTACCGATGTAAAAGGATGTGTAAGTTCATTGATACTGACGAACTATATATTGGTGAGTCCACCTACGGCTAATTTCACTTTTGATCCTACTACAATATTGAAGGATGAATTGATTCAATTTACGGATCTATCAGCTGATAGTGTGGTTGGTTGGAATTGGGACTTTGGTGACTCCACACTGGGATCATCAGCACAAAATCCAACACATGCATATACGGATACAGGAAATTATCCAGTGGTGCTCGCCATCATTGACGCAGATGGATGTGTGGATACCATCACTGTAATCCTAACAGTAACTGAAGATGCAGTAGTTTTTGTTCCAAACATCTTCTCACCAGGGGATCCGAATCAAAACAACAGGTTGTATGTAAGTGGCATTGGCATCTCCTCTCTAAACTTCGTTATCTACGATAGATGGGGTGAGAAAGTCTTCGAAACTACCACTGCTACAAGAAGTGACAGGCCTGATGGCCGTGGCAACTGGTTCGGAGCAGGATGGGATGGAACCAAAAATGGCCAAGACTTATCTGCACAGGTTTTTGTGTATTATCTCGAAGCTGATTTAGAAGACGGAGAATCGGTCATTATGAAAGGTAATATTACATTGGTGAGGTAAATAGGCGTGTACATGTTGATTTTCCTGGTAAGCAACCGAACCAGAGGTAAGATCGTCTATGAAGTGTGGAAATTGAGGTTTTCAGGACCTAAATGAAAAAGAAAGAGCATGGGTACCTTCAGAACATTGCTGGTATTGGTTGTGTCTGCACTGATATTTAACCAGGCCAACGGACAAAACCTCTGTGCATCTAATCCATCCTTTGAAGGGCCTTCCCAGGCACATGTTGTGCCTGCACCATGGTCCAATTGCGGTGGATCGCCTGATACCCAACCTGGTCAGTGGGGCATTACTCAGGCCCCTTCCGATGGAACTTCTTATGTAAGCTTTCTTCAATCAGGAAGCTCTCCAGGAGGCTACTTTGAAGGAGCCAGTCAAGTCTTGTCTTCGTGTATGGTTGCGGGTGAAACCTACACCATAAATATGGATCTGGCCCATAGCAATACCTACAACACAGCTGGTCCTGGAAACTGCTATAGCTCATTTGCAATTTATGGTGGAAATAGTCTCTGTGCGGAGACAGAACTGTTGGGACAGACTGGCCCTATCTTCAATACAGCCTGGCAAACCTTTACCTTCACCTGGACCGCAACCGGAAATTGGTGTTACATTACGTTTCGACCCGAATTCATCACCGCCTGTAGTGGTTTCATCAATGTGTTGGTAGACAACTTTGGCTGTGTCACAGTAGTAGGAAGTGTTGTGACGACCACTGATGCCTCATGTTTTGGGATTTGTGACGGAACTGCAAGTGCTACACCTGTTGGGGGCACACCACCCTATACTTATAACTGGAGTAATGGTGGGACTTCAAGTTCCATTTCTGGATTATGTATCGGCATTTATGATCTGACCATTACCGATGCAACAGGCGCCACAGATGTGCAAAGTGGAACGGTGAACGAGCCGGTAGCCCTTACGGCCCCAGTAGTTGCGACTAACGTATCATGTCTAGGAGGCAACAATGGTTCTGCCAGCGTAACTCCAGCAGGTGGAACGCCAGGATATACCTACGGTTGGAGTTCAGGTGGCACAACGACGTCTGTGTCTGGACTTATACAAGGGGCCTATGATGTGACCGTTACGGATTCGAACGGTTGCCAGGTAATAACTCCATTCACCATTTTGGATGGCGGTATTGTTACGGCTACCATTTCTGCAACAACAGATGTATCGTGCTTCGGAGGGACCAATGGCACCGCTTCGGTTTTAGTTACTGACGGAGTGCCTGCATACACGTACTTATGGTGCAATGGACAAACTACACCTACTGTAACGTCACTTCCTGCCGGCGCATGTGCCGTTACCATAACTGACGCCAATGGTTGCACTACTTCAGTATCTGCTACGATTAATGAACCAGCGGTACTTGCGGCTAATATAGGTGCTTCCACTCCCGCTACTTGCTTCGGCTTGTGTGACGGTACAGCTACCGCATCGGCATCTGGTGGTACCGCTCCTTATGCCTACCTGTGGGGTGATGGGCAGACCACGATCACCGCGGCCAATTTGTGTGTTGGAACCATCACACTGGATATTACTGATGTCAATGGCTGTATCGCTTCAACATCTGCACTTATCACGGAGCCCCCTCTATTGGCTTTGGTAACCACTTCAATTGACCCAGGATGTATGGACAGTTGTGATGGAAGCGCAACAGTTGTGGCAACTGGCGGCATCCCTCCATATACCTTTTCATGGAATGACCCTAATACACAATCTACAACTACCGCTACAGGACTTTGTGATGGAGCTTATGTAATAACTGTTGCAGATGCCAATGGCTGTATCGCTGTGGCAACCGCCGTGCTGGTGGACCCTCCGCAATTAATAGCCACTATTGCTTCAACTACCAATGTAACCTGTTTCGGGAACTGTAATGGACTCGCTCAGGTTAGTGTCACAGGTGGAGGCCTGCCTTACACTTATCTTTGGTCCAGTGGCGATACATCCAGCCAGGCAATTGCACTTTGTGCCGGGACCTATGACGTAACTGTGAACAACATCAATGGCTGCCGATCCATCGCCACAACTCCTATTACAGAACCACCGCTCTTGGATTTTGTCATTATCGATACAAGTGTCAGCTGTTTCGGTGCCTGTGATGGTAATGCTATGGCCAATGTTACTGGAGGTGTTCAGCCCTATACCTACTTATGGGATGATGGCCTTTTGCAAACAACACAAACAGCCTCTAACCTCTGCTCTGCTCCTGGTGGGGTAGCCTATACTGTTATTGTTTCAGATAATAATGGATGCTCGGTCACCAAATCAGTTGTAATTACCCAACCCACCCAATTGGGACTCATTCAAAGTATTGTTCAACCGACAACTTGCGGGTCGAATAATGGAAGTGCTTGTGTGAATGGAACAGGAGGCGTAACACCCTATACCTATTTATGGAATGATGGGYTGAGCACYACMGATTCSTGYCTCACTGGWGTCTTCGCAGGGCCTTTTGATGTAACCGTTACMGATTTCATGGGTTGCCAGTTTAATRTGCCWRTACTCATTAACGACATTGCAGGRCCARCAATCACGTCCATAACAACAACTCCTTTGATGTGCTTTGGAGACAATAATTCAAGYGCAACRGTTAGYTTTACYGGTGGCACCCCTTCGTTTACYTTTAGCTGGTTAGATGGGACCGGGGCGGTGATYGCAACRGGAAGTACTGTAATCTTTAATCTTGTAGCGGATAATTATTCTGTGATYATTGAGGATGGCAACCAATGTATTGAAGCRGACACCTTCTCMATTACACAACCTTCWCARTTAGCCAGTGCAATYTCTACTTTCTCAGATGCAAGTTGTGCCGGCACCTGTGATGGAAGCGCCACAGTAATTGTCAATGGTGGTACGCCTACCTATACGTACGTGTGGACCAGCGGTGGTGCGGCTGCAACGGATGCCGCTTTATGTGCAGGAACCCATAATGTATTTGTTATGGATGCCAATGGTTGTACTTCCCAAAGCTCTCAGGTTATTTCAGAACCGGTACCGCTAGCGGTCACCTTTATTTCTAATGATGTTTTGTGCAATGGGGATACGAATGGTGATATTTCTTTAAATGTGACTGGCGGAACAGGTATTTATACCTACAACTGGATTCAGGGGGGGCAAACTTCCAGCTTTCTCACTGGTTTAACAGCAGGTACCTATGATGTGGATGTTACAGATGCACAGGGATGTGTTGTTTCTGAAACTATTGTGATCACCGAGCCACCGGTACTTTTGGCAAGTGCCCTTGCAGTGCCGTCAACGTGTGGAAATTCTAATGGAACCGCTACGGTAACTCCTACTGGAGGAACGCAGCCCTGGGCCTATGTTTGGAGTCCCGGAGGATTGCAAACAACGGCTACCGCCACTGGATTGGTGGCAGGCACCTATTCCGTCACCGTGACGGATGTTAACAACTGTACCTTTGTTCTATCTGGATTCCCAGTGTCCGATATCCCTGGACCTACCATTGATTCAGTGGTCATGCAAGATGTTCTATGTTTTGGTGATGCAACAGGATCGGGAATTGTATATATCACTCCAGGATCCGGTACTGTCCCCATTTCCTATCTGTGGGGTGACGGCCAAACTACTTCTAGCGCCACAGGATTTTCCATGGGACAAACCAGCATTTTAGTGAGTGATCTAAATTCTTGTGATACCACAGTAACCGTTACCGTGAACGAACCTACCGAATTAATTGCGTCCATATTACCCATCAATCAGATCTGTGTCGGAGAACAAGCTACCCTAGACGCATCCTCTAGCGGAGGCATGCAACCGGCAACTTTCAACTGGGCCACCCTTGGTGCTGGGGCATCACAAATAGTATCTCCGTCCACAACCACCTCATATACGGTTACCGCCACTGATGCCAATGGATGTACAGATGACGAAACCATACAGATCGTAGTTAGGCCCCCAATCACCCTGACGTTGCCTCCTGAAACAATTTGTGATGGAGAAAACATAGACTTGATCGTTGGTGCCACAGGAGGACTGGGGTCGAATTACACTTACCAATGGAGTTCAAATGCTTCATCTTCGACATCAGTTGCGAATGTCTCTCCGGTATTGGCAAATCCGGCACCTGCACCACCCTTTTCTGTCACTTACGACGTTACCGTTTCAGATGGTTGCTCCGATCCTGCGTTCATTTCAACCACAGTAACGATTAACCCTGCGCCAGTTGCCCTCATTATCGATGAATGTTCTCCAAATCCATTTGAGTACCAGTTTAGAGATAACTCAAATATTTCCTCTGGGTCAATTGTCTCCTACGCCTGGGATTTTGGAGATACCGCTTCGGGAGCTGACAATTTTTCAATGAGTCCATTAACCACCCACGATTTCTCTCCTGGAGCGGGCAACCCTTTTGTCACCGTATCCCTTACTGTAACATCTGATCTGGGCTGTTCCGACACTATCTCAGCAATTATAATCCCACCACCCATTGCCAATTTTAATGTCGATCCCCTGGAGACGTCCTCGTTGAGTCCAACTTTTGACATCACGGACAGTTCCTTTACAACAGATCCTTTCACCAGCTATAGCTGGACATTTGGAGACGGTATTTTTGCGGGTCCTGGACCTGAAGCCGGAACTATTTCAGGAGTAGATTTCACCGGTGGCACTTATCAAGCACTCTCTCACATCTATCAGGACACGGGAATTTATTACATCACGCTAACCGTTACGGACCCTACCAAAGGCTGTAGTGATTCGATCGGCCAATATGTTCGAATTAATGCAGACTACATCTTTTGGGCACCGAACAGCTTCATACCTTCAAGCTTTATTGAAGCGAACAGAACCTTCCGACCCAAGATCATAGGAATGGGTGATGATGAATTTGAAATATACATTTATGATCGATGGGGAGACAAAGTATATGAGTTTATTGGTAATTACAATACCTGGAAAGGCTGGGATGGCGTTGTCAATGACGGCAAAAAGATAGCTCAGACCGATGTCTACGTGTGGCTCATTCGCACAGAGGACCTCAATCAAGAGACACATGAATACGTGGGACATCTGACCCTAATCCACTAGTCCCAATCAGGTCCACACCCGGCCAACACGTCTATTTTTTCCAATTTCGTTCGTTAGTAACTTTTGAAGCGGCCCAAACCGAAGGCTTAATCTTTCTTTAATTTTACGTCAATCTCATCCTAATTATGACGAAGCAACTGGCCTTATTTATCGGTATTACTATAGCACTGTTTTCGTGCAAGCCCAACCCCTCAGACATTACGGAGGAGCGCACAGTATTCAGGTACAATGAAGCAGCAGGAATCGCTTCATTGGACCCTATATTTGCGAGCAAGGTGGAGAACATTTGGGCCGTAAACCAGCTGTTCAATGGGCTGGTTCAGATGGATGATGAGCTCAATGTAAAGCCCTGTATTGCCAAATCATGGAACATATCCGAAGATGGACTTAGCTACACTTTCAATCTTAGGACAGATGTATTTTTTCACGATCATGAAATATTTGAAGGTGGCAAAGGCCGAAAAGTAATTGCTTCTGATTTTAAACACAGCCTACTCAGAATTCTAAACCCCGAAGAAAGCTCCCCCGGAATTTGGATTTTCAACAATATAGACCGCACCAATGGTAACGGATTCGAAGCCATTAATGATAGCACTCTCGAAATTCACCTCATTCACCCTTTCCCACCATTTCTTGGCCTATTAACGATGCAATATTGCTCGGTAGTACCTTTCGAGGCAACTGAGAAGTATGGCCGGGATTTCAGAAGCCATCCGGTAGGTACTGGACCATTCAAGTTTAAGATTTGGAAGGAGGGCGTTAAGCTGGTATTTATCAAGAACGACAACTACTTTGAGGAAGATGAGGATGGAAATAAGCTCCCCTACCTCGATGCGGTAACGGTGAGCTTCCTCTCTGAAAAGCAAGTGGTCTTTTTAGAATTCAATAAGGGCTCACTGGATATGGTATCGGGATTGGACCAGATGCCAAAGGATGATGTGCTATCTCAGTTGGGAACGTTAAACCCACTCTACCAGGATAAGTTTAAGTTGCAGACCCTACCCTACCTAAAAACTGATTACCTSGGMATYTTGGTTGATGCYAACTCRGACATAGTTAAGAATAGCCCCCTCAAACTCAAGGCGATTCGACAGGCCATAAACTATGGAATTGACAGGAAGCAGATGATTACCTTTCTTCGAAATAATATCGGATCTCCTGCCAATTCGGGCATTGTACCCAGGGGAATGCCTTCATTTGATGCCAAAAAAGTAAAAGGCTATTCTTACGACCCTGATAAAGCCAGCGCCTTGCTGGCAGCAGCAGGTTTTAAAGGAGACAATGAACTTCCCGAAATTACCATCACTACATCCAAGAATTACCGTGAAATGTGTGAGTTTATGCAACATCAATTAGGAGAGATTGGAATCAAGATTAAGATTGATGTTCAACAGGCGATCAACTTGAGTGAATTGATTGCCACTTCACGGGTTAATCTATTCAGAAAGAACTGGCTAGCCGATTATCCTGACGCAGAAAATTACCTTGCCTTGTTTTATACCAAGAATTTTTCTCCTGTAGGACCCAACTACACACACTTCTCCAACCAGGAATTCGATGCGCTTTATGAAAAGTCACAACTAGAGGTGAATGACACGATCAGATATGGCTATTATCAGAAGATGGACAGAATTATCATCGAAGAAGCGCCCATTGTGCCCCTTTACTATGATGATGTAATTCGATTGGTTCAGAATGACATCTGTGGATTGAGCACAAATGCGATGAATCTCCTCACTTTAAAAAAGGTTCACAAGAGCATAGCAGGAGATTGTAGCCTGCATTAATTTCTCTTCAAGGCAGGATTAAGTTTGAACGCTGTGGCGTAGTACTGTTGCGCCAGCTCCCGATCACCCATGTTATCACAGGTAATTCCAAGATTAAAATACAGTTTTCCAGCATTGGGATTGTACTGGATTCCCTCAAGTAGAATGGCCTTGGCCCGCTGCAGGTCGCCTTTCATTCCATAGGCAATTCCGAGGTTGTCATAGAGATCAACGCGGCGATAGGAGGAATTTCTCAACTTGGAGAAATAGAAGATGGATTTATCCAGGTCATTTTTAATTCTGCCATAGAGCAATCCCAGATTCAGATTTGTTTTAATGTGCTGAGGTTGTACCAGCAGTACATTATTGTAAGACACAATGGCCGCATCATAGTCCTCCGCTTTTTCATGGGCCACCGCCAAATTATAATGGGCATGGTGGAACTTCGGATTAATTCTGGCCGATTCAGAAATTTCTGCTATCGCTTTCTGCAACGTTGCTCGATCCTTAGTTTTGTTGAACTCACTGATCAACTCAATGCCAAAGTATAAGTGTATTCTTGCGCTGTTGGGCACCGTTAGGGCATCTGCAGCATAAAGCGTATAGTTGCTCTTCCATGCCTTATTGCGATCCCATGTGGCAACCGAAGCAAGACTGAGTACAATTATTAATGGCAGCGCCATCCCACGTGGGATACTGTGCCTGCCATCTTTTACTTTGTGGATATAAGGATAAACCAGCGAAACAATTGCTATAATTATTCCGAGGGAGGGAATGTATACGAATCTTTCAGCCATCGAAGTACCAACATTGAAAAACATATTGGAAACCACAGAAAAAGAGGCAAAGAATATGGTTATTCCGAGTGCCAGCAAAGGCTGCTCTTTCAGTTTCCAGATCGGCAAAACGATCATACCAATCGTAAGCAACAAGGAGCCTATCACCTTTAGATTGGACCACGACATAAGCGGAATCTGATTGAAGGAATAATCAGAAGAAAGAGGGTACGGAAATATCATCAGACTGAGGTACTTCCCAATGGTATATGTTATTGTAGCGTACTTTTCCAAAAAACTTGCCCCCAGATAAGGATCATCCATAATATCTGCGGTGACCCTATCCCCTACCATCCCGGCATACGTTGCGCGCATCCAAAGATAGACTCCCGCAATTACAAGGTAAGGTACCATGGCACGCGCTATTTTTTTTAAGGACTTCTGCTGAAATAGATACCAGGTGAGCGGGAAAATTGCCAGGAAAGTAATTGCATTCTCTTTGGATAGCAATGCAAGAAAATAGGCCAATGGCGCCAACAAGTAGGTAAATACCGGGAGCCGTTTGAGACTGAGGAGCAGTGTTATGAGCAGGAATAGCAGCGCCATGATTTCATCCCTGCTTTTAATATTGGCGACCACCTCCGTATGGATCGGATGGACAATGAATAATGCGGCAACCAGGAAAGGTATCCAGTTCCCGTTATCCTCTGGTAGAATACGCATAAGGACCACGAAAATCATCAATCCTGTAAGCGCGAAGAGAACCATATTGCCCAGGTGACCTACAAAAGGATTGGATCCGAAGAACGCATGCTCAACAGCAAACGTAACAATGGAGAGGGGCCGATATCTACCTCCCGTTAATTCAAGGGCCTCCCCATAGGCACCTACAAATGCATCGTGGGTCATGATATCACCAATTCCCGCGAAACCTTTCTTAGTAAACTTATTACCGGTAATGACAATGACATCATCCAAGACGAATTCATGCTTCAACGTATTTGCATAGACTAAGGCAAATAACAACAGGAACACCCCTTGTTTAACAGGTAAACTCAGTTTCATAGCACCAAATTACAGGAAACTGGATAATGATCGGAATAGGGGATATTTGAATTGGTAGAGAAATTGACCAGTCCAATTTCCTGATCACACAAGATATAATCAATTCGGAAAAATGGAAGGACCCCGGCGTAGGTGTTGCCAAACCCAACGCCTGCAACTTTGAAGGCATCTTGTCTATCCTTAGCGAGTAACTCGTATGCGTAAGACATGGGCGTATCATTAATATCCCCGCATATGATTACTGGATATGGACTTTCAGCGGCATGGTTTGCCACGGCCCTTGCCTGAGCCGCCCGATTTACAAAGGCTCTTTTCAAAAGTCTTACCATGCTGGTTGTCACCTCCGACACCGGTATATCTTCTCGTTGCGCTTTCTCAATCTGTCTTGATTTTCCCAAGGGGCCCGAGGAATCTCTACTACCCGCTTGCGTACCCACCTTTTCAAGCAGCTCATATTCCTCATAACCAAAATGAACAGAACCCAGGTGTGCGTTGTAAACTCTAACGGTGTCCTCCCCCGTAGCTATGTCTGTGAAAACGCAAATATTACTGGTCGAGGATTCGAATTTAACTTGGCCCTTACCTACAATGGGAAATCTGGAAAAGGTGGCTATGCCCCAATGGTTCGGCCCCAGGGATGTGGTATATGACTCGTGAACATTGATGGCCCCACCTGCTTCACTTATGGCTCCCGCTGAGGAAAAGTCTCCATTGTCATTGGAGTAATACTCCTGCAAACAAAGTATGTCAGCTCCATCGCTTCCGATAAACTCATAAATCTTATCCCGGGTCTGCTCATTGTTTTCGTCTTTCCAATTATAGAGGTCAAATACGCGAACATTATAAGAAAGCACCTCTACCCAGGGGCCAGTTGCATCCCCACCGTCTTGATCAATACCAAGTTGGACGAAGCGAAATATGTAAGACCATCCAAACAGGATTGTGAGTAACGAAACCCACAGGTATTTTTTCCTTCTAACAATCCAGTAGAAAAGAAAAAGAACATTGAAAATCAGCAGGAAAGGGTACGCCAGTCCCAAAAGCGCTATTGGCCAGAATACAGCCGGATTAATGTAAGGTGCCAGATAAGAACTGAGCAGAAGAATCGCAAATGCGTAATTAAGGAAGATCAATATTCTCTTCATCACAAGAACCTTGCAAGCTTACATCAGTATTGACATTCAATCATTGCCACACTAGTCTTTGTTCCCGAACTTGAACAGAATATCCTTTTCCTCTTTGGAGAGGCTTTCATATCCYGATTTGGATATCTTATCTAAAATCTCGTCCATCTGTTGCTGACTTACCTTCTTCTCGTAGTTGTATTGTTCATCAGACTTGTACTTCTTCCTCCTTGCGGAATAGCTCACCTTCATTTTGGTGTCGGATTTATAGAAATACGCGGTAATGTTCTTCACAAACCGATTGAATCCAGCTGACCAATCTGATCCTTTTCGAAAACTGGTAACNAAAAAAGTAGCCATAGGCCGCACCGCCTAAATGAGAGATATGGCCACCTGCATTCCCAGATCTAATATTGATAATGTCCATGACCACAAGGAAAATAGCAATGTATCTCAATTCTACAGCTCCTATAAAAATCAAATTCACCTTATGCCTAGGTACATAAGCCGTTACAGCGATTAACACGGCCATCACTGATGCCGATGCCCCRATMGCAAGYGAACARTYCTTAACSTYAGAAAAYAAMGGAAACACATTATAAAACAGCAAATAGAGTCCTATTCCCGCCAAGCCACCGAGCACATAAGTTGCGAGAACCCTGCTGCTCCCTAAGTATTCGATGAATATTCTCCCGGCAAAATACAGCACCATCATATTCCAGGCAAGATGCCAAAATCCACCGTGACCAAACATATAGGTGATCAAGGTCCATGGCCTATAGATGAGTGCTCCCAAATCAGCAGGTGCGGCAAGCCAGAGCCAGTGTAAGTCAAGCGCCCCGCCACAAATCATTGTCTGCGTAGGCAACGTAAAGAGGCTAAGTATAACATAAATAATATTTATCCCGACATAGACAGCAACATTGACAAAGATCAGGCGGAGAATGACATTGCCACTCTTATAAGCTGATTTAAGTTCGTCTATGAATGATGCCATCTCCTAAAATAATCTATTTGATCCTCTGGACCAATACTTGATGAGAATGAAGCCAAATAATGCCCCTCCGAGATGCGCAAAGTGCGCAATGTTGTCCCATGAAAAATTGTTTACCCCCAGATAGAGCTCAAGCACCATCAGCAGTGGAATGAAGTATTTTGCCTTAATTGGTACCGGGAAAAAAAGCAGCATTAACTCTGTATTAGGAAAGAGCATGCCAAAGGCAATCAACAGGCCGTAAATTGCTCCAGATGCACCTACTACCGGGGAGTTGTATATCATATCCAATTTACGAATGGCAGGATGTAATTCGATATGAAATTTCGCCTCCAAATTACCAGAGATAACACCCACCACATCAGCATGTACATCGGCCGGAATCAACGCCCAAGTATTTTGCACTTCATACCAATTCACGGCAGTATGTAACAAAGAAGCGCCCAAACCGGTAATGATAAAATACACGAAAAATCGGCTCGAACCCCATATCCGCTCCAGTTGAGAGCCAAACATCCACAAGGCAAACATATTGAATGCGATATGCATAAAATTACCGTGTGAGAACATGCTGGTGAGTACCTGATAAGGCTTGAAATAATCAGATTGAGGATAATGCAGGCCGAAAATTCGATTCAAATCCTCGTGTAGTATATTCTGGACCAATATCCTGGCCAAAAAGAACAGCCCGTTGATAATCAACAAGTTCTTTACCACGGGCGGCATCATGTTAAATTGTCTCGGTAAATAATCCTGAAGGGCCATCGTTCTCTATCTCCTATTTGCCAAACTTTCCGTTCAACTCCTCTATTGTCAAAGTCGTAATTGTGGGGTTTCCATTGGGCGTATAGTAGGGCATATTACACGCGAACAATTCATCAATGAGTATCGTCATTTCCTCTTCTTTCAGTATGCGTCCTGATTTAACAGAGAGGTTTTTAGCCAAAGATCTTGCAAGGTTGTCGAGCTTTTCAAGTTTGAGATCAATCACATTATCTTTAAATAATTCCAATAGTCTTTCCAGTAACGCCTCTGAATCAACCTCTGTAGAATCAGCAGGCACACCCTCAATAATTACCGTGTTCTTCCCAAATTCCCGAATCTCAAATCCCAGGGCGCCCAACTCCTCTTTCATGTCTTTTACCAACTCAAAATCACCTGGGCTCAACGTGACGGTTTTAGAGAACAAGCTCTTTTGTACCGAGGTTGTAGCATTTTTTAACGCCACGATATAGCGTTCATAGAGCACCCGTTCACTGGCATTCTGCTGGTCAATAATTACTAAACCAGATTTGATCTGAGATATTATATATCGTCTGTGAATTTGAATTGGCCTTCGGGATTGCGCTGTCTGCTCATCTGTACCCGTTTCCATCTCCAATTGCCTTCCGTTCAGGTCAGATTCCAAAGGCTGCCCCTGGACTTCTGCTGCTGGCTTGTACAACTCTTGCCAATTTTCAGTGGAAGGTTTTGAGTTGGTTGAAGTACCCGACCAGCCTGATGATTGCTCAAACGGATTGTAACTCGGATCGATTCTAACTTGTGGCATCGCAACATACTCCCCCTTTTGCAGAGGCGGAACATCAAAACCCGTTTCACGATTAAAATCGAGCACAGGAGCGATGTTATGCTCACCAAGCGCCTTTTTCACCGCAGCGAGTAGAATCGCGTATATGTTGCGGTCATTCTCAAATTTGACTTCCGTYTTTGTGGGATGGATATTGATGTCAATAGACACCGGATCCAGCTCCAAAAAAATGAAATAGGAGGGGATATTTTCTTTGGCAATCAGATCCTGAAAAGCATTYTGAATGGCGTGATGCAGGTACCCATTTTTAATGAATCTTTTGTTGACGAAAAAGAACTGTTCACCCCTGGTTTTTCTAGCAAATTCAGGTTTAGATACAAATCCAGCAATCTTAACTACAGATGCACTCTCCCCAACCGGAACAAGGCGCTGATTGTAATTTCTGCCAAAGATGCCCACAATCCGCTGTCGGAAGGTACCTTTGTTCAGGTGAAACACCTCACTATCATTGTTAAATAAAGAGAAAGCAATATTGGGATATGCCAGCGCCACCCTTTGAAACTCGTCTATGATATGCTTGGTCTCTACCGGATCAGACTTTAGAAAGTTCCGTCTAGCAGGAACGTTAAAAAATAGATTTTTCACTGATATGGACGTCCCATCACCACATCCACAAGGCTCCTGGGCCACTATGTCACCACCTTCTATATTAATTTGTGTTCCCAGATCATCTTCCTGTCTTTTTGTCTTGATCTCAACGTGTGCTATGGCCGCAATGGACGCCAGCGCTTCACCCCTGAATCCCATAGTACGGATATTAAAGAGATCCTCCGTTTTCTGAATTTTCGAAGTCGCATGGCGCTCCAGACTTTTGGAGGCATCCCTCTCCGACATTCCGCATCCGTTGTCGATCACCTGCAGCAAAGTCTTACCTGCATCTTTCACAATTACTTTGACAGCAGTTGCCCCGGCATCCACGGCGTTTTCCACCAATTCCTTGATGGCAGAGGCCGGCCGTTGAATTACTTCACCAGCTGCTATCTGGTTCGCTACTCGATCGGGAAGGACATGAATGATATCTGGCATCTTAAATCAATAGGTGATAATATACGCGGCCAGGGCTGATAAGAGCACCACAATGATAAATATTCTAATATTTGAACTCCTGAGAGAAGCAGCACCCGTCGGCTTAAACTTTAGGTTTCTATGCGCTCCGACAACGCGCTCACCGTTTAACTGCTTTTTACGCTGTTCTTGTAGTTCCTTTTCCTCATCGTAATAGATAGGCTTGTATTCAAAGCGTTGATGCCTTGTGGTGCGAAAAACTGAAGGAAACCTAGGAACTAACATACTTCTCTTTATTTATCATCCACAGAATTCGTGCCGGGGTCGAAGCAAGACAAAATGGCATTGCTCCGTTGGTCTTCATAAAGTCGGGAAATACCCCGAATTGTGCAAGGTTATAAAGATCGGCATTTTACTCGGAATATTGCTAATGATCAATGAAGGATTAAGTGGTTTTGGTAGGAGATGATAAGGGCGACGTGTGTGTGTTGCCTACCGAAACTCAGTTGTTGCTTGGAAGTAAGGTTGATCAAGATGAGCAGAGCCCTTCGTAATTCCTCTTTTGGGCCCTCTTTAGCTCATCTCTTGAGCCCTCCTACGCTCCTCCTTTGGGTCGGAGCTACGGAGGGCGCAGTGGGACATACTGGATTCGAACCGGTGACCTCTTGCCTGTCAAGCAAGCGCTCTAAACCAACTGAGCTAATGTCCCTTTTTATCAAATTTTTTGTAAAGGTAATTGAAAGCAGGGAATAATATCCAAAGCGCAAGCGGTAAATAACGGTCACTCTTCAAAGCATATCCTACCAATACCCCCGTAAAAACGACGTAAAACAATATTATCTTCCAGTTCTTTTTAAGCTGTTCAAACACGGTGAAGGTGAATTGATATACTCTTAGAGATGGCGAATTAGCAAATGGAAAGAAAACTATACGACCCTCAGGCCCATGATCAACACATCATCTATCTGATCCTCCTCACCCTTCCAATGGTTAAAAGATTTCACAAGGATTCTCTTCTGCGCTATCATCGTCTTATCCTGGATAGACACCAGCATCTGCTTCAAGCGATGGTATTTGAACTTCTTGCAATTGGCACCTCCAAACTGATCCGCGTATCCATCCGAAAACAGGTATACTGTATCGCCAGGCGCTAATTGAACCGTGTTATTGGTGTAGATATCAACCACGCCATCCAGATTCACCCCAATTGGTAATTTATCAGCTTTAATCTCAAATAGATGCCGCCCATCCAAGGAGATCGAAGGTTCAAAGCTCACCGTTTCTCTTCCTCCCAGCCAGGCCCTTGCCCCATGAGCTCCATTTTTAGAGCCCCCAACAGACGCCAACTCTGCAACAGCTTCTTTTTCTGCCTTAGAGCCCACTACCCTTGGGTGAAGGACGTCTATCTCCCGTTCCCGGATCACTTCCAAACGATCCGATTTGGTAACGATGTAAGCTGGATTGTAGGCCCCGGAATACTGCAGTACATTTGTTACTACATCAAAAGTACAGAGTCCCAAATCCATTCCATCCTTTACACCGCTCGCATCGGCAGTTTGCCGCAACGTTGCGTTAACGCCCTCATCGAGGAAACTCAGGATGTCACAGGGTCGCGTCATTCTATCCTTGGTAATGGCCTGATCAAGGCAATTGAAACCAACCACCGACATTAATGCTCCAGGGACTCCGTGACCGGTACAGTCCACCACGGCAAAGATGACCTGATCGTCAATTTTTTCTACAAAATAAAAATCCCCACTCACCACATCTTTGGGAAGGTACATGATGAAAGATTCCTCCATCATTTTATTCACCTCGTGCCGAGGGGGCATTATAGCCAACTGAATTCGTTTGGCATAATTGACACTATCTGATAGATCCCGACTGCGCTCTGAGAGTTCAGCATTTTTCTCTTGCAACTCTTTCATCATTGATGAAAGCTTCACTTTCTTCCTCTTTAACTCCTCAAAGAGCTTGCTGTTCTCGTCCTCAAGCCGCTTTATGCTTTCCTCAAGCTTTTCCATTGAGCCATTTAATGTGATGAGTAAAGGTAACAAAAATGCAAGTCCAGTCAAGCGTATATCTTACCATGTAAGTTCTGGAAGACAAGGCGGTACACACGGTAAAGTGGCTAAATTGATACGCCTTGCATCATCATGGCAGCCAGGATAGCCCCGAAGGTACCGATAGCATAACCCAAAACTGCCAGCAGTACGCCAACCGGGGCCAAAACCGGACTGAAAGCACTTGCCACAATGGGTGCCGAAGCCGCACCTCCAACATTGGCTTGAGACCCGATAGCAACAAAGAAAAATGGAGCCTTGATCAACTTGGCAACAAGCAGCAAAATTGAAATATGGATAGCCATCCACACAAGGCCAATGATGATCAGATATTTGAATACCTCCCAGTCTCGAATAAGCTCCGCAATATTCATCTTCATACCGATAGTTGCTACCAGTAAATAAAGAAAAACGTTTCCGACCTTGGACGCACCAGCGCCTTCATATTCTCGGGCCTTTGTGAAGGACAACAGAACTCCAAAAGTTGTAGCGCACACTACCAGCCAAAAGAAGCCGGAACCAAATGAGGTGATATACTGCACCCACGAATCGGGATTGACAGCAAGAATTGCAGCAATTGAACCACTAATAACCGGGGATATGATATCTGCAATCAAATGAGATAATCCAACAGCGCCAAATCCAACAGCAGCTATTACGAACATGTCCGAAGTAGTCGCTGTTCTGCTAATTTTTTCTGAATAGGCGACCATTTTTGTTTTGAGGGATTCAATCGCGGAACTGTCAGCTTTCAACTTTAAATCAAGCTTATCGGCATTCCCTGCCCCGTAGAGTAAAAATGCCATCCACAAGTTGGCAACGAAGACATCGACCACAATCATGGCCGAGAAAAGTTTATCAGAGGCCCCAAAAATTTCTTTCATGGCAGTCTGATTGGCACCACCTCCAATCCAACTACCCGCTACGGTGGCTAAGCCTGGCCAAATTGCTTCACCCCCTGAGGTATAAAACACATTGGGAGCCACATAGCCCACCAACCAAAGTGCAAGGGGAGCGCCTACGATAATTCCAACCGTAGCCGTGAAAAACATGATTAGCGCCTTGGGCCCCAGCCCAATGATGCCCTTCAAGTCGATGTTCAAGCTTAGCAACACCAAACTAGCAGGAAGCAAGTACCGGGAGGCCACATGATACAAAGAAGACTTCTTTTGAAATGGGTCAAGTTCAGCTAAGGCGATACCGTGTTCTTCAGCAATTGCTTTAACTGCTTCCTGGCCCATTCCCTCGGGCACATCAATGCCTTTACCCGCAAAGAATTCGGCAACATCGCCTATGCTATACCATTCAGGCGCAAAAATCCCTACCGAGGTACAGATGGAAGGAAGAAAGTAACAGAGCAGAAGGGAAGGAACGTATTTATAAAATTTTTGAAGCGCCGTATTGGAACTTTCAGAGGTCTTAAAGACGAAGGCAAGAATGGCAATCAGGATACCCAGAATGATTGCGTCATTCGTAATGAGCGGTGCAGTCATAAGCAACATGTGGATGAAATAGACTTACCCTTTAGTGACAGAACGGTCGGACTTAAACGTTTTCATATAATCATTCCAGTTAGAGGTCTTGTACATTTCCTCCTTTATGAATTTGAGCATGGGCTCGAACTGATCAGGCTTTTGATAACCCTGGACCGGCGTGATTAGATTGAGATTTTCATCAATGAAGACAATAGTTGGGTAGGCTATGCGTCCTTTCACCGGTGCGATTGCCTCTGTGAATTGGTGCGTTGAATTTCTCCCGGATTTGCCCGCAACATGTCCAGGATTCGTGAAGAGCTTATTGTCGAATGTACACGAATCCGGCCCTTCAGCATCCCATTTTACAGCGTAGTAGTTTTCATTGATATAATCAGACGTCCATTTGTCGTTGAAAGTGAACTTAGTCATCATCTTACAAGGCCCACACCATTTAGTATATACGTCAATTAAAATCTTTTTAGGCTCCTTTTTTATGAGTTCCTGAGCCTCTTCAATGCTAACCCAGTTAACCTGTGCCATACTTACCATGGTAAGCATCACCAATGAAAGGGTTAAAATGCTCCGAATTTTTTTCATGCTTATTGCTTATTTATTTGGTTTGACGCAGCTTTTACTTTTAGCTGTTCGCTTTGTTTTAGGACCGCTTCTTTGTACTTGAGATATTCGTTAGACCCATAATAGGCAAGGATGCCCGACATCACCAATTCTCCCTTATATCCCTTGTGAACTACCAGCCTGTTCATATTCTCATCCATTACAACAAACGAAGGATAGAACAATTGATTGTCCAATATAGACGCTGCCAGTTGATGTACGCCTCTTCTACCCTTCACTGGATTGGGATTGGGATTGATAAAAGTATGGTTGTTATACGTAATTGGATCGGGTTGTTCAGCATTGAACTTAACCGGATAATAATACGCATTCATTGCCTGAATCACCGATGGCTTTTTGAATGTAGATGCATCCATTTTTTTACACGGCCCGCACCAAGTGGTGTAAACGTCTAAGAATATCTTTTTAGGTGGAGGGTTTGCTTTCTTGTCCTTTAGATAATTCTCTCTATCCACTTTTTGGGCCGCGACCGCTTCATCCCATGTCATCCAGGCGATATGAGGAGGGGCAGTATCCTGTGAACTGACCATGCTTGTAGCCACCAGACAGGTAATCAGAAAAGTCGATTTGAGCATTATTTTTCCTATTTGAAGTAACTCAAAGATACAAAAACCGATCCAAATCAGGAGAGGAGCAWCTGAAATAAACGCCTTGCCTGCTTAGTGAATTCCGTGYGTAAGCTTCTTAAGYGGAAAGCTTAGMAKAAAMARCACRATKCCWGCMAYRATAGGCATATAKACCARTATCTCAAAGAATTCCGACATRCTTGACTCMTCTKCMAKTTTCKYCATGTATCCRGAAAATTGTCCYGCGACCATATTGCCCATSGCCGATGCGAAGAACCAAATRCCGAACATGACTCCMACCAATCTTTTRGGAGAGAGYTTGCTCACATAAGACARKCCAACAGGAGAAAGTGACAACTCACCCATSGTGTGWARSAGGTARGCMARGACMAGAAATATCATGCTGACTTTCGCAGCAGCRTTYCCTCCTACAAATCCKGCAGAGGCTTGAACCAAKGGKATGAACCCGATTCCCAGCARCACCAAGCCAATTGAAAACTTTTGMGGGCCKGTTGGATTAAACCTRGTATCAGCGAACCACCTCCAAACCCAAGAAAACAAAGGAGCGAGCGTGAAAATAAAAAGTGCATTGAGACTCTGAAACCAAGTGGCCGGAACCTCTAAATTTTCKGCCTTGAACTGATCATAAATCATCCAGCCTAGCATACCCRTTAAGATKGCAATRCTAAGGGCCATAAATCCCATACCKGCCCGATATTCCTTGCCTAACTTACGCACMAGCCCTAYAAATAGCCAAATTAGAATAGCAACCGGCAAAAAGGATATCACTGCCGAAACGATTTTGAACAKYAWCGCACCYTCATCTARACTCCKATCRGTATAGTCCWTGGCAAAGATGTTCATACTRCTTCCTGCTTGCTCAAAAGCGGCCCAGAAGAAKATWGAAAAGAATGCYARRACMGCAACSACAATCARSCGTTGTGAYTCAACMYTSGTTARKCCATCYKCTTGTKSYTGMTCTTCTTCMACYRTTTCSTYTACCTTCTGWAATTCYTCCARCTCTTTTGGTGCYARSCCWATTTGTCCAAACATCTTTTGWGASARYTGGAATTGAATCATACCAATAACCATAAAAATACCTGCCAAGCCAAACCCATAATGCCAACCTACCTTCTCAGCGAGGTAGCCACATAAGATGGATCCCAAAAATGCCCCAACATTGATACCTTGATAAAAGATGGTATACCCTGAGTCTTTTCTCTTACTGCCGTCTACGTACAACTGTCCAACCATGGAAGAAATATTGGGCTTGAAGAACCCATTACCCACAATCAACAATCCCAAACCCAAATAAAAGGCCGGCATGGGATCAAATGCCAGGGAAAAATGCCCCAAGGACATCAAAATGGCGCCCATTGTTATCGCCTTTCTAAATCCGAACACTTTGTCGGCGATTATACCTCCCAAGATCGGGGTAATGTAGACCAACATGGTATACCATCCATACAAGGATCCAGCCTCAGCAGCATCCCATCCCAATCCGGGATTATCAGCTGAAATCTCCTTCACCAAATAGAGCACTAACAATGCCCGCATTCCATAGTAGCTAAATCGCTCCCACATCTCCGTAAAAAAGAGAATAAACAGCCCGATAGGCTGCCCAAATAAATTCGTTGACATTGCTATCGGCTCATTCTTATTCCTAACTGAACTTTCCATTCTATAATTTTATCAATGTTTAGATTCTATAAGTTCTCCATTACAAAGTCTGTCATCTTGGTGAACAGATGCAAACGGGTGTTTCCACCATTTATTCCGTGAGCTTTATCAGGGTAAATAAATAAGTCAAACTGTTTATTGGCCGCTACAAGTGCAGTCACCATTTCCATAGAATTTTGGTAATGCACATTGTCGTCACCCGATCCGTGAACCAGGAGATACTTCCCCTTCAACTTCTCCACATGATTAATCGGAGAGTTGTTGTCATAACCTTTGGGATTTTCCTGGGGCGTTTGCATAAAACGCTCGGTGTAAATAGAATCATAGAACCTCCAATTGGTAACCGGAGCCACAGAAATGCCCAGTTTAAAAATATCCGCCCCTTTGGTCATACCTAAAGCCGTCATGTAACCTCCATAACTCCATCCCCAGATACCGATTCTATCAGGATCAACAAAGCTCAGTCCTTGCAAATATTGAGCGGCTGCCATTTGATCAATAATTTCCAACTTGCCGAGCTCCTTGTAGGTTGATTTGGAGAATTGTGCCCCTCTTCCGGGAGTTCCTCTATTCTCTACCGACACTACAATACAACCCTTTTGCGCCAACATTTGATGCCAAAAGTAATTTCGACTCCATGAATCGGTTACCGTCTGTACTCCAGGACCTCCATATACATGCATCAACACCGGATATTTCTTTTTGGGATCAAAATCTGCAGGTTTGATGATCCAGGCATTCAATGTTGCACCAGGTGTTTCGATGCTAAAAAACTCCTTGGGTGACAGCTGATACTCAGGGAGCTGCTCTTTGAGCTCATGATTGTCTTCAAGCACTCTAATCTCTGTCCCATTCGCTTTGTGCAACGTCACGTAACTGGGGGTATTCGCATCGGTATGCGTATTGATATAATACTTAAATCCTTTACTGAAGGTAGCGCGGTTTCCGCCACTTTGCGTCGATAGCATCGTCTTTTTGCCGCCTTTAATACCAACGGAATAAAGGTTTTTTACGAGTGCGTTGGCCAGAGGAGGCTTCAATTTAGTTCCACTCACCTTATAATTTCCACCTTTATGACTGGTTGCTGCCTTCATCGAAGCTCGATAGTTTTCCGAACCTATGTAGAATATTTTCCCCGTTTGTTCGTCGTACCCCAAGTAGGATCGAACATCCCAATCTCCAGAGGTAATCTGCTTAATCAACTTACCATTTAGATGGTAGTGATACACATGATTATACCCATCCTGGTCGCTGGTCCATATAAAGCTCTTGTTGTCACTTAAAAATGTCAGGTCATCCCTGACATCGATGTAWGTTGAYTGYTTTTCGGTRAGCACTACMGTCACTTTTCCAGWRTTCACRTCRGCAATGAGCAGGTCCAGGTGACTCTGGTGCCTATTCATGCGCTGAATCGACAACTTCCCTGGATCATTAGTCCATTTTATTCTTGGAATGTATTCATAATCTGCACCTAGGTCAATTTTCACACTTTTTGCAGATCCGAGATCATAGATGTGGATGCTCACCTTAGAATTCTCCTCCCCCGCTTTTGGATACTTAAATCGATACTGTGTAGGATACAATCCTCCGAACATGTCCATGGAGAATTCTTTAACGTTGGTTTCGTCAAACCTGTAGTATGCGATTTTAGAACCGTCTGGTGACCAGAAAAAAGCCTTGTCAAATCCGAACTCTTCTTCATAAACCCAATCCGTGGAGCCGTTGATGATCTGATTGAACTTTCCATCATTGGTCACTCTTGTTTCTGTACCAGATGCTGCATCCTTAATATAGAGATCATTCTCTCTCACAAATGCTGCTTTCGAACCCTTCGGCGAAAATGTAGCGTAGCGCTGTTTGCTGCCCTCACTTAAGAGCGACAGTGTTTTAGTCTTAATATCCCAAATGTAATTGGTCTCTCTCGTAGAATGACGGTATATTCTTTCAACGTCAGTAGGGAGCATAATTTTGGTCTCATCATCACTAAATCCATACCCYCCAAGCTSAATTTTCTTTGCTGTTTTGGCTTCAACCAACCACTCAGAACGCARCAGWGTGTCTACCRMTTCCCCACTCTCGTACTTAAACTTGACAATATAGGATTGCTCCCCAACTTGCTCCCTTGTTGTGTAGTGAATACCATCGTTCATAGAAAGTATTCCATACACGCCCTTTTGTCGAAATGTGCCGTTTTTCCAGATATCTTCGAGAGAGATTTTCTTAGCTGAAGTTGCCTCACTCTTACTTGCAGAAGGTTTGTTGGGTGGGCCAGCAGCGTAGGAGGCAGTCACAATCACACTGAACACCATCAACCACAGTATAGTTGAAGGGAGCAATGAAGTCTTCTCTTTTAATTTTCCTAACAAACCTGTATCACTGATTTCAAGAAGGGCAAAAGTAATTAAAAATTGCATTCTGGTTTTCAATATCTTTAGCCCCTAGTGTCGTGTCAAGCGTACTGTGTGGRGTAAGTTGAAGAGATTTTTCTTTTTTTCAAGGCAAAAAAACTGAGCCTAGCCTTTGCTACGGGAAGTTTTTTTAACGCGGAAAAGATCGAAACTTGGTCACGCTAAAGTATGGTTGACACGACACTGGGTTAATCAACAGTAGCGGAACGCAACTTTGCAGAATCGGAACACTGATGAATTATTCAAAAATCACATCTGAACATATAACAGCATTTGAGGACATGCTTGGTGCTTCAATGGTCTTAGTAGATCAAGAAGCCATGAAAGTTTATTCGAGTGATGAGACTGAGGATTTGACCTACCCTCCTGAARTAGTTCTTCTGCCAAACGCTGCTGAAGAAATATCAAAGATTTTAACATACTGTAACATCCACTGTATTCCAGTGACTCCCAGAGGCGCCGGAACTGGTCTCAGTGGCGGTGCATTGCCAATTTATGGGGGTGTTGTGCTCTCCACAGAGAAGCTCAATANCATTCTGGATCTCGACGAAAAAAATCTACAGATTACTGTTGAACCGGGAGTCATCACCCAGGTACTGCAGGAAGCGGTTATTGAAAAAGGATTGTTTTACCCACCTGACCCTTCAAGCCGGGGCTCCTGCTTTATTGGAGGCAATATCGCCGAAAATGCAGGAGGGCCAAAGGCGGTAAAATACGGGGTAACCAGCGATTATGTACTGAACCTGGAAGTGGTGCTGCCCACCGGTGAGATCATTTGGACGGGCGCCAACGTTTTAAAAAACGCTACCGGGTATAATCTAACCCAACTCGTGGTAGGGAGCGAGGGAACATTGGGTATCGTTACCAAAATCGTATTGCGACTGATTCCCTACCCTGCACGTACCATGCTCATGCTGGTCCCTTTTTTCTCAGCTGAAAAGGCTTGTGAAGCGGTCTCTGCTGTGTTTAGGGCCGGCATCACTCCATCGGCTTTAGAGTTCATGGAGCGTGATGCTATCGATTGGACCCTGAAATTCGTACCTGATATCAATGTAGCGGTAAAAGAGGGGATCAAAGCACATTTACTAGTGGAAGTAGATGGCAACCATGAAGAAGTGCTACTTGCCGATTGTGAAAAGATCTCAGAGATTATGGATGAATACGACTGTGATGAAATTTTACTCGCCGACTCGACCCGAGAGCAAGATGAGCTATGGCGCTTGCGCAGGTTGGTTGCAGAAGCGGTTAAATCGAACTCCATTTACAAAGAGGAAGACACCGTAGTACCGCGAGCTGAGCTACCCAAATTACTAAAGGGAGTGAAAGAAATCGGCACTCGCTATGGATTTAAATCTGTTTGTTATGGCCATGCCGGTGATGGCAATTTACATGTCAACATCATCAAAGGGGAGATGTCGGATGAAAAGTGGGACATTGACCTTCCAAAAGGGATTAGGGAAATTTTTGAACTATGTGTGTCTCTCAATGGTACTTTATCAGGGGAACATGGTATTGGACTGGTACAGAAAGGCTATATGGACATCGCTTTCTCTCAAAAGGAACTGGAAATTCAACAGGATATCAAGCGCGTGTTTGACCCGCATTCAATCCTGAATCCAGGCAAAATATTCCTATAACCTTCTCAGTATTTATTCGTATTATTACTGATTGTACCGAAGGTAGTTTGCAGACTACCTGATAAATACATCCATGAACCGCAAGCCCCTTATCCAAGCTGTGTTGCCACTCTTGTTGGTAACGTTATTATCCATCATACCGCTTATAGGCCATGCAGTTTATTGCATCCCCAATGCTAATTGCAGTGATGGTGACCAGGTTGAGAACTTCGTTTTCAACTCCATATCAAACCTGAATTCAGGAGGCAGCAACTGCGGTACCAGCAGCTATATTAACACCGGCCAGAGCACCACAGTTACCGTTGGAAACAAATATGCGATTGCCATGCAGGCCGGATCGAGCTGGCAACAGGGCTTCGGAGTATGGATCGACTATAATCAGGACGATGATTTTGATGACCAGGATGAATTTGTTTATGCTTCACCAGGATTTGGCTTTAATTGGTTCAATGACTCGGTCATTATATCATCCGTTGCAATACCTGGCACCACGCGCATGCGGGTACGATCCCAGTACCAGCAAACCATAACTGCAACTGAATCTTGTGCGGCTTTCACCTGGGGAGAAACGGAAGATTACACCGTGGTTATTCAAGCCAATAATGCACCGCCCAGCGCAAACTTCGTGGCTGACACTACATTCACGTGCAATGGGCTCATCAACTTTACAGATTTGAGCCTCAATGCCCCAACCAGCTGGTTGTGGGACTTCGGTGATGGCAATTTTTCCACATCGCAAAACCCCTCCTATACTTATAGCACGGATGGAACGTATAGCGTAGAACTATTGGTGACCAATAGCAACGGAGCCGACTCTATTACGTTTTCCAATTATGTTATTGCCAGCGTAAACGGGCCTATGGCCCCTTCTTGCACCCCAGGCACGTTTGGACACTGTTGTCAGATGGGCATTGTCAATGTACAGTTTGAGGCGTTGAACAATACCTCGGGCAATGGAAGTATGGGCTACGAGGATTTCTCATGTGGCGCTGTAGCCAACGTTACCATGAATCTCACTTATGCTATCTCCGTTGAAACAGGCCCTAATTTCGAGGAGAATGTAGGGGTTTGGATTGATTACAATAATGATGGGATTTTTGGTGGAGGAGAGCAAGTGTTTACGTCAACTCAATCCTTGATAAATCACGTGGGAAATATCACGATTTCAGGATCTTCCTTGACCAATACAAGCCTTCGCATGCGTGTTGGTTCTGACTGGTGGCAGAATGCTCCGCCGTCGCCCTGCACTGCCGTACAATATGGACAGTTTGAGGACTATACTATTATCGTGCAACCTGATACTGTTCCGCCTGTGGCTGACTTCATTGCTGATGCTACAGTAACTTGTAATGGCCTGATCAATTTCACGGATTTATCCAGCATTTCTCCTACCTCCTGGTTTTGGGACTTCGGGGACGGCACCACCGACACAGTACAGCATCCGACCCACACTTATACCGCAGATAGTGCTTATACCGTAACGCTTATAGCCACCAACCAATATGGAAGCGATACGGCTGTCTTTACTAACTATATTCAGGTTAATGTTTCTGGTGGCGGGCCCGCTCCGGCATCCTGTACGCCAACTACCTTGAACAACTGCTGCGGATTCGGAATCACACAGGTGAATTTTAATTCTATTGCAAGTGCTACGGTTGATGGCGCCGCGGGATATGAAGACTTGACCTGCTCATTCGGTACCAGTGTTGTTGAGGGATTGAGCTATAGCTTCTTTGCGGATATGAGCTCTTCCGCTCCTGGCCTACACAATATCAGGGCTTGGATCGATTATAACAATGACGGGGTCTTCGACAATGTTTCGGAACTGGTCTACTCTGATGATAATGTGGCTACAAGTAGTGGCACCATCACCATCGCTCCTGGCGGGGTGCTAAACACTGCGCTGCGCATGCGCGTTTCAGCAGAGTATGATTTTGAAGCCATACCAACACCTTGTGGCAACCTCGAACGCGGACAAACCGAAGATTATTCAGTTACGGTATTACCGAATACCAGTCCTCCAATTGCCGGCTTCTCTGCYRCGAGTWCAATYASTTGCGACGGYTCTGTWTCYTTCATTGATGAATCTACYRTGGTTCCYACMTTTTGGYTWTGGGACTTYGGAGATGGACAAACCAGCAATCTGCAGAATCCACTGCATACCTACCAGGCAGATGGGGACTACACAGTGACTTTGATCGTTGCCAATACAAACGGAAATGATACATTGGAAATAGTGGATTATGTAACAGTAGCTCTTGGAACAGGCCCTGTTGCTCCATCGTGTACACCCAATACACTGCAGTTCTGCTGTGGTTATGGGATTTACGATGTAAGCTTCTCGAGTATCTCCAATTCTTCCGGAGGTGGAATTGAAGGTTATCAAGACTATAGTTGCACACAACAAACCTATTTGGTGGCAGGGCAATCTTACGGATTGAGTGTAACCACAGGCATTAGCAACCCGCAAGATACTCGGGCATGGATTGACTTTAACAATGATGGATTTTTTGATGATGTTAACGAGCGCGTATTTACTAAAGACAACGATTACAACCCTGCGGCCCTTGTAGCCATCCCTATGACAGCCGTACAAGATACAGCCTTGAGGATGAGAATAATTTCAGATTTTACTGGTAGCGTACCTGATCCATGCACCAATCCATGGTATGGACAAGTGGAGGATTATTCAATTATTGTTGGCTTGCCACCAGTTGCTGGCTTTTCTGCTTCTGACTCTTCTATTTGCGAAGGCTCCTGTATTTCATTCAATGATCTCAGCGCCGAAAATCCAACCTCATGGACATGGTCCTTTAATGGGGGTTCTCCTTCATCCTCAAATGACCAAAATCCTCCCAATGTATGCTACGCCAACCCTGGCACTTACAACGTAACGCTGACAGTCTCGAATGCATTCGGAAACGACGTTCAGGCGATTAACAGTATGATCACCATTTTATCCTGTCCTACCCCTACTGCAGATTTCTCCACGAGTATCAGCACTATTTGTGTAGGAGAATGCTTGAGCTTCAGCGATCTGAGCCTGAACAATCCCGACACATGGTCCTGGTCTTTCCCTGGAGCAGATCTAACCACCTCGTCTGACCAAAATCCAACTGGAATTTGCTACTCAACTCCAGGAACTTATGATGTCACCTTAGTAGCCTCTAATATCAATGGAATAGACTCAACCACTAAAACTGCTTTTATTACCGTCAACGCATGTATTCCTTCAGGCAGCTTTACATCGAGCACCAGCACAGTATGTGAGGGCGCTTGTGCAGGTTTCTCTGATCAAAGCACCAACAATCCAACTTCCTGGGCATGGTTTTTTCCAGGCGGAACTCCAAGTACTTCAACTGTTCAAAATCCTTTGGGAGTCTGTTATGCTACCCCCGGGTCTTATGATGTAACCTTGGTGGTTAGCAATCTTAGCGGAAATGATACTATTGTRATGGCCGATTACATGACGGTATTATCATGYCCTACACCTACTTCTGATTTTACGGCAAGTGATTCAGAGATTTGTTCAGGCGATTGTATCACTTTCACCGATCTCAGTCAGAATGCAACCAACTGGTTTTGGTCATTTGAAAATGGAAGCCCCGGCTCATCGTTCAGCTCTAACCCTGGAACTGTATGCTTCTCGGGCGCTCCGGGATTATACAATGTTAGGTTAGTCACCAGTAATGCAATGGGTACAGATACCATGAATTCAACCATCTTGATTGATTCTGCTGTTGCCGACATGATTATAGATGACACATTGTTTCAGAATCTATCAAGCAGCTTCACAGACAATAGCGTTTCTCCTGTTACCTGGAACTGGGACTTCGGAGATGGCAATTCTACCAGCCTCCAAAACCCTACTTACACGTATGCCACAACGGGGACCTATACCGTTACACTCATCACCTCCAATGATAATGGCTGTGTGGATACCGCTACTAAAGAGGTGGTAGTTGTTCAATTTACGGGACARCGAGAGTTAAGCGGCCCTCAGAGCATCTCTGTCTATCCCAATCCAGCAGCATCGGTTATTTATATTGAGGTTGACCAAATTCCATCTGGAATTTCATGGTTGAGAATTGAAAATACTTTGGGACAAGTTGTATACGAGGACAGAAGTTTCACCGCGAACTCCACGACCACTGAGCTAAACATTGCACACCTGCCCAAGGGTTTGTACTACATTAGCATTGGCAATGATCGAGGAGTAGCTATTAACAAGTTTATTAGGCAGTGATCATTCAATGAGAAGAACAATCGCAAGCGTCTTGCTTATTCTCACTGCCTCTTTCTTCCTTTCAAAGGAAGCACAGTCAACCCACCTCATGGGCGGTAATCTCACCTATGAATATCTGGGTGACACCGATTCTGACGGAAATTTTAATTACCGAATTACATTTAAAACCTATATCAATTGCAATTCACCATTTTGGGGAGCAGGATTTCCAGAACCCAACCTAACAGTGGGTATCTATGAAGGTGTTGCAGCACYCATCGGCACTACGCCTCTGATTATGAACATCAATATGCCCCTTTTTGATTCAACCAAAATTGAATTAAATCTACCCGATTCATGTGCGGTGGGTTCAACGGTTTGTATCTATGAGGTTGTTTATCAGCAAGAGGTGGATCTGCCCTTAAGCTTTCAAGGCTATCACTTGTATTACAATAGGTGCTGTAGAAATGGTGATATCATTAACTTGTTCGATCCGGGTCAACAGGGAATGACTTTCCACGCTTATATGCCCCCAAGCCTTGTAAATAATAGCTCCCCCGTTTTTTCCGATCTCCCTGTTCCCTTTTTATGCGTAGGTGATACCCAGAGTATTATCAACACAGCATTTGATGTAGATGGAGATCAATTAATATTCTCACTGGTACATCCGTATGACGGCATCGCATCCGGTACCAATCCGGCACCACCACTACCTAATCCATTAGTCTGGCCAATAGACTTAGTAACCTATGAGGCCGGTTATAACCAAAACGCCCCTTTTGGCCCTGGAGGTTTCTCTTTTATAAATGGAGCAACCGGGTTCTCCGAATATGTATCACCTGACACTGGCAAATTTGTTGTCGCCGTTGAGATTCGCGAATTCCGAAACGGCCAGCTCATCGGGATAACCAGGCGTGATATGCAATTACAAA
Organism: Flavobacteriales bacterium; assembly: GCA_016764395.1. Taxonomy (GTDB): domain Bacteria; phylum Bacteroidota; class Bacteroidia; order NORP154; family NORP154. Next base: position 49,323 of record JAESRW010000151.1, read on the forward strand.
TTATTAATTGCCCTTTCAATCCTGCACCAGGATTGTCAAATATAAATGGGAGCGGTACTACCCAATACACAATTGATGAGGGGGATAGTCTGTGCTTTCCAATCATCTTCCTGGATCAATTTGGAGATAGCATCACCATGGAGATCGTCAGTCCTATCTTTGATGCAGCACTGACCAATCCTCCTGCAACTATTCAGACACCGGTAACCGGAGACAGTTTGGTGCAATCCAATTTCTGCTGGAACACCGCCTGCGGCCAGGGCAGGGGGATCCCTTACCTGTTTACGGTTTCGGTTAGAGATGATGGTTGCCCTCCAAAGACGAAGGATGTAGTGTATGAAATTACTGTGAACCCTTTTGTTGGACCGACTACCATCACTGGGATAACCAGTGTTTGCCCATTTGAAACTGGCCTGGCATATTCCGTCCCTTTAATTACAGGCGCTAACTACGACTGGGTCATCACAGGCGGCACACAAGTTTCAGGAGGAAATACTGAATCGATTGTAGTGGATTGGGACGGTCCGGGAGTAGGTATTGTTCAGGTCACGACAACCAGCAACTTGGGCTGTGTGGATGGGCCTATAACGCTCAACGTAACGATTAACCCTTCCCCTACTTCAGATGCAGGACCGGATCAATTTTTGTGTTCTGCGGACACGGCGGTATTGGGTTCTGGCACCACCCTTAACCATGGTTATTTGTGGAATCCAACCACCGGTATGGACGATTCAACCATTTCTGCTCCAACGATCATACTCTCCAATCCCTCGAGTACGCATGACACTACATTTTACATTGTAACGACCACCAATAACCTGACAAGCTGTACCCTCAACGATACGGTGATGGTGGTGGTATCCCCTGCTCCAGTTGCAGACGCTGGTACCAATGCGAGTTTCTGCTCAGGTGATACTGTCGTACTGGGATCTTCTGCACTCACAGGCTACGCTTATACCTGGATACCTGGAACCGGCTTGAGTGATTCCAACGCCGCACAACCTTCCATTTCCCTGACCAACTTCGGAATAACACCAGATACCCTGCAGTATATTGTTATGGCCACGGATACCGCACCCAACTGTTTCACTAGAGATACTGTTCAAGTTATTGTAAGGCCCTATCCGATTCCAAACGCGGGTCCTGATCTCAGTTTTTGCTCAGGTTTCGGTGACACCTTGGGTACTTCATCAACTGTCCCCTATTCCTACCAATGGATTCCCTCTACAGGATTAAACGATGACACCCTGTCCGATCCCATTGTGACGCTTATCAATACGGATACGATCATTGATACAATAGAATACATAGTTATTACCACGGTATTTGGGTGTTCAATCAATGACTCAGCGGTGGTGCATGTACACCCATCACCACTTGTAGATGCGGGACCTGATCGTTTTTACTGTTCTGGCGACTCTGATACCATTGGCACACCTGGACTCGGCGGTTATAGCTATGCCTGGACGCCGACCACAGGTCTATCCGATTCTACCGCTGCTAATCCGGAAGTTACGCTCACCAATCCTTTTATCCCAAATGACACTACTGAATATACGATAGTGGTTGTTACCGGATTCGGGTGCAAGGATTCTGATTTAGTTGAAGTTGTGGTCAATCATTTACCTGTTTCGGATGCCGGCGTTGATCGCGCATTTTGTTCTGGTGATACTGCCAATCTTGGTGCTCCGTTAATAGCGGGTTATACCTATTTCTGGGCTCCATTTAATGGAATTTCATCGGTTGGGAGCTCGGACCCTTGGGTAACCCTTATCAACGCAGACACGATAATTGACACCATTGACTATGTAGTAACGACCATTGTCGGTGCTTGCAGTACCACCGATACCACTGAAATTATCGTGCATCCAACTCCAATTGTTGATGCAGGACCGGATAGATATTTCTGTTCGGGTAGCTCGGATACCATTGGTACGCCTCCAATTGGAACCTATCTCTATGATTGGAGCCCTTCTATCGGCTTATCTGATACCGCTGCAGCCAATCCTGAAGTAACATTGATCAATCCCCTGTTGGCCAATGATACCACCGAGTATTTTTTACAGGTTACCACGACCTTTGGATGTTCGGATCTGGATTCGACGATCGTTATAGTCAATCATTTACCACCATCAGAGGCTGGTAATGACACTGCATTCTGCTCGAGAGAAACGGTCAATATAGGCACACCCACCACTGTTGGCTATGACTATACCTGGTTTCCAATTACGGGCGTCTCCGATATAACGATATCGGATCCCAACCTTACGCTTGTCAATGCCGATACAATCATAGATACCATCATGTACTATGTAACCACCACCGTTGACAGTTGTAGTACTATTGATTCTGTACAGATTATCGTTCATCCAAGTCCGATTGTTGATGCTGGGCCAGATTTATATATGTGCTCTGGTGATGCGGACACGATTGGATCCACACCTTTAGGAGGCTATAGTTATCTTTGGAATCCTACTATCGGCCTTTCTGACGCTACCGTTTCTAATCCCGAGGTTAGCTTAATCAATCTGGGTATTCCCAACGATACGAGCGAATATATTGTGAATGTGTCCACAGGATTTGGGTGTGCGGATACGGATTCAGTGCGCGTAATCATCAATCACCTACCCGTTTCTGAGGCTGGAACGGATGTCACCATCTGTTCCGGAACTGGTGACAGCCTGGGAACAGATTCAATTTCAGGCTACACCTATTTGTGGTCCCCAGGCACAGGATTGTCCGATTCAACTGTTTCTGATCCTAGTATATTTTTGCTCAATTCAGACACAATAGCTGATACATTAATATACTATGTCACTTCCACCGTCGACAGTTGTAATTCAGTAGATTCTGTAAGGGTTATCGTACTGCCGCTACCGCGAGTAGATGCCGGTTCAGATACTGGATTATGTTCTGGGGATACGGTGGGGATTGGCTCGTTTTCAAGTGTCAATTTCACCTATTCCTGGTCTCCCATTACAGGCATCAGTGATACTACGCTTTCTAATCCTACGGTCACTTTGATCAATGGCGATACAATAATTGATACGACCTTTTATATCGTCACGACAGTGGATACCATCAGCACTTGCGTGTCGTCTGATACGGTTCGGATACTGACTTTTCCGCTTCCAAGAACACCGAATATTATGGGATCAATCTCCATTTGCCCGGGTGCCGATAGCTTGAGCTACTACCTAAATGGAGATGCAGGATCTACTTTTGACTGGACACTTACCGGAGCAGGTGCCATCATCTTCGGACAGGGAACCGATTCTATATTGATCAATTGGGATACTACTTCAACCTGGCAGTTGATCACCGTTGAAACGGACTCCAACACCTGCCTCGGCGACACTTCATTCTTAAGTGGCACAACCAATCCTGACCTGGAGCCTCCAGCACCCATGGGCCCTGACACCTTGTGTGGCGATAGTATCACAGGTATCATCTACACCACTCCTTTTGCTAACGGATCTGTTTACGATTGGTTTGTATCTGGAGGAACCATTGTCAGTGGCAACACCACCAATACCATAGTGGTGGATTGGGACAGTTTGGGTACCGCTTATATTTGGTTTGACGAAACAAGTATCACTACGGATACCGTGTGCACCGGGACCTCAGACAGTTTAATTGTTGAAGTATTCACTGTTCCCACCGGTTCTCCGATTGGTGGAGACTTTGTTATTTGTCAGTTTGACTCCGCTACGCAATACAATGTTACCGGCTTTTCACTTTCGAATTATACGTGGTTGGTGGGTCTTGATACACTGGGCAATGGAATTGGCCTAGATTCTCTTTCTATATCTTGGGATAGCGCCGGCACCTTCATTTTAACCATCATTGAAACCGCCCCAGGAAATTGTGTAAACCAGGTGCAAGACACCGTAACTGTCTATCCAAAACCAGCCACGGATTCTATTGTTGGTGATACTGCTATTTGCTTTAACATCAACGACAACTATACCTACCACGTCAGCGGGTTCTCAGGTTCTACCTATCAATGGACTGTTACCGGAGGCACAATTATCAGTGCTCCGCTGGATAATGACACTATTTCGATCCGGTGGGATTCGGTGGTTAATGCAACCATCTCAGTTGTGGAAACGTCTGCAGATACCTGTGTAGGCGATAGTGTAAGAATAAATGTATTCGTCTTCCAGGTACCACAGGACAGCAGCATTGACGGTGGATTTACGTTTTGTGAGGACAGTTTATCCTTCATTTACTCTATTACCGGATTGCCTGGTTCCTCCTTTATCTGGCTACTCGACACGGATACGGTTGCATCAGGAATCGGGGCAGATTCTATTRGCCTYAYMTGGGATTCAGCAGGGACCTATGTGATAACRGTMATTGAGAATACMGTCAATGCTTGTAGCGACACCTTAAGAGATACMGTTACCGTATTCGCRAAACCAGTYACATCTGCAATCRYTGGAGACACGGCYATTTGCTTTGATACKKCAGATWCSTAYCTSTATTWTGTRTCWGGMTTTYTGGGYTCWACCTACMAMTGGACCRTTAMTGGAGGTACTATKGTGGATACCACTCAGCTGCAAAACGACAGTATTGTCRTACWWTGGGATTCKGTTGTTKCYGGTACSRTTTCSGTGYTKGAAACAWCCKCTGACTCCTGTATGGGAGACACTATYAATTTAGATGTAYTCRTCTCCCAACCRCCGATAGATTCAACSATAGATGGAACTTTCGTSTTCTGTGAGGACACCACATCTTTTGGATACTCATTTACTGCGTTGCCCGGYTCTGAAATYACCTGGACGCTTGATGGCGATACRGTTRTTTCTGGAATTGACGAAGACAGCATTCAACTTGYGTGGGATRTAGCSGGAGTTTATRTTATCACAGTTGTTGAGGTTACCCCCAATAATTGCMGCGATTCCTTAACAGAAATGGTGATTGTAAATCCCAAACCGACTATTGATTCCATCTTTGGCGATTCCATCATTTGCCATGACACTTCAGATACGGTTCTCTACTATGTGAGTGGCTTTTTCGGCTCCTCTTATACTTGGAGTATTGGTAACGGAACCATCATCTCTACCTCRCTYAATAATGACAGCRTAATGGTKATGTGGGATACTTTGGGAGTCGGAGMATTGTCAGTACTRGAAACTTCTACCAACGGTTGTATGGGCGATGTTATCAATTTAACCATCTCGCTCAATGAAATCCCATCAGTAGATTCAATTCAAGGCCTGTTTGAATTGTGTCAGAACAGCAGTGGATCCGTATATTCAGTGGGTGGATTACCAGGTTCATCGTATGTGTGGGATCCGGTAGGTGGATTTAACGTTATTGACGATAGCAGCAGTAGCATTACCGTGGATTGGGACAGTGCCGGAGCCTTTCCGCTAACCGTAGTCGAAGTTAGCTCGGCGGGATGTGTAGGCGATACGCTGGACACTACCATTTTGATTCACCCTTTTCCGCAAACGGTGTTGATATCGGGTGATACCAACGTGTGTCCACCCAATAATCTGGGTGGAATATATACTGTTTCCGGGTTGGACAGCTCTACCTATGTATGGTTCGTTACCGGTGGAACCATAGATACAGGACAGGGCACCGATTCAATTGTGGTTGATTGGGATACAACTGGATTGGGCTCGGTAAGCGTAGTGGAAATCTCAAAAGATTCCTGCATCGGTGATACGATTGGGTGGCCCATCATCATCCTGGATGCTCCAGGTATTATTCTGAGAGTGGTATCTGATGGTGAATTTGACGACACGGATATTGAGATTAAATGGGATACGCTCAACAGTATCGGATATCCAGACACTGTGACCCTAATGCGACGGCTCAATTTCACTTCCAATGCATGGATCATAGCCTCCATGCTGGACGCCAACGACCAAACTTATGTTGATCCGGGACGCCTGACCAGTGATTACTCATTCGAATATCAAATTATTGGCCTGAATGCTTGTCTGGATACTGTTGCTTCACGTGTTCACAATACTATTTTACTGAATGGTACAAACAAGGAAGGAGATAACACAATTGACCTGATTTGGAACCGCTATCTGGACTGGGACAATGGCGTGGACCATTATGAGATTTGGAGAAAGCTAGACGATGAGCCTGACTTTACCTTTTTTGAAGATGCAGGCACGGATACATCCTATCAACTTACTAACGGTGAGGATGGATTTATTCACTGCTTTCGCATACTAGCGGTTGAAAGTGGTGGCAATTCTGAGGTGTCATGGTCCAATAAGATATGTTTGGAATTCCTACACTTACTCACCATCCCAACGGTTATCACGCCGAATGGCAATGGGTTAAACGACACCTGGAAGATTAAGAACATTGAATTTTACCCAGATGTAACTGTTGAAATTTACAACAGGTGGGGACAGGACTTATTTTATTCAGTCGGCTATCAGGTACAATGGGATGGGACATTTAAAGGGAAAGCATTACCGGTAGGCGTGTATTACTTTGTTGTTGATATTAAGAGGGAAGGGATTGCACCGTTTACCGGATCAGTGAGTATATTACATCGGGAGTGATGATTAAGAGCGCTGTGCTGTATGACCGCTTTGCTGTAAGACCGCTGCGCTGTATGACCGCTTTGCTGAAAGATGTAAGATCGCTGTGCTGTAAGAAGTAAGACCGCTACGCTGTAAGACCGTTGCACTGTAAGAGGTAAGATTGGTAAGCTGTAGGAGTTATGAGGTAAGATTGCTATGGAGTAGGAGTTATGAGTGCGGTGATACAAGATCATTGCTTTCTTGGAGTGGAACGAATTGTAACGATTTTTGATATAAATAAACCAGGTGAAAAAGAGATTGGCTATCATCATATGTGTACTGTGCTTTAGTTTGCTGGATACAGATGCTCAGCAATTACCTCAGTACAGTCAGTACCTGCTCAATGACTTTGTCATCAATCCTGCACTGGCAGGAAGAAATGATTTTAGTCTGGTGCAAACCAATGTGCGCTATCAGTGGGTGGGGTTTAAAGATGCGCCGCGTACCTTTACAGCGAGTGTAAATTTGCCTTACAAGACCGACAAAGTTGGATTGGGTGGTTATATGTATAGTGACATTGCTGGACCACTGAGTCGATCGGGTATTAATTTTGCTTATGCATATCATGTAGACATGGGCGAGGAGTTGAAGCTCTCTATGGGAATGTTTGCCGGCATGATGCAGTACCGCATTGACGGGCCAGATCTTATTCTCGCAGATGAAGAAGAGCGGTATCTCTTTGGAAGTACGGAAACAGCAGTGGTTCCTGATGCCAGCTTTGGCATTAACTTGTATACAGATCGGGGCTTTTTCGGCTTTTCATTCAACCACCTCTTCCACAATAGATTAAGTACAAAATTTTTCAGTTCCTCTTCGCCGAGCTTTGGATATCTGAAGAACCACTTGTTTGTAACTACTGGCTACAAATTTGACCTCTCATCTGATCTCGAAATTGAACCATCCCTACTTTTAAAGGTAGTGAACCCCCTACCCCCCGCTCTCGACCTCAGTGCTCGTTTTATTTATCAAGAGGATCTCTGGCTAGGATTACAATACCGTTTGGACGATGCATTCGTCATTTCTGCTGGTTATGCACACAAGGAAAGAATACTGATTGGATATTCATACGATTTCACGATGTCGAATATCAAGCGATACAGTACAGGAAGTCATGAGGTGATGTTGGGATATCGCTTCAACAATACAGCTAAGACTGGCTCGGGAGCTGAACCGATTTACTAAGTCGAGCCGGTTGGCCGATTCATGAGCCCTCTTTAAAATAGAAGTTCCATACGTTTAAACGTCCTTCCTGCAAAAGCCATACACATATTAGACGACTGGATAACAATCATTTACAAAATGTTTTGTAAGTTAGGTGGGATTAACCTAACAAAACCCACCCCATGACTAGAGAGGAACATCTACATTGGTGCAATAGATGCATGAACAGGACACTCAATCTCCAAAAAGGATTAATCTGCAGCCTTACTGATGAAATTGCGAAATTTGAAGGTGACTGTAAAGATTTCAAAGTGGATGAAACGGTTCCAGAAGAGCCTGCTTCGTTAATTCCTGAGGATGGTATATCTGCAGCAGAGGGGGTAGAACATCTGCCCGAAAGGAAGCTTCAAGAACTGCGAAGTGATCAGCAATTGATGCCAGCAATTATTGCAGGATCAGGGGCAGCACTGGTCGGTGCTTTGGCCTGGGCAATGGTGACTGTCGCCACTGGGTATCAGATCGGATACATGGCTATAGCCGTCGGTGCGGCTGTAGGATTTGCCGTCCGTGTGGCGGGAAAAGGAATAGACCCCATCTTTGGTTATCTCGGGAGTGGTTTAGCCCTACTGGGATGTGTACTGGGCAATTTATTTAGCATAATCGGATTCATAACGGGGTCAGGTGAAGCCAGCTATTCCGAAACGCTGTCCATTCTGGATGTTAGCCTCATTATTGAGCTTTTGCGCTTGAACTTCAGCCCTATTGATCTATTGTTTTATGGTATAGCCGGCTATGAAGGGTATAAGTTCGCATTTAGAACGTTAACGGAGGAAGACCTCGCAATGTAAGCTACCCAGCCTACTCCACCCCAAAGGGGTTGATATCCTTTTCCTTGCGTTTGTATTGCTCCTTCTGTTCTTCGAGCTCCTCTTTGAGATCATGAACCTGATTTTCGAGGTTGTGCACACGCATCACAAGCACCTTCTCGCGCCCTTTCATCAATAGATAAATAAGGCCAACGCCTGAAGCAATGCACAGAATATAAAACCACCAGGTTCGCCAAAAAGGCGGAATAATGTTGATGTGTATTGAGGTGATTTCTCCTTCCCAGAGTGCATCATTGTTGGAACCCTTAACCGAAAATATGTACTCCCCAGGATCTAGATTAGTGAAGGTGGCATTCCTCCGTGTGCCTATATATTGCCATCCTCCACGACCGGATACTGATTCATCTCCTAACTCTACCATCTTGTAGGCATATTGGTTCTTACCGGGGTTAGAGAAATGCAAAGCTGCAAAGTCAAAGGAGAAGATATCGTCTTTGTAAGAAAGTACAATAGAGTCAGTCACAGCAATGGATTTGAAAAGCGGGGTCGCTTCATTATCACTAATTTGCACCTCTCGATTAAAAATCTGGAATCCAGTAATCACCACATTGGGAGCATGGGGATTGGTGCGGATGCTATCCGGGAAAAAGGCATTACAGCCGTT
>JAESRW010000093.1 GCA_016764395.1 Flavobacteriales bacterium
TCCTGATTCAAAATCGCAGGTAACGATTGAGTATGATGATCATGGCAACCCAAGTAGGATTGATACGATTGTGCTCTCTACGCAACACGATGATTTTGACGAAGAAAGTGCGATGCTTGAGAAGATCAAAGCAGACATGATTGCCATTTTGATTCCTAGAGTAAAGGCTAAGCTTCCAGCGCGAATTCAGGGACTGTTCAATGACGACATCACGTATCATGTAAACCCTACTGGGAAGTTTGTTATTGGTGGCCCTCACGGGGATACAGGTCTTACAGGCAGGAAGATTATTGTTGATACTTATGGAGGAAAGGGTGCACACGGAGGTGGCGCATTCTCCGGAAAAGATTCATCAAAAGTGGATCGCTCTGCGGCCTATGCTACACGGCATATTGCCAAGAACCTGGTTGCAGCTGGAGTGGCAGATGAGGTGTTGGTACAAGTTGCATACGCAATTGGGGTTGCTGAGCCGGTTGGTTTGTATGTGAACACCTATGGCAAATCCAATGTGAGCTTGTCTGACGGTGAAATTGCCAGTAAGGTTTCTGAGTTATTCGACATGAAGCCAGCGGCTATTATCGAGAGGTTTGGCCTTAAGAATCCAATCTTTCAACCTACTGCAGCTTATGGGCATATGGGTAGAACTCCTGAGACTATMGAAGTTGAAGTAAACTATSATGGACARCCTRAAACCATCTCAGTTGATTTATTTGGATGGGAGAAGTTGGACTATGTTGAAAAGGTTCAAGCCGCATTTTCTTTGGAAACTGCTGCTGTGACCGAGGAGGTGTAAAACCGAATTATTAGACGTGCCCTTAAATATTTTTGAAAGGACTTCGGTATATGCTGAAGTCCTTTTTTTATGTGCTTAATTATGGATGTATCTGAAATACTTAACCATTTAGGAGAGGATCGACACGAATACTACAATTCCGTTTCCCCACCTATCATGCAGTCCAGCAACTTTAGTTTCCCTTCGGTAGAGGTGTTGAGAGCTGCGTTAAAGCAAGAGTATGAGGTACCCTTTTATACCAGAGGTTACAATCCTACGGTTGGGATTCTTCGAAAAAAGGTAGCGGCACTTGAGGGCGCAGAAGATGCCTTGGTCTTTGCAAGTGGGAGCGCAGCCATTGCAGCAGGGGTTATGTCAGTTGTTGAGAAGGGAGATCATGTGATATCTGTGGCTAAACCATATAGCTGGACGGACAAATTGCTCAATAAATTCCTTCTTCGTTATGGTGTGGAAACCACCATGATTGATGGGACCGATATTGAGAATTTTGAAAATGCGATTAAAGAAAATACCAAGCTGATTGTTTTGGAAAGTCCCAATTCTTTGACATTCGAGATGCAGGATTTGGCTGCGGTAGCCGCCCTTGCGAAGTCAAAAGGAATTATCACAATTTGTGACAACAGTTACTGCACGCCGCTATTTCAAAAACCCATTTCGATGGGTATTGACCTGGTCGCGCACTCGGCAAGCAAATATTTGGGAGGACACAGTGACCTGGTGGCTGGTGTGCTTTGTGGGACCAAGGCGCGAATTGATAAAATTCTGGATGCTGAGTTTATGACGCTGGGTGGTATCATCGGCGTACAGGATGCCTGGCTGATGATTCGGGGATTGCGGACCTTGAGAATTAGAGTTGAACGCAGCGCCGCAACAGCCAAAAAGGTCGTCCGGTTTTTAGAAGGCCATCCAAAGATTGAGAAAGTGCATTACCCATTTCTGGAGAGCAACCCTCAATATGAATTGGCGAAAAGGCAAATGGAAAACTGTGGCGGCATGTTCTCTATCGTCCTTAAAACGGAAGAGGAAACGGGCGTTGAGCGTTTTTGCGACAGTCTGAACCGCTTTCTGTTGGCCTGTTCTTGGGGTGGACACGAATCACTTTTGTTTCCTATGTGCGCCTTGGATGATTCGAAGAACTATCAGCACAATGGAGTCCCACGAAATTTGGTGCGACTGTACGTTGGATTAGAGGAGCCTCAAGAGCTCATTGCCGATCTCGAACACGCTTTAAAGCAGATTTAAAAAGCCTTGCTTATTGCGTTGGTGCAATGATGAGATTCCCCTTGTTGAGTCGGGCAATTGCTGTGTGAATCGCCACCACATCTTCTATGTCTTCTGCTTCTATGTATGCTGCCCGTACGTTAAATTCTGAAGCCAGTAATATGGTTGTTGGATTTATTTGTTCCGCACGAACGGTGTAGGTTCCATAGGAATTGACGATTTCAGCATCCAGTTCCTTTTTATTGATTAGATCTACAGAGTCGGCGAACACAAAGTAATAATTCATCATGTCCTGATATTGGAAATCTGGATAATACCGCAGAGAACGCCTGGAAGTATCAACTTGCTCTTCCACAATATGTGGAAACCAATCGGTCAAAGAGATCTGGTAATTTGAACCCTCTTTAGAGATCATCTTCGTAGCAGCATAGTGCAGGTTAAAGCTGGTTTTAAATGGATATTGTGAACTTGACGATTTTGGCTCTAGAGTGGTGGGGTCGTTACCGATAAACGCATAATTGATTTTTCGTCCATATTGAGGATTCAACGTCGAATCTATGTAATTATGTACATACAAGTTTCTGGTCATTGTTGAGAACTGGCCAGATAGAGAAACGTTGGCTTCGCAAGATAATTGGTTGCTGTTGAGACTGACCAGCGTTTTTACATTGGTCACGCGAATATTGTCCTTAGGATGGTTGACATGGGTGGTGACAAAATTCAAATCTGCGATCTTATCTGACCAAAGGTTATAGAATTCAATGTCCAGTGCGGGTGTATTCTCCCAATAAAAAGGGAGCTCATTGATATAATAACCCCAAATATTTTGCTTGGGGTAAAGATAGAATCGCTTGTCGGATATGGATGCAGCAAATGCGTATTCATTGTCAATAATGGGGGAAATGTACGTGAGTCCAAGTTTGCCCAGCCGCTTATCCATAAAATACACGGTATTGTACGGTATTTGCAGATAGGTGAACATTTTAACATATAATTTGAATCTGCTGATCTCTCTCAATGTCTTGTTCTCTGTATAGTCCCCCAGGCGTTCTAGCTTCCTGTCATTCCCTGCGAAATAGGCTCCGTCTTGCTGGTAGTCAAATTCATCGACAACAGTGTTGTGCAATGCACTCATTTTGGAAACGAGCATATCCTTTCCGAAAGGGGCCGTTGTTCCAACCATGAAGGCGCGTACCTTTTTCCACTGCTTGTCTTTAATAATGGGTTCGCTCCTACGCTGTTGAAATTCTGTATACTGCTCTCTAAGCTTGAGTAAGTAGATCCAAAATGGGAGCTGGGCCGACTCAAGGGTGGTGGTAGATTGAAAAAAGAAACGGGAGTCAAATGGGTTGAGATTGTAGACAAAATAGGGCAATTCCAGATGCGGTCTCCCATTGGTTTCCGAAATACATCCAGCTAGATTCGACGCTTTGAAAAGATAGGTCACTTTCTCTTTTTCCTCAGTTCGAGCTGCTGGCTTAGCACCATTGTTATACGAAAAAGTGGTTCCGACCCTTTTCTTGAAGTTGAAGGTGAAAGAATAGTCCTGCTTGGGGTACTTCCCATGATAGAATACTCTTTTCGAGTTAAATAAATACCAGTTGGGGTCGTAGGGTATTTCATATTTATAATGGATTTCCAGCTCGTCACCTGGTTGAATATTCAGAATTTGAAAAGCATAGGAGAAGGATTTATTATTCTCCAATCTTGCCCCCCGGGGACTGAAAGACTGAGAAAGCGCCCGTTGCGTTTTCAAGTGGTAAGTTTGATCATCCATCAGCACTTTGTCATCAATTTCCGCATCTTCAATGGTCCCGTCAGATCTCTTAATCCGAGCTGCAAAAAACAGTACTTCTACATCAAATAATTTAGGCCGTGGTGCCTTGTCTTTTCCATTTCTAGGTACATCACTGTTGTCTAGGTTGGGGTCGAATGAACCCGGAAGCTCAAAATGTGATCCGTCCAGCAGCTCTTCTGCACTGAGAAATTTGATGTGCTGCCTTTTCTCAATGTAAATTTTCATGTAGGAGGACCTCACTCCTGACACTTGAAAAAAGTGCTCTTCACTCAAAATGACCAGTGGTTCATCGATAAATTGAGGGGCAATTGGTTGGGCCTTTGGAAACTCAGCCTCCCATGTATACGCATACTTCTTGTAGCCTTTCGACTGCCCAAGGGCGCTAAAACAAAGTACAGCAGTCAAAATAAAAATGGGCAGACTTCGAAGCATATAAATAGATTAATCTGGATTTTGGACGCTTTTTTTATTTTCTCTTTATTGTATACAAAGTGCTCAACGTCACAAAAATAAGGCCGATTTTTTGCATTGTTGAACTGGATTCACTAACAGAAAATGGTCAAGTATGGTGGCGAGCCATTAAAGATAGGAGAACCAACGTTCTGAAGCTTTCTAAAACTTGACCTAACCAAGAGTCCAGATAGATTACTTTTTCCTGAAGAAAATTTTAATGGGTACTCCTGTGAAGTCGAACTCTTCTCTCAGCCGATTTTCGATATACCGTTTATAAGGATCCTTGACGTATTGGGGAAGGTTGCAAAAGAAAGCAAATGCCGGTGCGTAGGTGGGTAGCTGAGTAGCAAACTTGACCTTGATGTATTTGCCTTTGGTGGAAGGAGGAGGGCTGGCCGAAATGGCTTTCTCTAAAAAGATATTCAGCTTGGAGGTGGTAATTTTTCGCTGACGGTTTTTGTTCACCTCAACCGCAGTTTCCAAAGCCTTTAGAAGTCGTTGTTTGGTTAAGACTGAAGTGAATATGATGGGAACATCAGTAAAAGGAGCAATCTTTTCCATCACTTTCTTGGTATATTCCTTAGTCGTGTTGGTTTCCTTCTCGCGCATTAAATCCCACTTATTCACCAAGATGATCACTCCTTTGCTGTTCCGCTCCGCCAAGTGAAAGATGTTCATGTCCTGGGCATTCATACCCTCAAGTGCTTCAATAATTAAAATGACCACATCACAATTCTCAATGGCACGTACCGAGCGCATCACCGAATAGAATTCCAGATCCTCATGAACTTTTCCTTTTTTCCGAACTCCAGCAGTGTCTACCAGGATAAAGTCATGGCCAAACGCCGTATAGTGTGTGTCAATGGAGTCCCGGGTAGTTCCTGCGATATCCGTGACGATATTTCTATCCTCGCCTATGAGGGCATTCACGAACGATGATTTTCCGACATTGGGCCTCCCGACAACCGCAAATCTCGGAATTTCACTCTGGACTTCTTCCCTGTGAGGCTTTAATGAAAGCACAATCTCATCCAGCAGTTCCCCGGTTCCCTTACCGTTGATGGAAGAGATGCTGAAGATTTCTCCCATTCCCAGTGCATAGAATTCACTTGCTTGTGGCAATCTGTCGTTGTTGTCAACCTTGTTGGCGACTACCACAAYTTTTGTTTTTGAYYTCCTCNAAWWWTTTNGCCAGRTCYTGATCCATKCCKGTRATRCCSGCCGTWACATCCARCATAAAAATCACMACRTCAGACTCTTCAATWGCGATTTCAGCCTGCTTTCGAATTTCAGCTTCAAAAATATCATCAGAMCCAGTTACGTAGCCACCGGTATCRATWACAGAGAARTCCCGGCCGTTCCAATCGACYTTTCCGTAATGCCKGTCCCTGGTCACACCACTYACRCTGTCTACAATGGCGTGTCGGGTTTKGGTAAGGCGGTTAAAAAGCGTTGATTTTCCGACATTGGGCCGGCCTACTATGGAGATAATATTTGACATCYTWTAAATCTATGTTTCGTTAAGCACTAAAATATCCAACCAAAANTGTCATTTCGACCGTMGGGAGAAATCTCCTTAAGCGGGCTGTATTCTAATTTAGAACGTAGCTATTGTCAGGCTCATCTGCTAGTTGAGGGAGATCTCTCCCTGCGGTCGAGATGACAATAGTTGCCAATGACTTATGTGGGTGCTTCATACGTGTTTCACCAGCTCGCGTAATGTTGAATGATCTTTCCCTACTCACCATACCCCAGATTATCCAGAGATTTTTCATTTCTCCTCCAATCTTTGTCAACCTTGACATACGTTTCAAGAAATACTTTTTTCTGAAGGAAATTCTCAATCTCTCTTCGCGCCTGGATTCCGAGGTTCTTAATCGCTCTTCCTTTGTGTCCGAGAATAATCGCCTTCTGCGTCTCTCTTTCCACCACAATGATGGCCCTCATTTTTACGATTTTCGGCTCATCTTTAAATGATTCAATGACTACGGCAACAGAGTAAGGGACTTCCTGCTTGTAGTACTTGAATATTTTCTCTCTTATTATTTCGCTCATGAAAAACCGCTCTGGTTTGTCCGTCAATTGGTCTTTCGGAAAGTAGGGAGGTGATTCAGGCAGGTGGTCCATAATGAGTTCGAACACCCCTTTTGTATTGAATTTCTTCAGTGCTGATATTGGGAGGATAATCGCCTTAGGTAATTTTTTTGTCCATTCGGCAGCCAATGCAGCTACTTCGTCTTGTTCAGCAAGGTCAACTTTATTGATCAACACTACTAGTGGAATGTTCATCTTAGCAAGTCTTGAAACGGTTACTTCTGTTGATTTCTCCGACTCGGTAATATCGGTCATGAACAAGATAATATCGGCATCGGTAAAAGCCGTTTGCACCGACTTCATCATGCGTTCATGGAGTTTGTATCCCGGGTCAATGACACCTGGCGTGTCAGAGTATACAATCTGGAAATCATCGCCATTTACAATACCCATGATCCGGTCACGCGTGGTTTGCGCCTTGGAGGTAATGATGGACACACGCTCTCCAACCAACACGTTCATGAGGGTCGATTTGCCTACGTTTGGGTTGCCGATAATATTTACAAATCCGGATTTGTGCGTCATGCTCTGCTTTATCAGATATTTTTGCAAAATTAGCCCTTTTTACGACGAATACGCTATAGGCATTAATTCATAAGTTTGTTTGAAGGTCATGGCACTGGTGCTAGGGCTGGAATTTCAGGGTAATGATCAACGAATTGCGAATAATTCGAATTTGCGAATATGAACCAATTCTTTCATCGCAATGGATTTCGCATATTCGTAGCAAGCCCGGAGGGGTGGGATTGTCGCAATTCGTTGAGCTTAAAATATTTTGTGTAATAAAGGAACGTGTTATAATGCATTCAAATCATGAAAATTAAATATGTCATCCTCATGTGTGCCCTCGTGGTGGTGCTGGGATTCAAAAGTGATAAACCGGCTTATGTCATTTATGGCGAGAAGGGAAAATCAGTACAGTACAAGGATATGCTCTCAGCGGCTTTGAGCGCTGATATTGTCTTTTTTGGGGAGCACCACGACAATCCCATTACACACTGGCTTCAATTGGAGCTGACCAAAGATCTTTTCGAGAAAAAGCAACAGGACCTGGTGCTGGGAGCAGAGATGTTCGAGTCTGACAATCAGCTCGTGCTGGACGAGTATATTCAGGGGCTGATCAAAGAAAATAAGTTCGAAGCAGATTGCCGACTGTGGCCCAACTACAAGACCGATTATAAACCCTTGGTCAATTTCGCCAAGGAAAACGAGCTAAAGTTTGTGGCTTCTAATGTGCCAAGAAGGTATGCTTCCATAGTTTATAAAGGCGGGTTTGAAGCATTGCAAGGCCTAACCGATGAAGCTAAAAAGTATCTTCCCCCGCTTCCAATTACTTATAACGGGGAGTTGAAATGTTATAGCGATATGCTCAACATGGAAGGGATGGGACATGCAAGTGCTAATCTTCCTAAATCACAGAATGTAAAGGACGCTACCATGGCGCATTTTATTCTGCAAAACTGGGTAGCTGGGAATACTCTATTGCATTATAATGGCGCGTATCATTCTGCTAATAGAGAAGGTATTGTATGGCATGTGCTAAATCAGAATCCGGAATTGAAAATTGTGACCATCACAACCGTGTCACAAGTGGAGGTTGAGAAATTGGAAAAGGACAATAAAGGAAGTGCGGATTTTACGATTTGTGTGCCGGAGACCATGACGAGTACGCATTAGCATGGCTAAGAGGAGGGCATCTTATTTTGGGAGATGAAGGCGGTCAGAATGAATGGGCACTTGCGTTGACCGGAATGTAAAATATCGAATTTCAAGTGTAGAATGTAAACGTATTTGGTGGGCATCGGATCATTTCTCTGCAATTTGAAATAAAAACAGGAGCCACTTTTACATTTTAAATTGAATATTCAACATTGGATATTTCAATCCGTCAAAGCCACACTACTGGATAATCAGTATTGGCTTCATAGGCTGATTTTATCCAACTATTGCTTATATATTTTATTGACCATAGTTTTCGTCTTTACAGTATATATGCCAGTGAATAGATTGTAACAGTCAATTTCAACTTGCGTCCCCTTATCAACAA
>JAESRW010000147.1 GCA_016764395.1 Flavobacteriales bacterium
ACAACTGTGGTGTTGTCAAAGTACATTACAACAGCTGCGGCAACCGTCATTGCCCGGGCTGTCAGGGTGTCAATCGCGAAAGATGGCTTTTGGAACGAGCGTACGATTTGTTTGATGTACCACATCATCATGTGACCTTTACCGTTCCATTTGAACTCAGAGGCTGGTTTAAAATAAATAAAAAGGAGCTGTATAACCTGCTGTTTTCCAGCATGTGGGCAACGCTATTGTCTTTTTCTAAGGATAAACGAAGTCGACTGGAGGCCCAAATCGGAGTCATCAGCATCTTACATACCTGGACCCAGAAACTGGAGTATCATCCCCACCTGCACTGCATTGTTCCCTCCGGAGGACTTGGGTTGGATGGGAAATGGAAAACAAAATCAGGGAAGTTTCTTTTTCATGTACCATCGCTGAGCAAAGTTTTTAAGTCCAAGTTTTGTGAAGGGTTGACCGCTTTGTACAGGCAGGGAAATCTCAAATTTACCGGTTCTGTTGATCAGTATGAGTTTGATGGGTTCATCGCAATGATCAAACAAAAGACATGGGTTGTAAATAGTCGGCCAGGCTTTAAAGGCAAGCAATCGGTACTGGAGTATCTGGGTAGGTATACACACCAGATAGCCATCAGTAATTATCGATTACTGAACCTTGCTGATGGACAGGTCACTTTTTCTTATCGTGACCGCAGAGCCGGTGACATCAAGCGGGTGATGCGCTTGCCTGTAGCAATGTTTTTGATTCGTTTTTCTCAGCATATCCTCCCTCAAAGGTTTGTTAAGATCCGGCATTACGGGTTATTTAGCACACGGGTGAAAAAGGAGAAACTTGCTCAAGTGAGAACCGCCCTAAAGCAACCTCAACCGGTAAGAAAAGTGCGACTCACATTGGCCGAGACCATCTTGAAAACTACAGGAATAGACATTACCCGTTGCATCAGTTGTGAAAAAGGTGTCATGCATGTGTTTAAGGTCATCCCTCCTGTAAGGGGATCACCACGAAAACTTCCACTTAACAAACAACTATCCTATGCATGAAAGAATATCTACCCTGATGAGGGTAGCAAGGTTTGTATTGTCCAAAGGGTACACCTTGAGCATAGTCGAAGTGCAAAAGCCGAAAATAACGGCCAACAAAACAATCACCACACTCTGAAATGGAAAGGAATAACCCACAAGGAGCCTATTCAAACGCTAAAATGATAGTTCTAGCTACGCAACGATCTACCACAAAAGATTGAAATCACACACGTGTACATCGAAGTACCGGCCGGGACATAGGTGTAGGGCTTGCTATATCTGACAGAAGGGGCGGAGCGGTTCAGTGCAACACTTAGAAAAAATCAGTGGGAGCGCCCTGCGCCCACCTGATTTTCGGTTCTAATTGTTGGCGGTAGTTTAATACCTTATCATTGTCAAACTGTCTATTAATTCTTCTTTCTTGTGGTCTTTCATCTCTTTAAGGGTGCCATCTTTGTCCCACTCATTCCAAACACCGATTCTAACCCCTTTAAACCTGATACCCTGACTACGTTTCTGGCCGTTTGAATGCCACCAAGTCGAAAGTCCATAGGGGTGTCCATCGTAAACTATACATTCAAAACTAAATTGACCATTAGGCCAAATTTCTCGTATTATTTCGAACTTTTCGTTAGAGCCGAATAGATACTCCACTCCTATCCCTCCAGTTCCTGCCGTGTCAACTATAGTCCTTACTTTCTGGCCTTCGTGAAAATAAACCGTTTCAGTCCACCCATTGTCTAGGTTTGGCACTATCGCGGTACTGTCAACGGGTCTATTGGAGTCGTCGATAATTCTGTGTTTCGTTACTACATACCACTCATCTTTTACCTTACCGTCCTGACATGAGGTCAGTAGTACAAGTAATGCAACTAAAATATATGTTCCTCTTTCCATCATAATAATTACCGCCAACGTAGGGCTTCCCGCATTGCGTTTATTAGCCCTATGTGTTTACCTATTCAAATATATAGAATCCAGCGGATTAGAAAAATATACAAACTAGGTTACCGCAATATGAGTATAGATTTCCGTGGTTTTACCAAGCTATGCCCAACAAATTCTGAATGCACCTGAGATCATTTCCGTTTTCGAGCTTTTGAGTGAGACCGGGTATTTCACCTGCCAACAATGTTCATCCTTACCTGGTATAAACTCACCCTGCCCAACGCTCCCTATCTAAGCTGCGGTATTGAATGGCTTCGGCCAAGTGTTCGTTTTTGATCTGATCATCTCCTGCCAGTTCGGCGATGGTACGGGATAATTGAGGGTCCGGACAGCGCTTTGGGTAAAAACGAAAAGCGGAGACATCCAACAGAGGCTTAAAGTCAGGCGTTTTTCTCCAAAATGGCGGGTTGTACATCAGCTACCATTGTTATGCGGCGTTACGATCCCCTTTAATACACTTCCCTTAAATAGTTATAGATAATCGGAACATATAAAAGGAGGTACAAACTGTTAATTTTTACCATCCCTGAATGCTCCTTCTTCCGTAGCATTTTAATAGATATTAATAAAGGGATTGTCAGCGATAATGCTTGGATGATGCGGGATTGACTCTGGAAAGGGTAATGATTGATTTCAGAAACCGTCTTAAGTACTAGTATCAGGATGAAGAGTAAGAAGGTTCCTTTGTCGAACTTCCCAAGTTGAGAGTGCTTCACGACATAGAGCCCATAAAGAATGTTAGCCATCATTGTAGCCCCCAACCAGTAGAGAGCGAAAAAAGGATCGAGCAACATTGAGCCGCTCAACGCAATTAGCAGGAAGGTTACGGCAAAAAATCCAGCCGTCCACTTTAACAGTACTTGTCTAATCGTTGCTACCCAAACCAGTGAAATCACTATACAGAAAATTGCAAGTCCCATCTGTTTTAAGCTAAAATATCAATGCCGCACGGCCCTAATAAACGCACGTGTTGCCTTTGTTTGTTAATTTCCTGATATAAACCTAACGCACCAATTGTTGTAGGCCCAACTTCGCCGCATTGCGTTGATTAATTGTTGGCAAACCGTTACTTTATTTCAATGTGATTTGCAGGATCATTACGGTCAACTATAGTAAAACGGCCTCTATTGAATTATTAGCTTTTGAGTAATAATATTTCTTCCGGTATCCAGCTTCAAAAAGTACACTCCTTTAGCAAGCATATATAGTGGGATTTTAATTTCTTGATAAGCCATAAGAGAGGTTGTGTATTGCACCTTACCATAAACGCCTACAACATTCAGTTGATATTGTCTGCCTTTTTCTAATCCGCTGAGTTGAATAGTCACATCTGTTGATGCGGGGTTGGGATAGAGTTTAAATTTTATCTTGTTAGGCTCATTATTTGGAACACTTATCCAGCAGCCATGTGTCGCATTTATGTATCTTGGAAATGCACCTGTTCCTAATTTATAGAGATCCCATGACTGCTTTATATAAACTGTATCTAAGTAGCCATTATCCCATTTAGCGCCTATCCATTCAAGGTCGAAAAAACCAAAGCCGGCCCACGCTTGTTGAGGATGTTTGAAGACATCTAATTCCAGATTAATTAGGAATGTATCCAGATCATTGTTAACAGGATTCAGAATCAATATTTGCTTGTTTAGCACACTGTCTGGCGTATCTGAGATTGGTTGGCATGTAAATAATTTATCACCTTTAAACGCATTATGTGTAGCTCTCGCCCCAGAATYCTGGTAGACTACTGCTTGAGTTATGGTGCTATCCAATCTGTTGATGGTGGTTAATGTTATAATTGAATCACCGGGAGAACTGAGAATGAACATGGAATCATTAACCACTAAAAACTCCTGTGCGTTGGACGCAAGATTATTTAAAGTAAAGGTCGCATACAAAGTGTCTTGTAAGGCACTAAAGTGATACAGCAAGTAGTTGCCACTTGTGTCTTGCCCGGTAATAAATAAAGCGCTATCAACTACTTCAAATATTTCTGGTTCAAAATAAAAGGCAAAACTGAACAGCTCTTGAAGTCCTGGGTATTGATAAAACCGAAGGCTATTATTATTTGTTGAATCCTCAACGAATAGAACAATCGGATTCGTTTTAGCTGTCGTTATTTGAGTAGCTACTTTTTTGATATTCGGAATGTAGATGGAATCGATCTTGGTAATCGAATTTTCGTAAGGTGAATAATCGTCRGGGATCCAATAAGAAAACATTCCACTGTCGGAAATAACCACGTAAGGGTCTCCAGTTTCGATGATTGAGGAATTCTCTAAGTAGCCCTGTCTCGTAAATGCAACGCCTTTAATTTGGGTGCCGGGAATCGTATCCAGATCCCTATATATCAGTGGCGAATTACTATAGATCGATCCGATCGTAGGAGGAATTCCTTGAGCAGGATCTCCAGTGGAGGGGATTATGAAATTCCCTATCCCACAACCATTCGATGTTTTCAAGATTGCATGGCTGATATCACCCTCAATAACAATTGGTTTTTTAATTATGGGTTCTACGCTTGTTGTCGTGTTGAAACTGTGGAGAGGATCGTCCAGAGAAAACGATTGATTTTGTGGAAATGTACTGCTTGATATGAGCAAATGCTCAATTTGACCAGATGCCCACAAACTGGAAAAAACTAGTATGGACAAAATGAGGTGCTTCATATTCATACTTAATGTTTGCCAACGTTGAGGCTTATCGCATTGGCGCCCCCTCTTGGTTTAGTTTTCAAACGATTAAGGTGAGGCAAATGTTTCTTATATGTGGCTTTCGCGCCATTGCGTGTAAGCCATTGTTGGCAGCGTGTTGCGCCCTGTGTTTCTGCGTTATTGTCTCTTGACTACTATTTCACATTCAGGAAATTTCTCCTGATAGTAATTTAGTAAACTATCCATGCTCCCCGCATCCCTTTTTCCGCTAATTAATTTGTCCGGCAGGCCAAGGAACTTGAGACTTTGTAACTGATAAAGTTGAACAGGAATATTTTCCATGGAAGTATGCCTCAAATCAAGCCTAGTTAATTTTCTCAACTCTGAAATATTATCAGGTATGGAGGTGGTCGCGGTCATAGATAGATCGAGCTCTTCGAGTTTGCTGAGCTTTGCAATATCTTCAGGCAAATCTCCAATTTCGTTATATGGACCTAATCCTAATTTCACCAAATTCTTCATGGTTGCTATTTCGCTTAAGGCTTTTTGCCAGTCCATATCGTGAGTGTTGTAATGGATGCTCAAGGCTTCAAGATTAGTTAGTTTTTTAAGTGACTCCGGAAAGGAACGAAATTCGGGGTTTTGGGTAATTGTCAGAGACTTTAGCTGGGTTAGTTCTCCGATCTTCGCCCATTCTTCATGCTTATCGGAAGGAATAACTCCCCACAGGTACAGGCTTTCTAGGTTCTTTAACTCTGAAAAATTGGAGGACAGTTCGATGACTGAACCTAATATCTTTAGATTTGTCAACTTTTTGAGGGCTGATATTTCTTCTGGTATTTGAAATTGAAGCGTTGTATCCGTGTTCAGGTCAATGGTTAAGGTAGTAATAGTGTCAGCACTTTCTAAGGCCTTCTCAAAAACGCTCTGTACCATCGCATCCGCTTTAGAAGTGCCTATAACCAGCACAGCGGGATCATTGCTCACCGTAGCTCCACACCTAACAAGGGTGAAACTGGTCAGTAAAAGAAGTACTATTCTTCCCATCCGAATTATTGCTGCCAACGTAAGGCTTCCCGCATTGCGTTTATTAGCCCTATGTGTTTACCTATTCAAATATATGAAATCCAGTGGATTAACGATATCTCTGTATTGGGTTACCGCAACATGTGTGTAGATCTCTGTGGTTTTGCTGCTGCTGTGGCCGAGCAATGTTTGAATATATCTGAGATCTGTTCCGTTCTCGAGCAAATGAGTGGCAAAGCTATGCCTCAACATGTGAGGGGTAACCTCGCTCTTAATCCTTGCTCTTGCTCCGCTCCGTTTAACAATTGCCTGAACGCTCCTTCCGCTGTACTTCCCCCCTTTGGCACCTTCAAAAAGATATTCGCTCGGCTGAAATTCAATCCAATAGTTCCTCAACTCCTGTAGAACGGTCTTGCTGAGCAAGGTATAGCGGTCCTTGTTACCCTTTGCATTCTCTACCCTAATCAGCATTCGGTCGCTGTCAATATCTTTTGGCATGAGATTTAATAATTCACTTAATCTCAATCCGGCTGAATACAATAAACTTACTATGCACTTATGCTTGATATTATGGGTGTTGGCAATAATTCGTTTCACTTCTTCTTTACTGATCACTTTTGGAAGTTTGTACTCTTTCCGTGGACGTTCGATAGCATAAAAACGATTGGGCATTTCCAATACAACTTCATAGTAAAACTTAATACTGTTAACTGCCTGGTTTAAGTATGAATTTGATTTGCCTGTTTGTACTAGGTGTTTTAAGTAATTTCTGATATCATTTTCATCCAAACTGCTAAGCTCAACATCTTTATAGAAATTTAAGAAAGGCTCGAAACAGGAAATGTAGGTTTTAGCGGTGCTGGATGCATATTTCTTTAACTCCAACTTGGTCAGGTATTCTTCAGGACAAGCCCGGTATCCAGGCCTAAGTACTCTTCTTCTGAACCAACCTACCTCTAAGGCCTTGTTATCCTGAGATACCTGGCGATTAGGAAAAAAGTGATGGCAGTTGATCCAGGCCACTCCCTTGAACTTTTTAAAGATGGCATCCAAGTTTTCTTTCTTGTTTGGAATATAGACTGAGACCTTTGCACGGTAAGTGTTAATATAATCTCCTGATTGTTGATTGTTTATCCATCTGATTGAGGTGTTTTGATTTTATCTTTATGGTATGAAYATCAAAAAACCAAAGCCGATGAGTTTTTCAGGACTATACGTTGAGAAGCGTACACGTAGAAATAAGTTTTTCACCCAAATTAATACAATTATTGACTGGGCTCCTATCGAGACGGAGCTTCTTAAGATTAGAGGTGTTCAGGCAACTGATGCAGCAGGCAATCCCTCTTACAATCCCCTGATTATCTTCAAAATGATGTTGCTACAGACCTGGTATGGTTTGAGTGATCCGGGCGTTGAAGACATGGTAAATGAAAACCTCTCAGCTATGGGTTTTTGTGGACTAATGTTGGAAGATGATGTGCCCGACCATAGCACCATAAGTCGCTTCAGAAAAGATCTAACTACAAAGAATGCGATGGACAGATTGCTAAATAAAATCAACGCCCAGTTGGAAAAACGTAATGTTATTATCAAGTCAGGTATTGCGGTAGATGCCAGCATTACTGATAGTCCATATGCACCAAAAGGTAAAACGACTTGGGAGGTATCTACTGATCGTAAAGAGGACGAACGCGGGGATCAAGACAAAGATCAAGAGAATAGCTTTCATAAGATTCAAAAGCACAGTAACCCAGGAACAGATCCTAAAGAAAGTAAAGAAGAGTCAAAAGAAACGAGGAGTATTCACTGATAAAGGCTACAAAGTACCTGATAACGATGACTTATTATCTGAACAAGGAATTAAAAACCGAATACAGCACAAAGCTTATAGGAACCGGCCACTGACCCAGGCTCAGAAACGGTTCAATAGCCTAATCAGTAAAAGCCGATGGGTGGTTGAACGAACCTTCGGAAGCATAAGGCGATGGTTTGGAGCTGGGATGGCCAGGTACAGGGGGCTAGCCAATATGCACACCCAACATGTAATGGAGTCTATTGCACATAATTTAAAACGAAGTCCGGGGATAATTGTGGCCAATAGCCTCAAATAGGAGCAATCCAAAGAATAAATGTGGTACGAATGGCAAAAACTCGATGCGAAAAAGCTAAAACTAGCCGAGATTTTAAAAACCAACCTCAAATAAAGGGGCTAATGCCATGAAATCCTAACAGAGGGTATTGTGCAAAGGTCTCAGTTCGTGAACAAAATCAAAGGCAAATTCTATGGAGATAAAGGTTACATCGGTCAAAAACTAACAGAGTTATTGTTCATTGATGGCTTGCACTTGGTCACTTCAATCAGAAACAATATGAAAAACACACTGATGGAGCTTAAGGATAAAATCCTTCTAAGAAAGAGGTCTGTTATTGAAACGGTAAATGATGAACTCAAAAATATGTGTCAAATTGAACATTCTAGGCATAGATCATTTCAAGGATTTATTTCAAATACCATTGCTGCTCTTATTGCTTATTCATTTTTTCCAAAGAAACCTTCTATCAAATATCAAGAGGTAAAATCAAATCAAATTGTCCTTTTTTAGAATCGAACTCAGGTTAATAAACTAAATTCTTTATCGGGAATGGATTTAGCTAAGCGTTGTGCGTATTCTGAAATACTTTCATTTTTAGAGGGAT
>JAESRW010000265.1 GCA_016764395.1 Flavobacteriales bacterium
AAGCAAATAAAACGGTTAAGAAGAAGAAGACATTCAAATACACGATTCACCACAATCTGGCAACGCAATCATCTCATGATAAATCAATTTTCACAACACCGGATATTTCGGTCATCGTTAAAGGAAAAGTGAAGAATAGTACAGTCTATTATCGAACTAAGAGAACCTTTTCCTACGTCGAGAATCAACATCTAATGACTTTTTGTGAAGTCAAGCAATTCAATCCGTTCCCAGAGTTGCTATTCAACTTCATTGGGATTCTAAATGAAATTAAACTCGAATATATGAGCGATGACGGTGTAGAGCATTCACCACCTCATATTGCTCCAAGCCTGATGATATCAGGTATAGCAAATAGACAGACAACTAGGATAAAAGACTCATTGGAGGCTAGGTACTGCGTGAATATAATCTACGATCTGTTCCATACGGGAATCTTCACATTTTCAAAGGGCAATTTGAGTTCAATTAGAACTGCAGGGAAATTGCCTCGCTTATCGTAAAATCACTCAAGAAAACACGAACCTATGGATAAATTCTCGACGGAAAGAGGGAAGACAAACATTTGAAGAGCATTTCGGATCAGGAGAATGAAGCTTGATGGGCCCTGCAGCTAACAAAGGCTTTGGCGCCAGGCCGGAGAGCAACATTCTGTATACGTACTACTACGTAACCACTTCTTTCAGAAATTAATTAGTCGTTTTAATCGGCCCGGCGCAAAGCCGAGCCGTTGTACGTTATGCTTATGCGACCTATAAACTTGAACCTTGATAGCTTATACGAACATTGTATAGCAAAAAAACAGAGGGAAATGACAAAATATTATTTTCTCAATCCAATTTACATTTTGCTTTTAGTGGGGCTATTGATAAATTCTTGCACTGGTCAAGTGAACACAAGCTCGCCGAAGGAGACGACTAATGCGTCAAAACCGAGCCCAGAAATTATAGGAATACTGCCCCCTATACTTTCCAATCCTGATCCACTTAATGACCCTGCTCTTGTAAGCCAGTATATTAGAAGTATTTTTCAGGATTCAAAGGGGGATTTCTGGTTCGGTACAGCTCTTCAAAGCGTAGCTAGATATGATGGAAAAAATTTAAAATATTACAGCAAAATTGAGTTTTTTCATGCTAATAAAAGTGCAGACCATGATGGTAATAGTGTACATGCTATTGCTGAGGATCAGAAAGGTAATATATGGTTTGGAACATGGCATGGAGTTATTAAATATGATGGAAAAACCTTTAGAAGTTATAATGAGGAAAATGGACTGAGCAATATCAAGGTTGGCCGAAAAAGTATTCTCACAGACAAAACCGGCAATATTTGGGTAGGCACCAGGGGCGGTGTTTTTCGATATATCCCGTCTGCGGATAGCACAGGTGGCAAATGCTTTTCGCTATTTGATTTGCTTTCTCCGATAAAAGTTAAAGACATAATGGAAGACAAAGCTGGAAATATTTGGTTTGCTTCACAAGACAATGGAGTCTTTCGATATGATGGAAAAGCGATTGAAAATATTAAAGAGAAAGAAGGCTTGGGCGATAACTATGCAGGTGGCATGGTACAGGATAAACTAGGAAATTTTTGGTTTACTATGAAGGATGGTATTTGCCGATATGATGGAAAAACCTTTACAGATTTCACGACCAAAGATGGATTAGGCGGAAGTGAAGTTTCGGGTATATATATATGGAAAAGTCAGGTATCATTTGGATTACAGCTAGCGGCAGTACTACGAGATACGACCCTTCTATCCCCATTTCAAATTCAAAAGCATTTACCGTATTTACAGAAGCAACCGGGATTAACTGTTGTGTTCAAAGTATGTATCAAGACAAGTCAGGAAATATGTGGTGGGGTACTGGCCAAGGACTCTATCGATTTGATGGCGAAGGCTTTTATCAAGTTAAACAGAATGGCCCTTGGTAGTATAAACAACAAGAGACGGCAAAATAGAATTGAAAAACAAACATGCGGGATAATACACGAACGCACAACAAATGATATAGCTCATGCCTCTAAGTGGTTACTTGAAACTGATCTGCAAATTCGCTAGATTGTAGGTATATACAAAACCTGGAGGCACATGCCATATCTGGGCGTTTGGCACCAATAATCAAGATCGATAGTGAAGCCAATATTGAAGAGTTATCTAATAATTATTGCCTACCTACTATTTGGACTGACCCTACTTATTGTATTCCAAAAATTAGAAATGCCTGGGTGGCTCAATGCTTCSGCTCTTATTTTMWTGGTTTTTTTAYTGGTCAACCTGACAAGCAGTTATCTTTTYAAATTAGGRAAAGAATTAAAGGAATATTGGACATTAAAAAAACTGCACTTCCTGCTAATCGGCGTTTTCGCMGGGGCAATTATCGCAACAATACCCAACTTAATTTCCTTCCTAACGGGACATTCCAGCCCTGRAAACRTCAGCTTYAATAGGGAGATTACCTTTTCTTCAATCGCGATAACATTTATGGTTGTTGGGTGGGAAGAGCTTTGGTTCAGAGGACTCTTCCTCAACTATTGTAACAAGTACCTATCGGCAATCAATCTCTCTTTGACTATGGGACTGCTCTTTATGCTGATCCATCTGCTCAATCCTGACATTAACCTAATCAAAACGGGGCCGACGCTTTTCCTTGCGGGAGCAACCTTGACCCTTCTGTACTTTTACTTTAAAAATATATGGTTGCCTATTGGGCTCCATTTTGGAAACAATTATTTTGGCTCCCTTGTCGAGACCAATATTGACGACCATCTGTTTTTTGGAAATGAAGGATACTTAAACGCAATAATTTTAGGAGGCTTGTTTCTGCTATTTATGATAAAAAGTAAAAGTCAAACGGTTGCCAATAATTGAGCATTCATAAAGCGTGTTGAGGATGATGCTTATGCTACTGTTGGTGCACCCTGATTCTTCACATATTCAGATACTGTAAAACAATGGAACACGGATGACGAGGATCCAGCTGATCACAACAGATTTTAATCGTGGTTATCAGCGTAAATCCGTTTTATCCGCGTCATCTGCGTTCCATTAAACGGTCATACCGCTGACAATTCATTTTCTGTATCCCCAATTCAGGTTATAATATCTATTTTAGGGGAGCATATCTCTTAAAATAATATTCACTACAAGAGCAATTTTCACCGTGAAAAAGCGTCAAATCATCCCCTCTTTCCTCACCTCTATGAACCTTCTCGCTGGGTTCTTTGCCATTCTGATCAATGATCCAATAACCAGCTTCTACCTTATCCTCATCGGTATTGCTTTTGACTTCGTGGATGGTTTGTCTGCACGTCTGTTGAAGGTTCCAAGTGCTTTTGGTAAGGAGCTGGACTCACTGGCTGATATGGTCTCCTTTGGCGTAGCTCCGGGGTTCTTGTACTATCACCATGTACTTCGTGGAAACGAAGCGTCGGGATCCGTTTTTGTTTTATATCTGTTGGTAGCTACATTGATCCCCATACTTGCGGGTTTGCGACTCGCGAAGTTCAATGTAAAGGACAGTGGCAAGATTGGCTTTGCCGGCCTGCCTTCCTCGGCGGCGGCGTTGATGATCATCTCTGTGCCGTTCCTCTTAGCCAATTACAATCGGTGGATTGATATGGCCATCGATTATGAATGGGTCAAAGTAGGTGTGCCCATGGTATTTGCCCTTTTAATGGTCASCAATATCCCCATGTTTAATTTCWAGAACTTTAAAGGAGGCATCAAGCCGAATGGCGTGCAGTTCACGTATGTACTGAGCATGCTTCCTGTTTTGTTTTTCTTCCACTGGGTGGCACTTCCGGTGGGGATTCTCTGGTATATTCTCTTATCCGTAATCACGACGCCCGTGTGGAAAAAGGCGGGTCAGTAGGGTCGTGTAGTAGCTTCCTTCCCTTGCCAGGAAAGAGGATATCCTTCGCAACATTCCAGTGTTACAAAGAACGCTGCGAAATTGTTCAATGATGGGTCAAAAAAAACTGCCTCTGGAATATTCCAAAGGCAGTTTTTTGATACAGCGCTTATGGTTAAGCCCTGTGCAATTTGAATAGAAGCACTATTGAATCACCAATCGCTTGACGCCAATACCACTCTTACCAATAACCCTTACCATGTACACACCATGTGGTACCTGGCCGAGGTTAATGGCCTTCTTAACATCGCCTGGCAATTGGTAAGTGCTCACCAACTGTCCAAGGAGGTTTCTCACCTCTACGGTTACCAATTCATTGTTGGTACCATTTAATTCAACAAAGAAGCTACCGTTATTTGGATTGGGATAAATACTGATGTTCTGAGCAGTATTTTCCTCCGTTATGCCAGGGCACACTTCCACATTAATGTCAGTAGTACCTTGCCCTGTACACAATGCACTATCAGTAAAACTGTAGGTTATCGTATGCGTTCCCGCACCAGCTACTGTCGGATCAAATGAATTTCCAGTAACGCCCGTTCCTGAGAACGTTCCACCACTAGGTGAAGCTACCAATGTAACGGCACTAGATGCCGCACAAAGCGTATCTACACCGGTGATGGTGATGACAGGTAACAGATCAATACTCAGCGTGGTGGCAACGATGCTGTCGCAACCTGCTGCTGAGACTAAACTGTCTGTATAGGTGCCTGCCGTTGTTTGAAAAGCTCCTCCAATGAGTAGGCTATCTCCTTCACAGATGCTCGCCGTTAGCACTACGTTTATTGCTGGCGTAACAGTTAAAGTGGTAACCACAATACTATCACAACCGACAACACTAGATAAGTTACTAGTATGTGTAGTGGCACTGTCAGAAGTTGCTCCGTCAGGGAACGTGTAGGTGTCTCCAGCACATACACTCGCTGAAGCTGTGATATTGAACGTGGGCGCCATTGTTAAAGTGGTAACCACGATACTATCACAGCCCACAACAGTCGTTAAATTACTGGTATGAACCGTCGCACTGTCAGACGTTGTACTATCCGGGAAAGTGTAAGTGCTTCCTGGGCACACACTCGCAGCTTCTGCAATGTTGTAGGTCGGCAACATCGTCAATGTGGTGACGATAAGGCTATCACAACCAGACATTGCTGTAAAGTTACTGGTATGAACCAATGCACTGTCAGAAGTTGTACCGTCAGGGAAACTAAACGTATCACCAGGACAGATACTGGCTGTTTCTGAGATGGTAATTGTTGGGGTTACAATAAGTGTAGTGGTAACCACACTATCACACCCATTTACGGTCGCTAAACTGTCGATATACGTACCTGCTGTTGTCTGCAAGCTTCCACCGAGCATCACGCTATCTCCTTGGCAAATTGTTACATCAGGATTAGTAATGCTGAAATTCGAGTTGACAATTAAGTTTTGCGTAAAGATTGAATCATTGCCACACACAGTGAGGAATGAATCTACATACGTACCCGCGACGCTTTGCAACGTTCCGAAGATCATGATACTGTCCCCTTGACAAATATCAATATCCGGATTGTTGATCGCATATGAAGGAGCGATCGCCACTTCCACTACATCTGTTGCGGTAAATAGACTTCCAGAATCTGCAACCGTAACCGAATAGGTACCTGTTGTATTCACTACAATGGTTTGTGTCGTATCACCGGTACTCCAGTTATAGGTGGTGTGGATGCCTGCATCGAGGATTACGGAATCACATACTGTAACGTCAGGACCCAAATCCACAGTTGCAGGAGGTACCAGTTGGTCCATAATCGAGACATCGTCTATGGCCATGTCTCCTTGGAAACTTCCATTGCTCACACCTCTAAATCTCAATTTAATGACCTGGCCACTATAGGCACTGAGGTCCGTGAAGCGTTGTAACCAGGGATCAGTATCTGCATTCTGGGTAGTTCCAAGAATGGAATCAACATTCATGTCCCAGCTGCCACCTGCAAATACATCTACAAATAGATCACCCATAACAACAGTTCCAAACTTATGGTACCAGAACTCCAGCGTGGGATTCACCAAAGTATCCAGATCGAAACAAGGGCTTTCCAAGGTTGCTACTCCTCCAACAGGTGCGCCAGAGGCTTCTGTATACATGTAGATACCCGTTCCAGTAGTATGATCAGCACTGGGGCCTGTTCCTGAAGAACCCGTTCCTAAAGTGTTCGCCTCCCAGCGATAGCCTGCGGCCGGTGTACCAATCCATCCATTGCTGAGTGTACCAGTTTCGCCATCAACGAGCGTATCGAAGGATTGGCTAAATGGAGATGTTAAAATCGCAGTATTAATTACGGTATAGGCAAACAAACTGTCATTCCCATTTAACGAATCGCCCACTAATGCAACATAGAAATTAAACACATAGGTACCCGAAACCGAAAGATCTGCTGCGGTTGCAAAGGTATAGGTAAGCGTATCATTAGGCAATAAAGTATCATTAAACGCCTCAGTAACCGGTGTGCCGGTAAAATCATAGGAGATGTTAAATGTAAAGGCGGTATCCAGCCCCAGGTTTACAATAGATACAGTAACCTGTTCGGTGGCGCTTAGGCCACAGGCACTATTGGGAGCCGTTGCTTGAAAGAGGGAAACGTCGTTTGCAGCCTTTTCACGGATATTGATATCATCAATCGCCATGTCGCCCTGAAAGCTACCATTACTAATTGCTCTGAAACGAATAGTTACCGTTTGACCAGCCCACRGGGTTAGATCAACAGTTTTCAAGAGCCAAGCATCAGCGTTGGAGAATTGGGTTGTGCCAATCACAGAATCTACATCTGTAGTCCAGACACCTCCACTGAATATATCTATATATAAGTCACCCATCACTGTGGTGCCAAATTTGTGGTACCAAAAATCAAATTGAGGAGCGATTAACCCTGACAAATCTATACATGGGCTTTCTAATTCCGCAACGGCTCCTATTGCAGCACCAGAAGCTTCTGTGTACATGTAAATACCCGTTCCTGAGGTATTATCTGCATTGGGGCCTGTTCCTGTGGAACCTGTTCCTAAGGTGTTGGCCTCCCAGCGATAACCAGCGACCGGTGAACCAACCCATCCATTGGTAAGCACACCGGTTTCACCATCAGTGAGGGTGTCAAAATCCACGACAACGGGTGACGTAATAACCTGGCCACTGTTTACGATATAATTGAAGAGGGAATCGTTTATATTCAGGGTATCTCCAGAAGCTGTTACGTTGAACTCAAACGTGTGAAGACCTGTAACGCTTAGGTCAGCGGTACCTGTAAAGGAATAAACCAGGGTATCACATGGTAATAAAGTTCCAGTCCATGACTCGCACACGGCCAGTAGCGTATCCACCGCATAACAAATGCTTAGAGCGGTCAATGTATCACTTCCGGCATTTAAAATGGAAACTGTAACAGGCTCTGTGGTACTCAGCCCGCAACCATCTACAGGTTGGGAAGCGGATAATACCGCTGCGTTGGTAGAGGGAGGGCCAGGAACCACTACGATCGAATAATCCTCCGTTTCACCGAAGCTAAGACCTGTAGCACAAACATCAGCTTGAGTGAGCGCTGCACCGGAGTAGCGACACATTACTCTGAGCCTGGTGCTATCCATCGGGATACAAAAGGGCACTGTTATATTTACACTCACCGATGTGCCGGCAGGGTTTGAGTAACCAACATCATAAAACTCCCCGGGGTCGTCAAAGTCCAAGTCTTGATTCCAATCAATAAAAGCAACAATATATTGATCCCAGGTGGTACCGGAAGCTGCTGTGAGCGTATAGGTAGAGCCCTGTGTTACGGTAGTACTAATGGTGCCGGTGTAATCTTCGTAATTATTTGCACCAGGTGAGGTGCACCCAGTTGAACCGTTAAAAATAGTGTTGAAAGTAACAGAATTAATAAAATCATCCGTAGTACACGGGTTGTTATAGGTAGGTAAACAGTATTGAGCAGTTGCCTGATTTACGCCCATAAGGCAGATGGCCATCAAGACAAGAGTGATTGTAAGTTTTGTTTTCATTGGTTTTGAATGATTATTAGGAGACTGGGCTTTACGCCATTTTCGTGTTTGGTGAAACTCACCGGATTAAATTAAACGTACAATAATTGATAGGCTAGGTTAGGTGCGACGAAGCCCGTTTTTTTGTATTCTGGAGAGTTAGGTTATTGTGAGAGGACGCAAATTTACATACAATATTGATCCCTGCACAACATTATTGTATGAAATATTGAATTAATATTTATTCTCGCTTTTTACTGGTGTAAGCAGGAATGTATATTGGGGCTTGACTGTAGATAAGTTGAATGC
>JAESRW010000148.1 GCA_016764395.1 Flavobacteriales bacterium
GCACCTGTGTCAGTGTATATAGCTACTCCACCACCTTGCGTGTTAGATAGCTTAACATTGTTCCACTCTGTCTTAATGCCGGTGTCAGTGGAGTCAGTGTACACAAGGGAGTAGGGCCTGACGGTGTAAATACTATATCCATTACCATTAATTACAACCTTACCACTACCAGAGAAATGTACATACCTATCCCCCAAGTTCACATGGCCTGTTAGATTGTACGTCCAACCACCCACTAATGTTACCCTAGTGCTACTAGGTGTTGGAAGACCACTCATAATCCTATCTGTGTGAGAGTTAGTTACAGCGTTAGCAATAGCTGTATTCATCTGAGTGGTATTAGAGTAAGAGTTAAGCTGTGTGTTAGTGTAGTTGTTAGAGCTTGTTACACTAGCAGCGTCTCCAGCTGTATCAGCAGTGGCCCAAGCAGTGTTAATGATAGTACCAGCGTCATCCACATAATCTGTAGTGGCATAACCTGAACCTGTCACTATAGCATCAACTTCAGCATCTACATACTCTACGGAAGCTAAATCTTTATCTTCAAAGGTTCTGTACCTTATCAGTACATAAGGGATAAGAGCGTCTTCATTGYCAATGAGTAAGTCCTGTGGGYTAGACCCTACAGCTAGGAACTCACTGTCAGARAGGGCTTTATCAAACTTGTACACCCTATCATACTTACCCTCACCTTCAGTATTTAATCCGTTTGCTCCTCCAAGGAATATCCCCCCTGTAGGTGCTCCAGCCCAAGTACCTGTCTGTGCTACACCCCAAACYCCATCAACACCTACTTGATAGGTCACAGTGCCATCAGTAACAGACCACTTATAGCCTATTGTGTATGTAGTGTCAACMAGTAAGTTAGTTGTAAATAGTGCATTAGAGCCAGTTACACGAAAGGCCAGTTGTCCAGAACCATAAATCCAAGACTCCCAAGTATCTGCCGCCTCAGTGTTATCAAAGATTGTGTTATGGTCGTAAAGCCTAGAAGGAGTATACTCAATAAGTATAGTACCCTCCTCACCAATCAAGTTTTCAGCTATGGCTAAGGGCTGAGTTGCATCAGTGTTAAGTATAAGTGGCCCAGACATTGCAGAGACCATATCCCCATCTGTGCCATCTCTATACGTAGATGCTACCTGCGTGTTATCATGTAGCTCATGTTCAGGGTTAAGGATGAAGAAGTCAGAGGTGTCTACTGTAGCTGCAACCAGCATAGGAGTCTCAGTATGCCCCCTCTTAACTTTGAACATTGCTAGTTTGTGCTGTCCCTCCTTCTGTTCATGGGGATGCTCAAACCACATAGAGAAGGTTTCACCTATCTCCATCTGTGTCTCTATCTCAACATCTTGAGAGTACACTATAGGGCCATGATGGTTATCGTTGTGTATGTGGTATATTACATGATCACCTACATACAGTACCTCACCCAATACTACCTCTACGTTATGTACACTCTCTGTAGCCGGGTCGTAATTAACGTAGTATGGGGTTACAGCAGTTGCATGAGGTAGCTGGAAGAAGTTTTGGCTTATCAAAGCATCACCATACCACCTACCACTAGGGACTATAACTCCATCAGCCCCTCTGTTCCCTAACACCTCTTGGTCTAGTATTCCACCCCACATAGGGTAATAATCTACCCCAGTAGAGACGTTCTTAAAGAATACGTTTTCACCACCTGAGGATATAGCGTGCTGTCCACCTAAGTAGAAGCTGTTTAAGGTTGTCTCCATAGGTCGTCTGGCTTGTATTCTGCCACTATCCCTACTCCATCTAATCTTTGGAAAATCATACTCACCGTGAGCCATACTAGACTAACTCCCCTAAGTAATATTGACTATCATGTGCAACCAGCATTAACCCTCCACCTGTTATAAAGTCCCTAATGGGCTTACCTGATTGTCCTGYCATTGTAGCGTTTTGTGAGCTTAGTTGCCCTGTAGCCTTCCTTGTTATTTCAGCTGTGCCAGCCAGTGTGGCTACCTGTGACTGCATAACCCCTGCACCAACCCTAACTGCTGCTGCAACACCTGCTATAGTAGCTACAGTAGAGCGTAAGGCTCCAGTGGCTGTAACCACCCTCTCAGCTGTACCATTAAGGGTAGAGGGTTGTGACTCTAGTATCCCTGCTGTGTTAAGGTTTGTAGCCCTACCTRCTAACGTAGCTACTTGTGATTGCAGAGCCCCCACACCAGT
This sequence comes from Flavobacteriales bacterium, assembly GCA_016764395.1. Taxonomy (GTDB): domain Bacteria; phylum Bacteroidota; class Bacteroidia; order NORP154; family NORP154. Next base: position 2,203 of record JAESRW010000148.1, read on the forward strand.
TGCAGGCATGAACAAGTCATCCCACTCAGCGTCAAGGGTRGCYAGTTGAGCATYAGTTAAGTCATCATGGAAGGTYACCAGYTTGTGGTAAGTACCTTCCCCTTGTGTGTTABWYSCATGTAYRCCAGCTARVSCTAWACCMCYAGYRGGTATHRCTKKVCCTGAKTKRSTTATKGTWGYTGCAAAGGYRGTGTTKAGYCCTACYTTGTASKCCCAAGWATTAGCTCCACCTGAWGGAYTCCAAGMGAAGGCYAGRGTRYTAACMTCWSYTGCTKKTATATTAGCTGAATCWGAGTGAGTKGAYGWAGRSSYMCKWARRGAYACTTGRCCHYYACTGTAAATCCAAGCTTCCCACCTRTCTGCRYSWGYTGTATTATCAAAGATTGTATTAAAGYTATACAACCTATTAGGTGTATATTGCATTGCTACAGTGTTAGCACCAGCCATATCAGCTGCTGTCATAAACACTGGGTTAGTTGTTATGTTACCTAAATCAGCTACACCACCTACCATACTGACTAGGTTGTTATTGTCTTCATCCCACCACCAAGCCTTATCTACTAAGGAGAATAAGGAATGGTCTGGGTTAAGGGATAAGGCCATAGCCCTCTACCTATACTGGTGCTGTGTAGACTAGTGCTGAACAAGCCACTGTATCACTTGGGCCAACTACTAAGCTAGACATRTTAATGTCAGAGTTAGTCAAGGCTACATCACACTGTAARATGATAGCGCTTGCAGAAGTTGTAATAGCTGCTCTAGCYACTGTACCACCTACAGCATTAGTGTCTGAAGTAATGGCGTTAAAGGTTACATCTTCTGAGGCTCTAGTACCAGCTRYAGCTGATAAAGGAAGTGTTGCAATGACAGTCTCATTTGCAGCTCTAAACTCTAAGAARCCAGAAGTGCCAATCTGGTCAAGTAAAGCTTGTGCTAWTGAATCTCTTGTGCTTTGTCCATGTGTTACAGCCATATTAACTCTCCACCCTTTTGAAATACAATGATTGATTTTTGTTCGTCTTCAGTTAGCATAGCCCAAAACCCAGCAGCTATATTGTTGTAGTCGTCAAATCTAGGRTTACCATCTTTATCTCTTACTAGCGCGTATGTTGACATGTTAACTTGCCTTTAAAATAGTGTATGTTCCGTTCCCCTCGTAACCTTGTTTAAATTCTATAATCTTTGTGCCTACATCATTTGGTAGAGTAATTGTAACTCCAGCAAACAATACTAATATAATGTTATACTTGTCTTCAAATAGTGAAGTGTTAGGGATAATGGTATCTTCAGTTACTTCTATAACATTAGCTAGAACACCCTCCCTAGGCACTACCCTTGTACCACCTCCACCTGTGTAATTAATAACACTAGGTGCATCAGACTTAGGAAGCTCACCAGCATCTATTTCGTTACCATCAGATAGTATGATGACWARGTGTCCATCTAAATCTATCTTGGCATCTACCACAGAAGCTCCTGTGTGCCCGTCTAAGCCGTTATTACCATCTRCCCCTGATAACCCCTGCTTACCACTCATCCCAGAGGCTCCTACACTACCCTGAGCCCCTTGAGAACCCTTATCCCCCTTCTCTCCCATGTCACCTTTCATAGCCTCGACTAAGACCACCTCTTTCGAGATAGCCTCAATCTTAGCCATTAGGTTCTTATAGACCTTTAGGAGGTCACTCTTATTGCTCACCTAGAGCTCTGTCTAGGCTGTCWGAGTCGTTCTGGTTGTTCTGAGCCATCTTAGCTTGTGTATCAGCTTGTTTCTCCTGTACACCCACTTGACGYTCTTTAAGCTGCATATCAGCAATCTTAATCTCAGCATCAAACCTAGCTTGTTCCTCYYTGTTAGGGTCACCYTGTGCATCTGCTTGAATACGTTTAGTCTGTTCAGCAATAGGTAACATTTGAGTCTCAACTCTATTCTGTTCAATACGAGTCTCAATCTCCATAGTCTCAGCTGCAATCTTCTTAAGCTGAGCTTCAGCTAACATACGCTCAAACTCTTTACGAATCTTAGCTTCTTCTTGTTCAGCTTCGTTTGGCTCTTGTGACTTCTTAATGCTTTCTAGTATCTTCTCTCTATTTGTTAAGTTCATTGACTCCACAACACTCTCGACAAGAAGAGGGTAAAGAGGAGAATCTTGACCCATCGTTTGTAAAAGCTGTACCAGTTGTGTAACTTCATATTCCCTAGCGATAATGCCCAATGAAGAAGAAACAACAAATTTATAATCCTTTGCTTTGTAAAGCTCAGGCTCAAACTGCATATAACGCCAAGCTGCCTTCTCCACAAAGGGGATTAGGAAGTTATCTTGGAAGTTTAGTAACGTACGCTTGTGACGTTTGATAATGGCGCCTAAACCCATTGAAATACCTGAAGCTGTGCCTTCACCGTTAGCAGCAGCTCCTGCGAATGATACACTGTCAACAGCTCCAGTAGCCTGTTGTACCATTTGTTGTAATTGAGCTCCTTGGCTGAATGTAATCTGGTCTACTGAACCAAAGTTGAAAGGTTGGATGATTTCACTGGGGTTACCATTAGTTAGAAAGGTCTTACCCGGTCTAACTTGGAACTTAGCACCACGAGGGAGCCTAGAAGCGTCTACAGCCACCATAGGATGGACTGTAAGGGCTAAAGCGTCTATACGTGCCCGTAACTCAGTATCAAGGGCCTTTTGGCTGTTGTAGCCCTTCTCACAGACACCTCTACCCCAGAATCTACTAGGTACAGTGTCCCAAGAGAACGCTACAATGCCTCTATCCTTCATCATAAAGGGGTTAGCCTCTATTTTGAGTAATGTGCCACCGTTAGCAATAACAATGTTGCACTCAATATAAGTATCGTCACTCTCTACCTCTTCTCCTTCTTCTGCTGCTTCATTAAATAAGTCAACTGGCACTAAACCGTACCAACGAGTAAGGCGAACACCATCTGAATCAGCCATTGTAATGTCATCAGAGGCTTCTAGCTCAGTTTCAGGCTCTACTGAGTCAATATCTACATCTCTGTACACGCCTGAGTCAATATCTTTCTGTACTTGGTGCATTGGCACATAAATATCAGTACCACAACCTAAAGCATCTTCTATACTAGCTGCTAGAGGGTCAATAAAGAAGTTCTGAGGTAGGATAGGACGCATCTTAACTAGGAAGCGTTCTCTCTCAATAACACCTACAGCAGACATATCCATACCTTCTACTGGCTGGGTATCAGGGACTAGCTCTGTAATCTCTTCCAGATAGATTTCCCCAATACCTGTACCGTATACAGCTGCATTAAGGATAACGTCAGATAGAGATGAACGAGCTTTAGCAAACTTCATATCTTCTTTTAACTGCTTACGTAAAGAAGCTACATCAGAGCTATCAGCATCACCTACATCATCAGTCAAGTCAAACCAATCACCTCGACCAAAGGTAGCTTCTTCAATCTCTGCTTGAGAGCTCTCTACAGCTTGCATAAGTGCTGGTGCGATTAGACGAGAGCGTTCAGACTCACGTAGTTTATCAGAGCCGTGCCAAACACCCCTCCATAAGCGATAGTATTCATCATGCTTAGAACGGTAGTTCTGCTCATAGTGCTCACGGTATTCATCTACCTTACCCATGACCCACTCTTCTACTTTGACCATCTTAAAGTCTTCTTTCTTTGGTAAATCCATAGTGTTAGTATCCTGCCTCATAGTCAATGGGTTCATAGTCATCTTCCTCAAGCTCGTCAATGTAGTAAGCTATCTTGGCTATCTGGTCGATGTAAGCTAGTGAATCAATTAAATCATCGTGTGTTAGTTTATTGGGGAATTGATATAGCTCATCTAAGAACTCATCATTCCAATCTGCTTTCTTTAGTGTTATTTGACCATTCTCAAATCGACCTTGTAAAGCCCAAATGATTCTGTCTATCTTGTTCTTGTTACCATGAGTAGTCTCACCAATGGTAAAGAACTGTTGCCTAGACTTCATTAAGTCCCATAGATAAGGTTGTACAGCATTCTTCAATGCACCCTTTTCAATAGCAACTGTAGTTGGTCTATATTTAACCACTGCATTGAATATCTTAGTAGCAGTCTCTTTTATTCCCCATCTCCCGTAGATAATGTCCTCAACAAACCACCCATCCTCGTTGACCTTAACAACAGATATCGCTGTGTTATCCAACCTCTTAGCACGACTGGTGGTAGCAAGAGCAACATCGGCAAAACCTGCCAAATCAATGGAGATGAAGTAATCGCCAATATCAGGTGAGTCTCCATACTTAATCCATTCCTCTTTAAATATATCAGAGCCCTGTGCTGCAAAGGAAGCCATAAACTCTTGTTTAAAAGCAAAGCTAGACATACTCTTTCTAGCTGTTTCAATCTCTTCAGGGTCTAGGAGGGGATTGTCAAACGATGTAAAGTGCCATCCTTGCCAGTCTGGGTCTGAGCCCTCTATAGCATAGTTGTAGATGTCGTAGAAGTGATTACGACCCATTGGTGTACCAATAAAGATAGCCTTGCCCTTATTATCAGCTAGTGCTGGACGTAGTATCTGTTCAAAGACAGAGGCTTTCATATCTGCATATTCATCTAGTGCTACTAGCTTGAGAGACACACCACGCATTGTCTCAGGTCTATCAGCACCCTTTAAGCTTATGGTAGCCCCATTGACCAGTTTAATCTTAAGGTCATTGATATGAGCCTTCTGGATAACTGGAGCTGCTAGTTCAAGTAGAGTGTCCCACATGATTTCTTTTGCTTGTCCCTGCGTAGGAGCTATATAGAATACCTTGCCGGGTTTTCCGTCTAATGCAGAAATTATCAGCTCCCACGCTACCTCTCGAGACTTGCCAGTTCGACGACCTGCGACGATGACTCGAAACCTTTTCTTACTTGTAAATACCTCTTTCTGCCAAGGGAGTAGTTTAACGTCTAGTTGAGCATCACTACTACTCATCCCATAAGTCCCACTCAGCTAGTCTACGATTAACTAGGCCCTGTAGCTTCTTACCGTTCTGGAAGACAAAGCCTTTCTCTGGGCTGAAAGCCTCAGTAATGAACTTTAACTCATCTCCCTCTTTTAGACCAGTTAGAGCTTTAGAATACTTCAACTGTCCTACCACATTCATATCTACGTTATAAGCTAACGATAGAAGGGAAGCCTTTTGACCAGTTCGAAGTGAACCCCAAACATCTCCTAGCTCTTCCTCTAGTCTATATGCCGTATAAAGCAATTGACGTAGAAGGTATTGAGAGGCTCCATACTCACTAATGGTATCCCCCTCTTTAACACCTTCTGTCTTACCATACCCTACAGTCCAAACATCATCAGGGGTTGGTAGGTAAGCTTCACGTACAAATGACTCCCAGTGTTTGACCAGTTTGAGGGCTGGTTTAATGTAGTTATTCAATCTCTGTGCCCCTCAAACATGTACATAAGGTCAATCTCAATCTGGTCTAACAACTCATTAGCTAGTGCTACTAGGTTATTATTCATCATCATACTGGTCGTCCTCTTCATATTCACCTTCTAAAGGCTCAAGATTAGCTATATCCACTTCACCAACACCACTAATATTAATTGATATAGAGGGTTGTTGATTACCTGCCTTAGGGTCAAAGGTAGAGATAGGCATTAAACGCTCTACTAAGAGCTTCCAAGCAGCAGCTTGATGCTTATGGTCATCATTAAGAGCTGCCGTAAGAATAACATCTAACACCTTCTTAGACTTGGGGGAGGCTATGAGTCTCTGCCTATACTCATCCATTATAGCCTTATCACCTTTAGGTCTACCTATAATCCCTTTCTTCTTCTTAATCTTAGGAGGTCTACCTAGTCTCTTCTTAGTCCTATTGTCTTTGTTCTCTTCCATCACTG
>JAESRW010000094.1 GCA_016764395.1 Flavobacteriales bacterium
GCTCGTCTTGTCATCGATGATGAGGATCTTGGCAGATTCCGGAATCTCATGCTCCTTATTTTGGATGAAGGACATGGTGCGATTGTACTCTTCCTGGCTGATATTAAAAGTCTCCGCAACAGTCGTGACAAACTCGATTTCTTGCTCCGAAGGGATACTGTTTTCATTGATAAATTCAAGTAGCCTGATAAGTACAATAATCTTCTGCGGTTGTGCAAGTTCCTCATTGATATGTGTGCAGATTCTCAGAATCTTAACGGAGTTAACAGAGGTTCTCTTCCGCTTCTTTTTGCCCTGGTCCTTCTTCGCTTGTGCACCGGTGAAGTCATCGAATACGCCGAGGTATTCATCTACCAGCTCCTGATTGAGTTGTAATTGAAGGAAACGAGATACAACTCTACGTCGTTCTTGAACGACATTCTCGTCATCCGATTCGGAGACGAGGGCGAAGAGCTGCATTAGCGCCTTTAATATATTTTCACTCATGCTGTTTCAATCACAACCGCAGACTAAAAAGACATTACAGCCTTTGCCATAATGTCCCTTTTCTGAGTAATGTACTATTGTGAATTCACTGTACGTTTTGCWGCCCTCTGTCTACTGACANGGAAGGCTTATCTTTTGAAACCGATCATCAATACGGCACAACCCGACCCTTCACTTAAAGCGCCCAAATGTGCTTCTATTTTGACGTCTATTGAAGAGGTAAATTCAAAATCCCAATAGGGTGAATTGCGATAATCCAGATTCGTAAAGAGTAAATTGTCATCTACATCATACATGGACCAAACCAGGTTGCCATCAGAATTACCGGTACACCCTGCAATTCTGTATTCACTGCCACCGAAAAAAGTAGTGTGAAATTCTGCAACTTCGTCGCTAATCAGAAGCGCTCGGTAAGACTGCCCATCAGAAATGTATTCCGTTCCCAGGTGGTTTTGACACATGCTCGCTGTTGAATCACACTGTGCAAAGGAAGAGCCTCCTGCAATTACGCCGCAGAATAGGGTGGTTATGTAAAGTAGTTTTCTCATGTGGGGTACGCTAAATTTAACCTGACAATTTTATTATCCAATAACTTGTTCTCGCAGAGCAGCAATCTTAGCTCTAATTGATGAGATGAGCTCAGGAGTGATGCTCACGTTTGACTTGCTGTTGATAACGGTCTTCTTGTTTTCTTCATCAACCGTAGGCTTCTCATAAACATATTCAAGGGTCACATTGTCAAAATCCTCTGATAAGCCATACATCTCATCGAGCAATTCAGTGAATTGTGGGTCGTTATAATAAGGCTCGATAATCTTGATTAGATTTTCTAAAGTTGTCTTCTGTTCTGCCAGGCGATTCACCAATTCCTGACTTTCAAAAGTACCGGAGATGGCCGTTACAAAGTAAGTGCTCTCAATCCAACCTCCCGCTAAGACTAGGGCACAGACATCATCCCTGTCGTTTTCCTGAAGAAACGAATTTAACGAGCGATAACAATTTCCAACCATCTTTAAGAGTGAGTCCTGATTGCCAATATTGTTGGTGATCCTGGCGATCATCTCAGGACTGAAGGCGGAAGCGACTCCAATATCGTCAGCTAGCCCCTGTACTGTTTTTAGATAGCTTAAACCATCTTGAGGATGCTCGTAAATGGTGGCATATCCTAAATCGGCTCCATACACGCCCAAATTCAAGGCCTTCTGGAAGTTAGTCGAGTACGAAGATTCGTTACTAGGTGAATTCATCAGCTCCTTGTCGTATGTTGCACCTACTTCCTTCACCAGGATCGCGGTTTGTACAGGAGATGGAATGCAAAAAACCGTATTGCCTAGCTCTAGAACGTTAGTGGCGGTACTGTCAAAGCCCACTTTCTCAACATCGCTTTCTAGTTCTCCTCCTCCGCCACAACTCACCATGAAAAGCGAGCAGGAAATAACCAGGGCAAATCCAGCAAATAATCCGAAATTTTTTGTAATTCTCATGATGAAAATTTGGTTGTGATTAAGCGCACAAGTAACAAAAAAATTGCGAGACTTAAAAATTAATGAATTCTGATGGGGGTCAGGCTAATTAATCCTTGAAAATTCCGGTTAAATTAATCATTTTTCGCATGCCGAGAAATGACCCAAATGCAGAAAGGAAGCTCCATGTTGCGTCGGTCCACTCCTGCAAAATAATGTTCCCAGTCAGAAATAAAATTGAATAGGTCATTACTATCGCAAAGAGCCAGGTGAGCCCGAGCATTCCAATACCGTTGTTTTGGCTTGCATTGGAGGCAGCTACATCCGATTGGAATGAGGGCCACCAGCCACCAGGCCGAACAGTATTGTGGAACTTCTTTAAAGTTTCCGCATTGACAGGTTGGGTAGCGAAGGTTACAATGATCCAAGTGACCGTGGTTCCACCTACGGTAAGAAAGTAGCTGACTGGAAACTCCAGCTCCAATTGATAATTTCCCAACCAATAAAAAAAGAAGGGTGCCAGGGTTGCAGAAATTTCACTCCAGGCATTGATGCGCTCCCAATACCAGCGTAGAATTAAAACCAGTCCCAGGCCTGCACCGCATTCAATAATGAAATGCCAGACACCAGAAATAGTAGTGATCACTGAGGTTGTGTACAAAGACATCAACATGATTAAAACAGTGAATACCCTGCCGGCGTTCACATAGTGGGACTGCACTTTATCCTGATCCGCGAAGCTAGATTCAGGGCGGATGAACCGCTTGTATAAATCGTTGGTAAGATAGCTCGCTCCCCAGTTGAGCTGGGTTGAAATGGTGCTCATGTAGGCAGCCAGAAAGGCAACGATCAGCAATCCTTTTAAACCGACAGGAAGAAACTCCTTCATGGCCATCACATAGCCCAACTTTTTGTCGTCGGCGCCTAGGTCAGGATAGAGGATCAAACAACAAAGGCCCACAATGATCCATGGCCAGGGACGAATGCAGTAATGCGCGATCTGAAAAAACAAGGTGGCAAATATGGAATGTTTCTCACTCTTGGTGCTCATCATTCTCTGTGCGATGTATCCGCCTCCACCTGGTTCAGCACCCGGGTACCAGCTCGCCCACCATTGTACCGAAACATACGCGAAGAACGCGCCTACGCTCAAGCTCAGGGTCGACACGACCTCTGAGGCAGTTGAGCCTTTGAGTGTTGGAAAGAAGTTTAAAGATCCTGCCGGCAAGCGCTCTTTTAATCCGGTAATCCCACCTATTTTATCTGAATTGACCACTATAACTGCTAGAATGATACATCCTGTCATTGCGATAATAAATTGAATCACGTCAGTAATGGCCACCCCCCACAAACCGGAGAGCACGGAGTACGAAGCGGCAATGAGCATGGCACCACCTGCATACCAAATAACTTCACTTTCGGGGATGTCAAAAAAGACGGTCAGGATGGATAGCATGGCCACATTCACCCATCCGATAATCAAGGTGTTCATGAACAATCCCATGTATACCGACTTAAATCCCCGCAGGAATGCCGCTTCTATGCCACTGTACCGCATTTCTATCAGTTCAAGTTCTGTGAGGATGTTGGCTCTTCTCCATAACCGGGCGAAAAAGAAAGTGGTTAGCATGCCTCCAAACAACATGTTCCACCATAGCCAATTGCCTGCAATCCCATTGTTGGCTACGAGCTCGGTAACCGCTAATGGCGTATCCGCTGCAAATGTGGTAGCAACCATGGAGATACCGGCGATGTACCAGGGAAGGTTGCGTCCGCCTAAAAAGAAATCAGACAGACTTTTGCTCGCTCTGGCCCTGAATTTCAATCCAACTAATAGCGAGATCAGGAGAAAAAGAGCAATAATTGACCAGTCGAGCGGGTGTAGGACCATGGTGGGTTTATTCAGATAGTGCACATGTCGATCACGCAATCACGACCTTGAAATTCTTGGACAAAAGTATCATTTTGGATCGACGTGTAAATAATCAAAATGCACTGGTTCAAATTGGTTTTTACTGATAACTTTACAAGAACCTTTAAATTGGCTTCGTCTATTGATAAAATGAGCTCAAAAATTCAAAAAATAGCGGTATTTACATCAGGTGGTGATGCGCCTGGTATGAATGCTTGTATTCGTGCCGTTACACGTGGAGGAATCCATCATGGACTTGAAGTTGTCGGGATTCACAATGGGTATAACGGGATGATTGATGGGGAATATGCTGTGCTCCAATCTTACCAGGTTGGCAATATCATTCGCCGGGGAGGAACCATATTGAAGACAGCCAGATCGGAGCGTTTCCGTACTAAAAAAGGCATGGCAAAAGCACATGCTGCGTTAAAGAAACACGGGATTGAAGCGGTTGTAGCAATTGGTGGCGATGGCACTTTTAGTGGTGCCAATGAGTTTACCGACAAATATGAAATTCCTTTTATCGGGATTCCGGCAACCATTGACAATGATATGTTTGGCACCGACAATACGATTGGCTATGATACAGCCTTGAATACAGTTGTTGAGGCGGTAGATAAAATTCGGGATACCGCTGACGCGCACAATCGACTCTTTATTGTGGAAGTGATGGGAAAAGATGCGGGATTCATCGCATTGAGAAGTGGAATTGCAGTTGGAGCAGAGGCCGTCCTGGTGCCGGAAACAGATACCCATGTTGATAGCTTATTGGCCTTGCTTGCAAAGGGGTGGAAGAGTAAAAGAACGGGATGGGTGGTGATGGTCGCTGAGGGTGATGACGCAGGTGGAGCCTTTAAAATTGCCGAGCAAGTAAAAGAAAAATTTGGTCATTTTGATATACGCGTTTCGGTCCTGGGGCACCAACAGCGTGGGGGTGCGCCAACTTGTATGGATCGTGTTTTAGCAACTCGATTGGGGGTGGGTGCGATAGAGGGAATTCTTGAAGGGAGGTCAAAGGTGATGGTGGGCATTGTGAACAATGAGATCCTGTATACCGACTTTAGCAAAGCAACCAAGCACCACAAAGAGATCAATAAGCATTTGTTGGAGCTTACCCGGATCCTCTCCTAGCGATCGGGATTTTATTTTTATCCTTGCAAGCGATTCCGTTCTAATGCGCATAAGAAGTCTGAATGAGTGAGCAAACTGTTTTTCTGGACGTAATTCTACCCTTACCGCTTCAAAATCGATATACGTATCGAGTTCCAAGAGATTTGAGTGATGATATTGAACTCGGGAAGCGGGTAGTGGTACAATTCGGAAAAACTAAAGTTTACACCGCCATTATTGCCCACATTCACAACACCGCTCCTGATCAATACGAGGCCAAATACATCCTGTCGGTCCTGGATCAAACGCCGATTGTAAACACAGTGCAGCTCGAGCTTTGGTCATGGATGGCCAAATATTACCTATGCAGCCAGGGGGAAGTGATGAATGCGGCATTGCCCGCCGGATTGAAGCTGGCCAGCGAAACGGAGATGACACTCAACCCGGAATTTAATGGGGAGCATTCCATACTAACGGACAATGAGTTCCTTGTTTGGGACGCCTTGCGGATCAATGAGCGACTCACCATTACTGAGGTGATGCGGATTCTCAATCTGAAGACGGTGATGCCGGTTATCAAATCGCTCATGGATAAAGGAGCGTTGTTGATAGATGAGAATTTGGTAGAGCGCTTCAAACCGAAGATGGAGACGTATGTGCGACTAGGTGAGAGGGCGGAGGCGGAGGAAGATCTAGAGGCGGTATTCAAAACCCTGGAAAGGGCACCCAAGCAATTGGAACTCTTGATGGCTCATGTTCTTTTATCAGATCGGTATGGAGAGCGAAAAGAGGTGCGAAAAAAGGAACTTCTTGAAAAGGTAAATGGCGTTTCTGGATTTTCTGAACTCGTGAAAAAGAACGTGTTTGAAACATACGAGCAGGAAGTCAGTCGGGTTGAAAGATTTTTTGCAGGCAATGGTTCTGGTGAAACCAAGATCAAATTCAATGAGCACCAGCATCGCGCCATTAAAGAAATCAAAACTGGATTTGAAAATAAGGAGGTGACCTTGCTCCATGGAGTTACTTCCAGCGGAAAGACCGAAATATATATTCAATTGATGGAAGAGGCGCTGGAAAAGGGGAAGCAAGTACTCTACCTGCTGCCTGAAATTGCGCTCACCTCCCAAATTATCAATCGTCTAAAAGTGCACTTTGGCGGGCGTATCGGAGTCTATCACTCCAAATACAGCAACAACGAAAGAGTTGAAATCTGGAATGCCGTAATCGAAGGGGAAGGATTGAAATATGATGTGATTCTTGGAGCCAGGTCCGCGGTGTTTTTGCCGTTTAACAATCTTGGATTGGTGATCGTAGATGAGGAGCACGAGAATTCTTACAAACAATATGAACCTGCTCCTAGATATCATGCCCGTGATACGGCTATTTATTTGGCCGGACTTCACAAGGCCAAGACACTGTTGGGAACAGCCACTCCTGCCATGGAAACTTACAACAATGCGCTTCATGGTAAATACGCATTGGTGGAAATCTTTGAGCGCTACGGAGACATGGTATTACCAGAAATTCAAATCATTGATTTGGGTGAAGCCATTCGGAAAAAGGAGATGGCCTCCCATTTTTCAAGTGCTTTGGTCGAGTTGATTGGCAAGGCGTTGGAGCGTAAGGAACAGATCATTCTCTTTCAAAATAGGCGGGGCTTTTCTCCTGTGCTGGAGTGCTATTTATGTGGGTGGATCCCTGAATGTAAAAATTGCGATGTCACGTTAACTTATCATAAGGCCTCGCATAATTTGCGCTGTCATTACTGCGGATATACCTTGGATTCTCCAAAGCGCTGCGGAGCCTGCGGAGATACCAATGTCCAATCAAAGGGTTTTGGAACGGAGAAGGTGGAGGAGGACCTGGCACACTTTTTCCCAAAAGCGAAAATTGCCAGGATGGATCTTGATACGACCCGCGCCAAGAACGCCTATGAACAAATCATCTCCGATTTTGAAGAGCGGAGAATTGATGTGCTTATCGGAACCCAGATGGTGGCCAAGGGCCTCGACTTCGATCATGTTAGCTTAGTGGGAATCCTCAATGCGGATTCTATGTTGGGTTTCCCTGATTTTAGATCCTACGAGCGCAGCTTTCAACTGATGGCACAAGTCGGAGGGCGTGCAGGCCGAAAAAACAAACAAGGCACCGTAGTTTTGCAGACTTACAAACCCAATCATCATGTGGTTCAAAATGTACTAAAGACTGATTTTGCACTGCAGTTCAAACAGGAATTGGAGCACCGAAAGCAATTTGATTACCCTCCGTTCACCAGGCTGATCAGCGTTACCATGAAACACAAAGAAAGGCAAACCTTAGACGGGGCGGCATCCCTGTTCGTGAATGCGCTGAGAGGAAGGCTGGGAAAGCGTGTCCTGGGCCCTGAGTATCCTTCGGTGTCGCGGGTCAGAAATCTCTATCAGAAAGTGGCTTTGATTAAAGTGGAGGTCAAGGCTTCCATTCAAAATGTGAAGGATATCTTAAATGAAGAGATTGACAATTTTAGATTGAATAAGGATCTGAGATCGGTGCGGATTATTGTTGATGTGGATCCGATGTAGGAGTAGCAGAGCAATGAGGCAGTACAACTTGAGCATGCGTGATAGGCTCAAACGTTAGCGTCAGTAAATTAGCTTATTGATTCCGCATTTAATAGGCAATATGTGGTGTTTAGTAGGCGGGTGTGTGCTTATTTTAGCTCTTTTGTGCATAAAAGTAGTCAAATAGTACAGCGCTACTTTTTCTTGGTTATGCGTGGCTGAATTGTGATAACTACCCAAATTATGACCCCTCCAACAGCACCAACGGCTAGCGCTCTTTGCAAGTCCAATCAGTTAACCTAAAACTGGCTGCAAAATATGAGCCCTAGCGCCCATGCTCAAGCTTCGGTGTAAGCATATAAATTGAGAGTCTCACGAACGGTTGTGCGTCCAGCAAAGGCTGGCGTGTTCAGAGGGATTAAGCCCTCAAGGGTAAAAGATAGCAGCCCTTTAGCTTGGGTAGCAGTGGTGGAAGAA
>JAESRW010000095.1 GCA_016764395.1 Flavobacteriales bacterium
TCGGTTTTCAGTTTGGATATCTTTTTTAAAAAAAGGTGGTATTATCAAGTCGAAACGTTAGCTCCCTTGATACACAATAGTGTTCAGTGATTGAAATAGGATGCTAGTAGCGTTCATTTATCATTTATCATTTATCAGCATCATTTAATCCACATCTTTGTCAATTGTCATTCTCACCTATTTGCCAGCAGATTCTTGCTTTTTGTCGCTACCGTGGTGAACAATCTTACACTCCTATGCTCATCTGATATTCCAGTAAGGTCTAAAACTCCTTTCCCTGGCGTGGTGTGCCTGTATATCTGCAGGTCGGCACGGGTTACAGTGAGAAATGAAATATGAAGAAGGGTGTCAGCTTGCAAAACTCAATACATCGCCCCCCCCTTAAAAACAGTAATCGATTAGATATAGTTACCCATTCAGCTTTTCTTCAAACTTTGCAAGAAGTTTGTCCAGTTTTTTATTTTGATATTTCCAATAGGTCTGGCTTTTATCGGTGGCTATCGCTCCTGGGTAATCCCTTACCTCCATTAAGTACATTTCATCAGCTTTTGCTCCTACTCCTGTTAAGCTCAAGATTACGTATATGGTTCTTATGTCTGGATCAGTTATCATATCGCCATCAACAATGTGCAATTTCATCGCCTCAAGTTTAGGAAGGATCATTTCCCTGAGTTCTTTTGCAGTTTCAGCGTCCGGTTGATACCCCGTTCGGCGAAGGCTGTGCCCATAAGTGTTCGAAACAACTCACAACGCATTAGTTTACAATTATTTTCGAGTTGATGAATCTGTACACGAGAAGATTTTACTTTTCGCCTCATGAGAGTAGAACAGATTTTAGACTTGATTCCCAAAGATGACCTGGAGTTCTTGGGGGCAGAAACTCATGTGGATCATCAGGTGAAAAAGTTGACCGGAATCCTGGTGTTTAAATTGATCTTGTTTTCTATGTTAAACTCAACAAAGTTGAGTCTGAGGGTGATGGAGGCTTTTTTTCTGTCGGCACAGTTTAAAAAACTCAGTAACATATATCATACAACTTCAAAATATAATTCCATAAGAGATCGAATAAGTACCATCAACTGTGAGTATTTCGAAAGGATTTTTGAATCGATTTTCATCAAATACAACAAACTGCTCAAAGAAGAAAAAGCGATAAGTCTAATCGACAGCACTTTTGTAAGCATTTCCTCAAAATTGGTTCAATGGGGGATGAGTAATGGGACACCAGCATTGGGGTTAAGGCATTTGAAATTCACCGTTGCAATGAAAGGGTCTTTACCCTCAGCCGTGAAGTTTTACAAGGAACAGGAATTCATAAATGATAACGCTACTTTTCCAGATTGTATTCTACAGAATAAATTTCTTACAGACTCGATAATTGTATTCGACAGAGGGCTTCAAACAMRAKMRYYTKKYARYKWRAKRWMMWRWRWKMWSMYMWKATWYWKAKKYMKSWYAMAMACAGWTKTRMKATWYRRMCARRWWAGYRMWRAWASWMYWYMTWWWAATGNACMMMKYWASYACWGWRKAAATATTAGARGATATAAATGCGCACCTCTATACCAGCAAGGGTAAGCCAACTGAAAACACATTCAGAATAGTAAAAACCAGRATAAAGGAAACTCAAGAAGAACTATTCCTTGTAACAAACTTCTTTGMTGCTACTCCTTATGAACTTGCAGCGATGTATAAACAACGCTGGGAKATTGAWCTGTTATTCAAATTCTTAAAACAACACCTCAGCTTAAARCATATCGTTTCYAGAAATGATAATGCCATCCGAGTGATGATATACATGACCTTAATTCTGGCCACKCTTATTACCGTTTATAGAAAAACAAACAAAATCGAAAGCAATAAAATTGCTAAGCTCAAATTTGAAATCGAGTTAGACAATATGATCATCAAGGAAATCGTCCTCATGTGTGGTGGAGATCCTAGTAAAGCAGCGCATTTATGGAACTCTTCCTAAGGTTTCGAACACTTATGGGCACAGCCTTCGCCTAACATTACGTGATGTTTTAGGAGGTAAGCTTCGGCGAACAGGGAAACCTACTAAGGTGGTGGCTCAAGAGTGGGATTTCCGCATAGTTTTCCCTTATTCAATGATTATCTGTCTGATGATTACTCCTTTATCAGTCACCAATTGAAGATTATAGACGCCAGCAGGATATTCGTTTAAGTCAAACGGTTTTTCATAGATGCCTTTAAATTGCTTTAACTTTTCCGTAAATATTTCCTGACCCAAGTTGTTTAATATTATGATTTCAAAACTTTCCATTTGCGTAATATTCAGTTCTATGTTGAACTCACCTGTGTTGGGGTTGGGATATATTTCAAAGCTGTTGAAAAAATCATAGTTCTCAATGCCCGTACAATTGTTAACATTTACGGTCTGCGATGCGCTGTTTGTGCAATTGTTTGAGTCGATGTATGTATAGGTAACGGTACTTGTTCCAATGCCTGCAGTAGTTGGGCTAAACAGGTCACCGAACATACCAATACCGTTGAAGAAACCTCCGGATGGACTACCTGTCAGGGGTGCTACTGCATCAACAAGGCAATAGCTTGTGTCTAAACCGCTAAAGCTTACTGTTGGTAATGGTAGTACGATCAATATAGTGGAGTGAATACTATCGCAGCCGTTAACGGTTGTTAAGCTATCGAAATACGTTCCTGCTGTGGTTCTATATGTTCCGTAAATGAGGGCGCTGTCACCGGTACAGATGATAACATCAGGTGTAAAATAATTAGCCGGTTCTACATTAAGGGTAGTTGCGATCACACTGTCACAGCTATCGACTGATAATAAACTATCATAATAAACACCGGAGGTGTACTGATAATTTCCTTCTAGGTAAACACTATCGCCCTGGCATAATGACAGGGTAGCATAAATTGTAGTATCACAATCCAAAACATTATACCTAGCCAGCGCAATATCATTATTTGCCGTGCCAACAACAACAATCTTTGCGTCAGATTGAATGGCAATTCCCAATGGTCTTCCAATTGAGCCTGTAAAATCCGTTACGACCACACCGTCTGTGTCAAAAGTGGTATCTAAACTTCCATCACTATTACATCTGAAAAGAACAAATTCAAGTGAATTTGAAGTCCCCTGGGCAATAATGACGATTTTGCCGTCTGATTGAATCGCTACATCCGACCCGTAATACGGATAAGCAAGAATTTTTATACCATCCGTATCGAACGTTGTATCTAAACTCCCGTTGGAATTATACCTTACTATGGGAATATTGATCGTACCGTCATTGTAATACCCCGTGATAACAATTTTTCCATCCGCTTGCACTGCTGCTCCAGAACAATAAGCAAAATTGACAGAAATATCAGTGGTAACTATTCCATCTGCATCAAAAGTTGAATCTAAGCTGCCATCTGAATTATATCGTACAACCGCGAAGTCACTATCAAAAGAACCAATATTATAATATCCGGAGATTACGATTTTACCATCGGATTGAATAACTACTACTTCAGCATAGTCAACTGCACTACCTATTTCTGTAGTTACTTTTCCATCTCCGTCGAATAAAGTGTCTAAACTACCATCTGTGTTAAACCTGACGGCGGCAAAATCCTGGTTGGACGCGCCCATTGCACGACCCACCACGACAATTTTTCCATCACTCTGAATGGCAAGCCCCTTTCCTGTGCCGATAGCACCAGTGGCTAATCCATCAGTGTCAAAGCTTGTGTCCAAGCTTCCGTCGGTATTCAACCGTGCAACAGCAAAATAACCTGCTGATACACCGGAAACTACTATTTTATCGTCTGATTGGATTGCTACACCCCATGCCACATCAATACCTCCGGCGAAATCAATTATAACTTTTCCGTTTGTATTAAATCCTGTGTCTAAACTACCATCACTATTATATCTGAGTATGACCCAATCACAGGCCATGCCAACACATGTATATCCAGCTACTACAATTTTGCCGTCTGTTTGAATAGCTATAGCATGTGCCCTCTCATCATTAGCGCCAAGATCTGTTAATACCATTCCATCAGCGTCAAAACTCAGATCTAAGCTGCCATCGCTTTGGCCACGCACGGCTCCAATATTTAGAAGGAAAAATAAAAAAAGAGGATAAATTATTTTTTTCATATTACTTTTTGCCAACATGTTTGAAAGGGAATGTAACATGCTCTAAATTATTGCATTGTACGTTTAATCATTTAAAAAGTTTATGTGTAAATATAATGTGCCACGAGGATTAAAGGTGTCGTTGTTTTGTTGGTGTCAGGTGTTACACCTGCCAACATGCAAAGAAGCCCTAATCTCATCAAGAGGTTCGTTTCTTTAATGGCAGAAGGTTGGTGGGTATATCCCCTCTTCAGCTCTGCCTCCTTTACCACCAAAGTCTCCATGAACAATTGTCATTCTGACATCACAAAGTGAGGAAGAATCTCCCTAAGTATGCACCAATGTAATTTAGAATGTGTTGTTAACCAGCACTTCTGCAGGTTTAGGGAGATCCCTCGCTGCGCCTCGGGATGACAATATTCTCAAATGACACTTGTGGATGTTTCTATGTCGTTTCGCCAACTTGCTTTCTATACTTACCTTCAAAGAAAACACTAAAACAAATGCTTCTTGAAACTGTGAAAATGAAGTCCTGACCTCATTTTGAGTGGCTTTTTTTATGGTAGAGGGTTGGGGGTATATCCCCTCTTGTTAAATATACGGCGTAGCGAGGTCTCCTTCGCTGCAGCTACGGTGACTGAAAGACGTTGCGCCTAAAGGGGAAAGCGTTAAGCCGAGTTATGATCTTCTTATTCGACAATAAATTTTCCGCTCCCAATAATTTTGTCTTGATCCATTAATCGGTAGAAATACATTCCAGTTGCTAGCTGATTGGCGTCAATCATAATTTTTTGTGTGGTAATGCCGGCTGTTTTCTGCACTTCTTTTCCATAGAGATCGTAAATGCACAATACCGCGTTTTCCAATTTAAACGCTGGATTGGTCGTAACGGTAGCGAAAGTGCTGACAGGATTTGGATAAACCTTTAATTTATCAACGGTTACCAAGTATTGATCAATACCAGTAGTTAAAATCGTTATGCTCTCACAAATACTATCAAAATCGCAATTGTTAGAAGCGGTTAAACAAACATTGTATATCCCAGCATTCGCATAGACATGAATTGGATTTTGAACGGTATCTGTATTGGTGTCACCAAAACTCCAAAGCCAACTTGTAGCGTTCGTTGAAGAATCTGAAAAATTGATCGTAAAATTTGAGTTGGTAAACCCAAATTGGGCACTTGGTATTTGACAGGTGACTGAAATGGAGTCACACAAAGTGCCAGTCACGCAACCATCGGTTACCGTTAAGCAAACAAAAAAAGTTCCTGGGTTTTGATAGGTATGTATTGGGTTTTGGAGGGTGTCCGTATTTCCATCCCCAAAATCCCAAAACCACGTTACTGGATTACCTTGAGATGAATCATTGAATGATACAGTCATCTCAGCAGATGTAGAATCGTAGGTGAATAAAGCGGTAAGTGCAGTCGGTATATTTAAGTAGGTTTCAATGAGGTTGGGCAATCCAAAAACGCTTTGCTCTCCATTTAGGTAAATTCCGGAATCGACATAATTACATGCTAAGCCCAGAGAATCAGGATCATTGATCACCCCTAAATAAAGATCGTCTTTGTGACTCACATATACTTTGCCATCAGGGGCAAGTTGAAGGCCACCAAGAAACAGTGGGAAATTATAGATCCATGTTCTTGATCCCGTTACATCCGGATCTAACAAGTTGTATTGGTATAAGTTCTGGCCGTAAAAGGTGGTGACATACAGTTTTGTTTGATCAGGGGAAAAGGAGACACCCAAGGCACCTTCATTCAGGGAATCAATGACCACTCCATTGGAAATGGAGCCCATTACATTGTCAAAATCAAAAAGTTCAATTGCACCAGCGGTGTTGGAATTGAAAACCACAGAAGCCAGCTTTTTTCCGTCCGAACTGGATTTAAGATACCCTATCACTTCTTCAAAAACCCCATTGCCATCTTCCTGGTGAACGACCCCCACCGTCGATATTACTGGAGGGCCTATTCCACCCGAAGTAATAGGATATGCATAAAACTGATCGCTGTTCCATTTATGGGTTATAAACCAGAAGTCTTCCCTGTTACAATGATGTACCGCAAGCAGTTTCTGTGAAGCCTGGCTGAACAAAAAGGTGTTTTTTGTACCGGATACTATATCACCCAGTCCACCGTCCAACGATAGGTCTATGAGCGAATACTTGATGGAATAGAGATCCCAAATGAACATATAATATAACGAATCACTGCCTGGCTGAGGAATAATCACGACATCCTGTCCCACCTGTCCGGATACAATAGTGCCACCTCCATTGGGCATTACGGTGTGATTTCGGTTGAAGATATTAAATCCATCGGTATAAAATAATAAGGCGCCATTTGTATCAGCAACGGTTGTTACTCCTCCTGCAACTACTACTGCTCCATCTGTTAAGGAAACCGGTGTTCCACTATTAAAATCAAGTCCGGCACCATTGCCAAAATACCAGAGGTTAACTTCTTTTTGAGCAAAAAGAAATATGGGCGTTGTGATCAATAATGCCAGCGATATCGTGATGAGTGATAAACTATAATTACGTGTAGTCATTCGCCTGATTTTATGGTTATTCGATTATGAATTTACATTTTATATAACAGCCAAGCTTAAAGCACTCCGCACTTCCTGTTCAGATACCTACCTAACACACACTTACCCACCCAAGTTACATCATGGACCTGCTACATTTGTCCTGTCACTAAGTTAAGGCATAGAAACAGGCCTCTAACGCAAGCACAGAAAAGATTCAGTAAGCTAATCAGCAAAAGTCATTGGGTGGCTGACCATCTCGAGATACGAAATAAGGGCAAGTAAGGTTTAGGTGGTTGGTAGGGGAGCATCTTTAGGAGAAACCACTCATTTCGAGTGGCTTTTTTGATGTGGGGAAGGGTGGCAGTATATCCCCTCTTGCTTTCGGTGATAGATAAAGCAATCGACTGGATTTTCGTATCTTAGGGAATGGCAAAGTATAAGATACTATCGTTAGGCATCCTTTCATTGGTTCTAGGTGTTCTATGGAGACTGGAGGTCGAGTATCATGGCTGGGAAGCATTAAAATGGATAGGCTATTTCCATTATGCGGTTCCAGTGGGATTCTTATTATTTATAGCCTGGGCTAACTTAATTTCGGAGTTGGAGCGCAAGCCCAGAATTGCCCTCAATCTTATAGGCTTGGTGTTTGGAGCCGTCATGATCTATTTAATTCAGGTAAGTCTTACAGTATCCCCCCTGTAAAGTACATATAGGATAAATTCGAGGTAGTTCAGAGCTTTGTGCTCAAAGCAAAGAACTATGAGAAAGCGAAAAMATTTGAGCAAGGATCAAATTCTGAATCACCTACATGAACAACGTGAATCTGATCAAACAGCAGTCAGCTATTGTGCAGAACAAGGAATTTGCAAGTCTACCTTTTTTCGATGGCGCAAGGTTTACAAAGGAGCATTGCAGGATAACAAGGATAAGTTCATTGAATTAATCCCTAGCACACAGCCCCGCAATTCTATAGTTGAGATAGATCTGTTAGGCGGTCGCACTGTACGCTTCTATCAGGGAGCAAATAGCAAGTTGATCAGCCAGATCATCCGCAGCCTGTAATGTTATCCTTAAACTCCTACCGGCTTTTCCTTTATACCGGGGTTTGTGATTTACGCAAGGGTTTTGATGGCTTGAGCGGAGTGGTGCGCAATGAGATGCAGCTGGATCCTCTGAGTGGATCGGTGTTTGTCTTTTTCAATAAGCGCCGGACGCTGATCAAGCTTCTTGTCTGGGACACCACCGGATTTGCCATCTACTACAAGCGTCTCTCGCGTGGAACCTTT
>JAESRW010000266.1 GCA_016764395.1 Flavobacteriales bacterium
AGCGGTGATAGGAGTATTTCTCTACAAACTTGATGATAAAAAAAGAGTGCATGACTGACGTTAACTGATGCATGGTTGGACACGGCTAACTCCGCTTGCAATGCACGTGTACTATGCCTAACCATTGACATCCCTAAAATAAAGCCAAATTGAAGCGATTTATAACCATAACTACCCTAATGGTCATCACCAGGTTCTACGACGTGTTTACGACCTACCTATACATCCCCGACCTGAAAGGAGAAACAAATCCAATGGTTTCTGTGTTCAATTTCGGGTGGGCGGGTTCCCTCATTACTCAAATACTCGTTTTAGGGCTTGTGACTTACACCACCTATATTTACTACTTCAAGCCCATTGAGACCATGGAAGTTGAGGAAAAGACCACCTTAACAACGTTCATCTCCATTTTTCACTTCAACACAAAAAATGACTTTCTCAAACTATTCTACAAACTACCGACCACCAAGTACTCCCTACTCTACTCTACCGGAGCCATCGTTTCCAAAGCATTAATTGTAATCAGCTTCATGGTAGGTTCTTCTACAACCCTATTAATTTTAAACGAACGTTACAGGACCCTGTATCGTGAATATAATATTCCGATTCTTCTGTACTTGATCATTATCATCATCATCATGGCCTTTACGGTTGACTTTTACAAACGAGAAAGAAAGGAAAGGATAAATAAAATGGCCTCCGCGGAGCGTTTTAAGATCTAAGGTTGACTCCTCATTGCCATGTTTCCGATGGTCAAGTGAGATGCGTATTCACAGCAATCTTTAGTAATAAGTAAACGGAACGCACATTAAAAATCCCTATATTTCTCAGCCAGATTGTTACTTTCAATGTTGGCGGCAGGCTAGAGAAAATGGTTCCGGAACATAAAGTATTGAAATACAAAGGGCAGGTTGTTTTTGAAAAAATAACCACGCCCTATATTCCGCGCGTCCCCAAATTATTTCAGAACAATGAAGCCTGTTTTATGTTTATCAATAAAGGTGAGTTTTCTGTAAGGACACCCGACCAATTCATCTCCTTAAAAAAGGGAAAAGGGCTACTCGCAAAATGTTTCGATTATTTTTTTGAAACAAATCAAGCCCAAAGAGCGAGTAGTGATCATATTGAAATATTAGCAGTACTGCTTTATCCTTCTATGGTGGAGGAGTTGTTTCAATTCGATCTTTCTCTTTCTGAACTTACCGTGAACTTCAATGTGAAACAAATTAAGATAGACAGTTTATTGAACAACTATAAGGAAAGCATCAATCTATTACTCGATAACCCCGAACTGGCAGATGAAGCAATCATTAAAACTAAATTAATCGAATTTATATTACTCATTGGCAAAACTCAGAATGCGCCATCGCTCCTGGATTTTCTATCGGCTATGTTCAGAACGAATTCCACCGAGTTCAAAACTACTGTGAACAACAATTTGTATTCAAGCCTCTCTATCGATGAGTTTGCCAAATTGTGCGGAATGAGCGTCTCCTCATTTAAAAGAAAGTTCAATGAAACTTTTCAAGAGAGTCCCAAGAAATATTTCGGAAAAATGAAATTGCAAAAGGCGTCGAAAATGTTGGCCACAGGCAACCTTAGAATTTCTGAAATCGCTTACGATTGCGGGTATGAATCCATCTCTACCTTCAACCGATCCTTTAAAACACATTTCGGCCAATCTCCTTCCGAATACCGCTTGAGCCAAACTGCATAGTCTTTGGGCCAAACTGCAATTCCCAAGCAGTGAATAGGTTTCATCTTTGTATTGTTAAAATACAACTAGATGGTAAGACTGAATGATATGCTGGGCACAAGGACATCCATTACTGAAGGATGCTCCATGACGGGAAAAGAGCTTCTAAAACACGGTGAAGAGATGGCTGTCAATTCACTCCAATTGATAGCCATACGATACCTGTTCAAGCAGATCCATCACCCATCTATCAACGCTGGGAAAGCCAGGGTTAACCATTCCCAAATTGACGTCGATGATAGGGACCGTCCAAATAAGGCCAGTGAATTAAAGCCAGGTTCACATTCATGCATTCCTGCATCTTAATACGAACAGATTAAAGGACATCCACCATGATAAAAGCAGCGCTAACCCTCACAATAATAAGCACAATGATGACCACCGTAATGGCACAAACGATTTCATCTGACTTTCCTTTCGAATCTAAATTCCTCGATGTATTTGGGTCAAAGATGCATTATATCGAAGAGTATGCGGATGCAACAAACCCAGATCAACTCACCTTCCTTTTTTTACATGGCAACCCGACCTCAAACTATTTGTGGCGAAACATTATCCCCTATGTAAAGGGACATGGAAGCGCCATCGCTCCAGATTTGATCGGCATGGGAAAATCCGATAAACCTAACATCGACTACACCCTGCAAGATCATATCAGATATCTAGATGAATTTATCAAACAGAAGGACCTGGACAACATCGTATTGGTGATACACGATTGGGGTTCAGCGCTGGGCTTTCATTATGCCTTCCGCAATGAAAGTAAAATCAGAGGTATGGTGTTCATGGAGGCCATGACCAGGCCTGCCTATTGGAGGGATGCCAATTTCATTGAACGGTTCATGTTGAAGCGATTTAGAGACGATAAAAAAGGGTACAAAATGCTCGTTGAAAAGAACTTCATTATCAAGACTTTCTTGTTCAAGATAGGCGTAAAAAGGAAACTCAGCGAAGAAGAGAAAGCCTATTATTTGGCTCCCTACCACACTGTAGAAAGCCGAAAGCTCATCGGGGTTTGGCCCAAAGAAATCCCGATAGATAGCACGCCGGAAAGAAATCACACAATCGTATCCAAGTACGCCCAATGGCTCAAAGAGACGCCTATCCCCAAACTCCTTCTGTATGCCAAGCCCGGATTTATCATCAAAAAGAAAGATGTCGTTCAAATGCAAAACGACTTTAGAAATTTCAATGCGGTGTACCTCGGCAAAGGGACCCATTATCTGCAGGAAGACCACCCTCACGAAATCGGGAACGCAATGGTGAAGTGGCTCAAACTATTAAAATAAGAATATGATGAGGGTAAACATGTTAAAATCAATTGGACTGCTGGTGATCGGCTCAACAATTCTTCAGAGTTGCGGATTGTATGACCTACGTACTAAAATGATCAAAAAAGAAGGGATCACCATTGAAAGCACCAATAAAGGCAAGACCATATTAGAGCGTGCGTGGAAGGCACAGGGTTTTGATAAGCTGAAGAACCATCGTACCTACGCCTACCATGGCAGCGATACCTGGAGGGGAATGCTGGGTAGAATATCGCTGATATGGCCGGAAATGAAAACTGAAATGGATTTTAAATTTCAGGTAGGAACGTTTGAAGGACAAACCACCTTTTTGGATGGAAAACGAAAAGGAGACCTCGCAGGATTACAAAACTGGAACTACTACGAGATCAGCGAAAACGATACTTTATTTAAAGACAAGGATGATAAAGAAAACAGGAGAATTGTCTTCGGGATAGCAGCCTTTCAATATTTCACAGAGATGCTAGACCGGATAAAAGACGCTCCTATCATCAGCTATGCAGGCGAACAAGAATGTAGGGGCCAGTTATATGATTTGGTATTTTGTACGTGGGAGACAGACAAGCCACATGAGGAACATGATCAGTATGTAGCCTGGATTAATAAAAAAACCGGGTTGATGGACTTTACCCAATACACCCTCAGAGAATTGTACCTCAACCTTCCAGGATTGAAAATGTTAGGAGCGGGTGTTGAATTTACCGATTTAAGAAACATTGATGGAGTCTTGATCCCTCATCAGCAATTGTTCTATCTTATGGACATAAGGAAAAAGCAAAAAAACAACTTCCACGAATTGATTTTATCAGATTTTAAATTTGATAGCTTCAAACCTGAGGAGCTGAGAATAGACAAAAGCATCAAGAACGGAGGTAATTTCAAGAACTGAGGACCACGTACCTATCCAACAAATCTGAAGCGCTAAAGTTCTACCTTGCGCACCCCAAACCGCCTGGTAGAATTGAGCACTCATGAGATTTATAGCTGCGTTACTACTCCTGTTAATTCCAGCATTCATTGTAGCACAGCCTGACTCAACCGTGCAACACCTGCAACATCTTGTTATCAGGAGCTATACGGTACAAACAGAGCTGTCATTAGTGGGCATCAAAGGTGAAACACCAGGTACAGGGCTGGTATATGCTAAAAAGTCTGATGAAAAAGACTGGAAGGCCACCAATGATGGAAAAGCGCTAAATCCTGAAGTAACCGATGTGCAGGCAGTGGTCATTGTCAATGATTCAATCTTCCTGGCGGGCACCTGGAAAAACGGACTGTACAGAACCCGAGATGCGGGAAATAGTTGGGACAAGCTTGACTCTTTTCCAGCCAGTGATATTCGAGCTATCCGAATTAGTGAGTCACACCCTGAACACATATTTGCGGCAACTGTTTCACATGGAATAATGCGATCAACTGATCTAGGATCGTCCTGGCATCCCTGCTCGGCAGATTCCTTGCGTAAAAGATTGGCTTCTTGGTCCATGGAAGTTGATCCGACCAATCCATCAAGGCTCTATGCACTCACCTATTCGAATGGTATTTTAAAGACCACTGATCAGGGTAAGCATTGGGAACCCCTTTTAAAACACGAGGGTATTATGTTTTACGATATGGCTATTTCCAATAAGGATCCAAACAAGCTTTGGGCCGTGGGGGCCAATGACTCGCTTGGTGTCATTTATACCAGCGATGACCAGGGGAAAAGTTGGAAAATGCTAGCAGAAACTCCAGCGGGCAGCTTTAATCAAATAGAATTAACGGGAAAGTGGGAAGACGTGCTTCTTGTGGGATCTTGGAACAATGGTGCGTTCATACATACCCATCTAGGATGGAGCAAGTTAGCAGCCATTACATTCGAAACCATTTCCGGAATGCATGCCAATTCAGCTAAGATTAGCATCTTCACATGGGGTAATGGTTTGTATGAAATAGAGAATGTCTGGATGGATTCGGGGAACATTGGGCTGAAAAACAACTAAGGGGCATTCCCTCTTACGTTTATGTTTTGAGAACGTGAACGCGTGTTTATTGAACCATCACTGGTCTTCTAACATTTTCCTAAGCACTGGCCGCTGATTTCCCAACGGACGCCACCAAGAAAAAACAAAAGAATAGCCGTTGATGCCAGAGATGAATCAATGCTGAGCAGCTACCTTTCGGGAGAACTGCAGGATAGCAGAAAACAATAAACACGGGGCAACTTTGGTTATAGCTGACATGGTTAACATGCCGATAACCAACTACTTCCTATTTTTATATCATTAAGATAAATAACAAATCTGTTTTGATTGATTCATACTTTTTAAAGCTAGCCGTTATATTGACATTCATAATTTAATTGGAACCACTAAGAACAACTGACAGCTATGGAAAACGCCACCATCTTTCAAACATTCCTATTGACGCTTGCCGTGTGTCTTATGCTTACGGTAGGATTGATCATCCTGATCAATAAGGGCCTCAAACAGTTCTATGAAAAGGTCAGCCAGGATCATGATATCGCTAATTTCTTTACACGACTGACCAACATAATCCTTTTGCTAGGAGGCCTGAGTGCAGCGATGGCCAGTAGCTACACTACAGGAGAGGATGCGAATTGGCTCACTTTGACATGGGACATTGCAGATCAGCTAGAAGAATCATTAAGCCAGCTGTTTTTCACCCTAATGATTTTCACCATTGCGTTTTTGATCCTGCACTTGATGGCAAAACGCACGGTCAAATGAACAACTGGGCAGAATTCCATATCAGTATTGTTTATTTCTCAGGCCTTCTTATTGCCTTGATTACAAGCGTCCTGTCACTATTGTATCTCCGGCCGGTCAGGGCAACCATCAACATTATTACAGGACAACTGGCCACCGTATGGAACGGTAGTTTCAAAATGACTGTCATGCTAGGTGGACTTCTGGGCGCCATGTCTGTGACTTTTACGGACTGTGGAGGAGGCTATGACAAATTAGTAGGCTCGCCATACCATTCTGCGATAAAAGGAATTGAGCAAGTTTCATCTTCATTTAATTACTTGGCTATCGTCATGGGAATTTGGCTTATAATTTTCATCACCTTACGCTTGACGTCAAATAAACGAATGAGAGAAAGCGACCTGCGTGCGCAAGCTAAAAAATAGCCTGCAAGAATGACTTTGGAAACGTATCAACTGCCCCTATCAACTTCGATAGAAGCATCTAGAATAACAAGAGGATTGAGTTTGCAATAAAGTTGCAATTTATCAGGATACAGAGCACATTTTGAATGAGCATAAACTATTAGCTTTCTACATGTTACATAACCTAACCGGAAATTAAGATAGCGTAGAATTCCATTGAACAGGGGGATTTGACATTAAATATTAGAATCTACAATTTATAACGCCATCTTAAACTAAAGTCTAAAAAAGTGGAGCCTTCAACTGTAAGGACAAGTCACAACCCACTCATAAAAATAAGCCTACTGATAAAAAAACTGGCTACCCATTGATGCCTTCGTCATATAAAGCCCTACCTTTCCTACCCACCCCATCAGCGGTAACACAACACAGGCAGGGAGCATGAAAAAAATCTTGACATTCTTGATGATCATCACTTCGGTAGTTGCATCCTATGGGCAAACTGACTCAACAGATTTCTTTATGAAAGAAGGAATTGCCTTGCACGACAAAGGGCAATTCCTACGTGCGATTGAAAGGTACAAGGGAGTACTCAAACGTGACACGAACAACGTTTCAGCTACCTACAAAATGGCATCGTGCTTCATGTCATTAAACTTCCATCGTGAAGCGGAGCGACTCTGCCGGGAAGCTATAGACAAATTCCCTGACTCAGAGGAAATGAGACATGTRTACAGCACTTACGCATATGCTCTCAACCAAAGAGGAAAGTCAAAAGAAGCATTAATCATTYRCAACCAGGGACTTGAAAAGTTCCCCAACGMTTATCTGCTGCATTTTGACAGGGGGATTACCACGTATTTACTTCAASAGTTYTACGAAGCGCGAAGTAGTTTTAAAAACGCCATACGCATCAACCCGAATCATTCCAATTCATTATTCTACCTTGGGATTGTAGAGGACCAAGTGGGCAACAGAATTTCATCCATTCTTGCGCTTTCACGCTTTTTAATCCTCGATCATGAAGGGCCTTCCTCCCGACAAATCTTACCTCATTTGACCAAGCAGGTGAACAAGCTCCATGCATATGTGAAAGGGGGAGGCTCCACTTCCACGGCCAATACCGGCAAAGTAAGAAAGGATACCACAGCCTATGAATTTGCAACAATAGAACAAGGCCTGGAGATGTTGGACGGGCTGACATCCACTCCCGGTAAGAAAGACAAGAAAAAAACTGCGGTCAAGCAATTCGAGATTCACATGCAGCGTATTTTTGAGCTTTTGAAGTCGGAGCAAAAAATGAATAACACAGGTTTCTATTGGAACTTTCTGGTGCCCTTTTTTATAGAACTGGCCGAAGAAAAGCACGTAAAGGCCTTTGTGTACGACATTAATTCTCAAATAAATAAGAGCAAGGAGGTTGAGAAGTGGCTCAAGAGGCACAAGAAGAAAAGGACAGCGTACATTGACTGGGTTAACAGTTATCCATTTAAAAAATGAGAAGCATCGTGCTGGTAGTCATCTTTAGATCCTAAACCCTTGAATCAACGGATAGCCCACATATCCCTGGTCGTAAAAGACTATGATGAAGCCATCGAATTCTACACACAAAAATTGGATTTTAGACTTATTGAGGACACACCTCTCAGTGATCAAAAACGCTGGGTACTGATTGCGCCTCCTGGGGCAACGGAATGTAGTTTATTGCTCGCCAAAGCGGCAGATGACGAACAACTCT
>JAESRW010000096.1 GCA_016764395.1 Flavobacteriales bacterium
GTTGAAGAAGGAAAGCAGCAAGAAGTCGCTGAACAGATTGCATTGGAGGACAAAGAAAGAACAGATAAAATTATTGAACTCCAAGCTAAGGCGGATTCGCAGAACGCTCAGTTAAGTGCATTGGAAAACAAAATTTCAGAAACTACCGATCCTGCTGAAACCAAACGCCTAACCGATCAAGCTACAGCAATCAAAGCAGAACAGGCAAGTATCAAGGAGCAAGTCGCGGCACTAGAGTTGGCGCAAGCTTTATCAGCGGAAAAGAAAGCTGAACTGGCCAGGGTTGAAGAAGAAAAGCAGCAAGAAGCAGGTGAACAGATTGCACTGGAGGACAAGGAAAGAACGGACAAATTCATTGAACTCCAAGCCAAGACGAATTCCCGGAACGCTCAGCTCATTGCATTGGAAGACCAAATTTCAGAAACTACCGATCCTACTGATACCAAACGCCTCACCGATCAAGTTACAGCAATCAAAGCGGAGCAGGCCAGTATCAAGGAGCAAGTCGCGGCACTAGAGTTAGCCCAAGCTTTATCAGCGGAAAAGAAAGCTGAAGTGGCCAGGGTTGAAGAAGAAAAGAGGCAAGAAGTTGCTGAACAGATTGCTTTAAGAGACAAAGAAAGAGCGGTCAATATTACGGAACTCAAGGCCGAAGGGAATGTCAAAGACGATCAGCTCAGCACATTGGAAAACAAAATTTTAGAAACTACCGATCCTGCTGAAACCAAACGCCTCACCGATCAAGTTACAGCAATCAAAGCGGAGCAGGCAAGTATCAAGGAGCAGGTCGCGGCTCTTGAGTTGGCGCAAGCTTTATCAGCGGAAAAGAAAGCTGAACTGGCCAGGGTTGAAGAAGAAAAGCAGCAAACAGTTACTGAACAGATTGCACTGGAGGACAAGGAAAGAGCGGTCAAAATTACTGAACTCAAGGACAAGGGGAATGTCAGAGACGCTCAGCTCAGTGCATTGGAAAACAAAATTTCAGAAACTACCGATCCTGCTGAAACCAAACGCCTAACCGATCAAGCTACAGCAATCAAAGTGGAGCAGGCAAGTATCAAGGAGCAGGTCGCAGCACTTGAGTTAGCACAAGCTTTATCAGCGAAAAAGAAAGCTAAACTGGCCAGGGTTGAAGAAGAGAAGCAGCAAGAAGTTGCTGAACAGATTGCTTTAGGGGACAAAGAAAGAGCGGACAAAATTATTGAACTCCAAGCCAAGGCGAATTCCAAGAGCGCTCAGCTCAGTGCATTGGAAAACACAATTTCAGAAACTACTGATCCTGCTGAAACCAAACGCCTAACGGATCAAGTTACAGCAATCAAAGCGGAGCAGGTAAGTATCAAGGAGCAGGTCGCGGCACTTGAGTTGGGGCAAACTTTATCAGGGGAAAAGAAAGCTGAGCTGACCAGGGTTGAAGAAGAAAAGCAGCGAGAAGTTGCTGAACAGATTGCCTTGGAAGACAAGGAAATAGTGGTCAAAATTACTGAACTCAAGGACATTGGGAATGTCAGAGACGCTCAGCTCAGTGCATTGGAAAACAAAATTTCAGAAACTACTGATCCTGCTGAAACCAAACGTCTAACCGATCAAGCTACAGCAATCAAAAAGGATCGGGCCAGTATTAAGGAACAAATCACGCACCTTGAGTTAAAACAAAGTATAGCGGCGGTTAAGGGAACGGCAACTGAACTTGACAGCATCGTTGAGCGAAAAAAAGCTGATCTAGAAGAAAAACTAGCAGCTGAAAAGGTGGCCAAAATAGCTGCAGAAAAAGCGAAAATTGAAGAAGATAGAAAGACAGAGGAAGTTGCCAAGCTTGAAGAAGTAGCTAGAATCGAAGAAGAGCAGAAAGCAGAAGAACAGCGAATTAATGAAGAGAAGATTGCTGAGGTTGCCAGGATGGAAGAAGAAAAACGCGCGGAAACCCTAAGACAAGCCAGACAAGATTCGATAGAGAGGGTAGCGATGGCGCTCGCTGATACAGAAAAAGGAGACGTAACCCCAGCCCCCATTACCGAAAAGAGTCAGCAGGCCATTAACCAGGTAGATGAGGATGAGCCCAAAAATAAAGAGCTTCCACGAATACAAAAACAGGTAACCACGCTCCAAGCCACCATTGAAGAACGAATGGCTGAGTTGAAAAAGCTGGAAGAACTTCTTGCCAGGTCAGAAATCCCGGACGAAATAGTGCATCTGGTGCAAGAAATTGAAGACCGGAAAAAAGAACTTGGATTGGTAACCACCCAGCTGGAAGAAGTGAAGCAAAAACTAACGGATCTCGGTAAAGATCCAGTTCAAATTGCGGCAGATAAAACGGTGGTTGGCCTTGAGAAACAAATGAATACAACGTCTTCTGAAATCGCGGCTTTGGAAGAAGAACTTGAGCAGAGTATGGTCCCCGATAGGATTGTGGAAATGATTATCATCATTGACAACAAGAAAGAGGAACTCGCACTGCTAGAGGCCACCATTGAAGAGACAAAACGAACCGAGGCGCTGTTAAGATCCAGACAAGACTCTATCGACCGCGCTGCCCTTACACTAGCTGAAGAAGAGAAAGTAGAAGTGACACCTGACCCGACCATTGAACTCGCGATGACAGCTGCGGATTCCGTAGAAGCGTATATACCAAACAGCAAAGAACTTCCGCTGATCCAAAAAGAAATACGCATTCTACAAGCCAGTATAGAAGAGCGAATGGGAGAACTGGATGATCTGGAAAGCCTACTTGAAATATCAGAGACTCCGGAGGAAATAGTGCATTTGGTGCAAGAAATTGAGGACAGAAAAAAAGAACTAGGATTGGTAACCTACCAACTAGAGGCGGTCAAGCAAAAACTGGAAGCTATCGGAACCGACTCGATACAAATTGCAAACGACAATACGGTAGTCAGTCTCAATGATAGAGTTAATAGTAAAAGTAGCGAGATCACGGCTTTGGAGAAAGAGTTGGAGCACAATATGATACCCGACCAAATTGTGGAGATGATTATCATCATTGACAACAAGAAAGAGGAGCTGGCTCTTTTAGAAGCCACACTACGAGAAGCTAGAGCCCATGAAAAAACAAAAGTGCTCAACCTCAGAACACTCGTTAAGAATACGGAGATTGATCTGACAAGCTTAAAAAAACAACTTGCAGCTGCAAGATCAGCAGAAGAAAGGAAAAGACTTCAGACGGAAATCGATCTCCAGGAAGCAGCCTTGGACAAGTTAGAGAAAGAGTTGGCTGACACGGAATTCTTGGCTTCCGCTGATGATCATGACGGGGATGGTTCCCTGGATAATATTGACCAATGTCCTGATATTGCAGGGCCAACTTACAATAGAGGCTGCCCATTGAAACTATACCTATTAGGGCTGAAGCTTGATACGATTGGCACCGCCTATCAAGATCCTGACGGAGCATTTGTATTTGGACAGCTGAAGAATAACGAGAGTTTTCTCTTTATGCTCGATGTATACGAGGTAGATATGGTTAAGGAGGTTAAAGTCCAGTTTACCGATGAGAATGGCGTAACCCGCTATATATCTGTAAACAACAAAGGTGGTAATTTCTTCGAGTACAAGTATATTCCATATACCCTTCACCTCATTAATGGTGAACGTGACACGTTGATGTCAAGTATCATGAACGAGGATGGAGTATTTGTTTTCCAGAGACTCGATAAAAGTGAAAGCTATCTCTTCGTATTGGAAGGCCAGGATGCAGATCTAATTGAAGAAGTCAATATTGCCTTTACCAACGAATCTGGTACAATAGAAAGTTTAACTACGATTAACAAAGAGGGTACAGGATTTAAATACAATCCATTGACAATGGCATCAGCTGATAAATTGAAAAGAGACAGCTTAGAATCTGCCAGACTGGAAGCGCTAAATGAACAACAGAGGCAGAAAGAAGACCAAGCGAAAACCGAACCGCTACCACTTTTCAGTGAACCATCAGACACCACCACAAGAACAGTATTGGCCAGTGGAAGTAGTTATGTACTCAACAATATCTTATTTGAATTTGATCGTTCCAATATTAAAAAAGAATCCTTCCCTGAATTGGACAAATTAGTTGCTTTGCTTAGAGCTAAGCCTAATATTAGGGCTGAAATATCTGGCCATACGGATCACAAAGGCCCAGCTAGTTATAACCAATTGCTCTCAGAAAAACGGTCCGCTGCCGTAGTTAAATACCTGGTCAGTAAAGGAATTTCATCAAGTCGACTCATCGTAAAGGGTTACGGTGAATCCAGGCCCATCGCATCAAACACCTTCCCTGATGGCAGGGATAATCCTGAGGGCAGAGAGAAGAATCGCCGGACGGAGATTCGAATTTTAGAGTAGCCGCACAACACCTCATCCTGCTGCTCTTAAGGCTTCAGATATAACCTTTCCTCAAAATCTGCGTTAAAAGGAGCTATTGGCTAAAATTTTGCAATCATGAAATATTTAAACCATCTTATAACTAAGTGTTTACTTATGTTTATGTGTTTGATTGCTGCAAATAGTGTCTCTGCACAAAGCGAATCAAATATATGGTATTTTGGTAATGGAGCTGGATTGGACTTTAACTCAGAATCCCCACGGGTTCTCCAGAACGGGAACTTATTTACCACCGAAGGATGCGCAAGTATATCTGATAAAGGTGGCAATTTGCTCTTTTATACCGATGGGATTACCGTGTGGAACGCTCAACACAAGCCGATGTCTAACGGCAAAGGATTAAAGGGAAATGCGTCCTCCACTCAATCAGCGCTCATTATCCCCAAACCAGGCACCTCTACTCTTTACTATCTATTTACGGTAGGCGAGAAAGCAGACAAAGATGGTATTTCTTATTCGGTCATCGATATGAGCGGCGACCAAAAAGCAGTGGATAAGTTTAAAAACAATGAGCATTTTGTTGCCCCAGACATTAAAGTGAATTTGGGCCATGGAAAGATTATTGAAAAAAACACAAGGCTTATCGCTCCGGCCTCTGAAAAGCTTACTGCCGTTAGACATAGCAATGGAAAAGACTACTGGATAATTGCGCACGCTTGGAATTCTAATGCTTTTTTAGCTATACCCTTATCGGAAAAGGGAATTGGAGCACCAATTATCACCAAAATTGGGTTGTTCCATGGTGACGCTTCCAACAACAAGGTAAATGAGGCCATTGGTTATCTCAAATTATCACCCGATGGTAAGAAAATTGCTTCTGCTATTTGCTACAAGAAGGTGAACGACGTAGAAATACTTGACTTTGACAATTCTACCGGAAAATTCTCCAACAACATACCTATCGCAACAGGTGGTTACGCCTATGGGCTTTCATTTTCGCCCGACAATACAAAATTATATGTTTCATTTCTTGAAGGCCCGGTCGGAGTGATGCAGTATGCTATTCCATCAAGTGGTGCAACATCAGTGTCAATTGCCAAATCAGGAGTACCCATTGCCAAGAACAAAGAGGCTTTTACTTTCGGGGCGATTCAAATAGGGCCAGACGGAAAGCTCTACATTGCAAAAACGGACTCCCACCTTGATGTAATCAACAATCCGAATGAAGCTGGAAAAGGTTGTAATTATGTGCAAGCTGCCATTGACCTGGGAAAGCGTTATAGCACGTATGGCCTGCCAAATAATATTGCTACTTCATCTGAAATAAGTCTGGGTAACGATACTGTGATTTGTGACGGAGTCCTGGACATTAGTGCCCCCCCCTATCGGAATGCCACCTATTTATGGTCAACAGGACAAACGACACCCACCATTGAAGTAGCTGCTTCCGGAACCTATAAAGTGCAGATTTATAACAATACCACTCAAAAACTGGAAGTAGGTACCATCAACGTGAAAATTGACATGCCGCCAGTTGTAAACCTGGGTAACGACACTTCTACTTGTGATAAGGACATGGTTCTAACTGCTCAGAACAATGGCGCCTCCTATCACTGGTCAACAGGCGAATCAATTCAAGCGATCAAGATCAGAAAATCAGGAACCTATTGGGTTGAAGTTACTAAAGGAACCTGTACACAGACGGATTCAATTAGTATTGTATTGGCTGGAGCTATGACCATTTTTTCTCCTCTTCAGAGAGACATTGCTCATAAGGCGTTCAATAACACAACGTTTTACTATTCTCCATATGACATGCTCAACTACAATTTAAAAATTTATAAGGGTAACAGGTTGAAATTTGAGTCAACAGATATATTTAATAACTGGGATCTCACTTTTAAAGAGAAGGAAGTAAAAAAAGGGGAATATCGATGGGAGGTTTCTTACCTCTCAAAATGTGAAGAGAACAAGGCTATTAACAAGTCAGGTGTTCTCACTATCATAGACAAGGCAAAATCACTTGACGGTTCCGCGTTGAGATAGGCAACCCATTCTGGATTCTAGCGTCTAAGCAATCGACTGAATATTATCTATTTTTATTGCTTGTAAGATTGGTATCTTTCAAGGCTGATACCGGCTAAAAAGAAGAGCCAACATCGTGTGCACCACATGAAAGCGTTGATTCGATACAACGTATTTATTATACTCTCACTTTTACTCCTTGGGTCGTCCAATGACCTCAAGGCTGGCGGTGGATGTGCTGACTTCTCTATATCAGCKTTCAACCAGGTTTGGTGCCAAACTACTCCCTACCCTACTGCTTACGCTACGGTKAGTTTTGCCATAACCGAGGATGTAGACGATGCATTTCGAAAAGGTGAAAACAACAAAACCATACTTGTTGATCTTCCTGCAGGTTTTGAATTTGATCAAACGAGCACAACGGCAACCGTGGCCAACTCAATTGCAGGGGATATTACTGCGTGTACCTTTGTCTATAACTCAGCCACACAAATTGCCGTTACCATATCCACTATAAACGCATATGCAAATATCGATTCAATATTGTTCGATGATTTTGAAATTAGGGCAATCACCTCAGGCGTTTTTGGAAGTGTTCTGAGAACAGGAGGCGACTTCAGAATAGACGGTACGGTGGAATGTCCAGGAGATGGGATTCCCAACCCCCCGGAGGAGTTAGGTTATCTTTTCGCTGACTTCCCCATGGTATACGACTCCAGTAACGTGGTGCAAAACATCCTGGTACCGATTAAGAGAACTTGTGGTAACGACCAACCCATCCTGGAAATCCGTGTGTCTGTCACCAATGCCTGTTCCACACCGATAACACAGTTTACATTTAACACCAATGGTGACGTAGGTTTTTCACAAAATCCAACTACCAATATAACTAGTGCAAAGCTTTACTATACAGGTACTGTTCAGGGATTTTTACCGGGCAACCTATTTGGAACGGTTGCAAATCCGAATGGTTCTTTTGTATTTAATGGATCTCAAGATTTAAGTGCCGCAGGTACGCATTATTTCTATTTAAGTTACGACGTACCACTCACTGCGAACGTAGGTGATGGGCTTGATGCCAGGTTGGATTCATTCGTTTTTGATGGTGTGGATATCTCAGATATGGCCGAATCGAATCCTGTTGGGTTTAGAAATATAAATGATAGCATTTGTTTGCAGCCCGATATGCCCAATCCCAATGCCAATCCACAACTGGTAAAATCTGGTTCGTTGATCATCCCAATGGACCTCGCCAATCAGGCATTGATTGCCCCTTTTAACTTAAAAGCCTATGGGCTTATCCATAAATTACTACTCAACGATGTACCTATCAGATGGGTGATTAGATCAGGAAAAGCTCGAAATGACACGGACTTCTCAGCACTTACAGAAAGGAAATGGCCCAGCGTTATCGGACCA
>JAESRW010000267.1 GCA_016764395.1 Flavobacteriales bacterium
CTGGTGCATCTATCATTTAAAATGAAGCACCAATCCTTTATTGTAGCGGTGAACCGGCTCTAGACCCTTCACACTCCAGCAGTTGAGCCATGGAGCGAAAGGGAATATCTATTATTGTGTCTTCCAAGAAATGAAGGGAGCTATTCTTTGACGTCGGCTTGGTTGCGGTATTCTTCTTTCAGCACGAGGCTGGCGAGGGCCGTGTGCTTGCGCGTCATGGTACCGATGAGGTCAGTTACATCAGACTTGCTGTATACGAGCTTGACATACTCTGCTGTGTCAAGCGGAGTGTTATAGTACTTGAGGTTGTCATCAAAGCGCTGCATATTTCTCATGATGAGGGTTCTTACATGCATTAAATCCCATTGGCTTTCATGGGTACTGTATAAATAGTCGAGCAATTCTGCAACATCCTGCTGTAGCTCTTCAACTGTTAGAATTTTCTGTGCGTTCATTGATTATTGATTTAATTTTATTGTTCCTAAACTTTTTGAGATGCAGCTAAGCCATATCTTACCAAGCGCAGCTCTGATGTTTTAATGTTCATGCACTGGATAAACCAGCCTTAACGGCAATTCTAACGAGGTCGGCAACAGCATGGACATCTAATTTTTGCATGATGTTTCTTCGGTGCGTTTCCACGGTACGGGTACTGATAAATAGCTCGTTGCCAATTTCCTTATTGATCAGTCCATCACACAATAGCGTCAGTACTTCTTTTTCTCTTTCGGACAGCAGCCGGTCCACTTTTGAATCCTTAATCTTCTCATTACCCTGGTTCAGGTAATTGTTAATGAGCAAGCCCGAAACGGAGTTAGAGAAATAATTTTCTCCATGATAAACTGCTTTGATCGCACGTTCAAATCCGTCCTTTTTTGTGTTTTTGAGAAGATAGCCCGTCGCACCTGCCCGAAGCATTTGTTTGACATATTCTTTATCACTGTGCATGGTGAGCACCAGCACCTTCACTTTTGGATTTTTGGCCACCACTTCCCTGGTTGCTTCAATACCGTTCATTTCGGGCATATTCACATCCATAATTATGATATCGGGATGCAGTTTATTGGCTTGCTCAACAGCCATCCGGCCATTTTCCGCCTCCCCAACTACCTCTACCCCATCAACGCTACCAAGCATTCCAACAAGGCCCTCTCGAACCAGATCGTGATCATCTACTATGACTATTTTAATGGGCATTTTTTTTTGGTTGGTGGTTGGTGGTGTGGGATGCTGGATGCTGGATGCTGGGTTATTTGTTGATGGGTATTGGTGCTGGATACTGGATGCTTGATGCTGGATGCTGGGTTATTTGTTGATGACTATTGGTGCTGGATGCTGGGTACTTGGTTATTGGTTAATGGGACTGAGTGCTGGGTGTTGGGTGTTGGGTACTGGGTACTGGGTATTGGGTATTGCTTATTGGGTATTGCTTATTGCTTATTGCTTATTGCTTATTGCTTATTGCTTATTGAAAATTTCTCCTTTCTACTGCCTTATTAAAAATTAGAAATTAAAAATTAGATATTCAAACCACCGCTATCTCCCTTCTAGCTCAAACGACATCAATACCTGTGTCCCTTCTCCTACCCTGCTTCTACATTTTAATGAGCCTTTTAAGGATTTAGTACGTTCTTCCATGGTAATCAATCCCATTCCCCGCTTCTTTCGCTTGGCCAAGAGATCATACCCAATACCGTTATCCTTTACCCTCAAAATTATTTTTCCGTCCTTGTTCTTAATGCTCAGCGTAGCCTTTTTTGCTTTGGAATGTTTGAACACATTATTGATTGCTTCCTGAGCAATTCTGTAGACGATGCGTTCAACCTTTTTTTCCATACGGAGATCGCTGATATAATTGCGGTACGAAATATCGAGCACCCCCTGATCCCTGGCCTGTGCACAGAGGTGCCTCAATGCTGCGCCCAATCCGAAATCACGCAACATCATAGGCATCAAATCCTGGGAAATATTCCGGACCTCTTCAATAGCCGTATCCAGAATTTTTTGAATGTTACGCGTGGATTTCAGTAACTTTTTATTTTCAAGGATGACCACACTGGACAGCAATGTATTCTCAATTTTATAGGACGCAGCCGATAACATTTGTCCAAGGCTATCGTGCAGCTCGCAGGCTATTCTATTTCTTTCATCTTCCTGGGCTTCCACAATGGCCGCAAAATATTCCTGCCGCTCCTTTTCTTTAAGCCGCTCAATTTTTTTGAGAACCGTCACATCACGCGCCATGATACTGACGATGTCTTTTCCTTTAAGTCTCACTTTTGTTGACGACAACTCGACCTCAACGAGTTGCCCGCTTTTCTTTTTCCACGTGGCATTTGAAACCTGCCCTCTTTCAGAAATCATTACCTCCCGAATAAACATATTGATCTCCTGGCGATTACCTTCAATAAAGTCGAACAACTGCAGTGCGTTGGATTCCTTTTGAGCAATTCCAATGAGCTTACAAAAGGCCTTGTTTGCCTCAATAATCTTCCTGGTACTGGGATCAAAAAAGATGATGGGTTCGATGGACTGATGCAGTATCCCTTTATACCGGGCCTCGCTTTCATTGAGTTCACGATCCATGTCAAATTTATTACGCGCAAGATTAATATTGGAATCTAAAATTAGACTCTAAAGAAAATAAAATACTGTGTTTTTTGTGGAAACGAAGTAGATGTAAAAATAGGAGAATTCCTTAAAAATTGCGCTATTAATTGAGATTAAATATTTAATTCACAACCAGTTGCCACAAACCCTAAGAAGGGGCACCTCTAGTGATTTTTTCTTTATTTTTTTTGGAATGAAATGAATTTATGGAGCCAGCTGTTAGCTGAATTTACGGAGCTATTTTGGGGATTCAAGATTTTTGTCCATGTTTTTTTGAAGGAAGTTGAGCGCCTTTTTTGTTGCAAATTAGCTGAAGAAAGTACAACGAAGGCACAAAATTTACTGAGGATATTTGACTCATTTAATTAGCTCAATGAAAAAAAGAAAATAATTGATATGAAGTCATATCTTTGATATACCGTGCAAGTCAGGGGGCATTAAACCACCACTACGAGGCGCATAATCCTTAAAGCATCTTACCGTATTACATGAAGAAAACATTATCAATAGCATGGGCTCTTATCTGTGCACATGCAGCATTGTCACAAGACGAGCTAGCGAGCATTTCCCCCCAATGGCAACTTGGCGATAAACGGAACATACATCTTGAAACAAGCGCTCAAGTGATGTTATATGATACAGTTGCCAGCAAGGTGGATGTGGTATCCGATTTTCGAATAAAGGTGGTAGACACCGTTGAAAACTACACCTTACAATACACGCAAACCAAGACCAATTTTAAACCGGCAATCGACGAGGAGCATCCAGTATTCAAGTCCGCGAATGACATAACGCTATTTGGGTTACAGAAATTGGAACATAAAATTTCAAGTTTTGAATATGCTGTACTGGTGAAGAAACAAACAGGTTTGGCCTTTGAACTGAGCAATCAGGACGAATACAAGATTTTTGCTGATTCAATGGCTCTTATAACCGTTGCTGAGGTTCAAGGCGTTTTGAACAAGCTCGCTGCACGCGCAGGGCAGTCAGAAGTAGCTCTTGAAAAAATGCAAAGAATCTTGCTTCCGCAATTTGAAGCTGCACAACCGCAAATGTTGCAGGCGGCTATGAACACCCTGAACTTGTTGCTCCGCGCTTATAGCTACGAGTTTCCGCTTGATAAATCAAGTTCTGAAAAGATAATGGTGGATCCCGTCCGTGAATTGGAGGCTGAAGAAGGCGTGCAATATCCAGCAACGATCACCCTCAAATCGAGCAAATCTAAAAAGGAGTTATCGGGATCTTCAAATCTGTACTACGATAATTTTTTCATCTATGAACAAATGAGGCTGCAGGGCCTCTACCTGGAAAACATAAAAGCTGCGGATTTATCAGTCGTAGAAAATGCAGATTTCGTATTTGATACCAAATCCAGCTGGATCAAGACCTTCGAAAGCTATTCAAATGTTGAACTACCAAGGTTAAAGACCATGAACCGGACCACCGTTACGTTTAATAAATAGCGAACAACAGTGCTCAACGCAGTCTTTCCTTTAGAACGCTGTTGTTAACCACGGAGGGCACTAAGAAGGCACAGAGGGCACAGAGGTTTGAGAAATTGAATTACGCTTGGTGAATGTTGGGCAAGCTTTGTGTGCTATGTGGTTATCATCTTAAACGCTGCCCCCATCMTAGAATCGGCTAACTACTTACCCATACCTGTGCAACACTA
This sequence comes from Flavobacteriales bacterium, assembly GCA_016764395.1. Classification (GTDB taxonomy): domain Bacteria; phylum Bacteroidota; class Bacteroidia; order NORP154; family NORP154. Next base: position 4,283 of record JAESRW010000267.1, read on the forward strand.
GCTGTAATATGAATTTGAAGGTGTTGCATAGTGGAAGATGGGTGTTCGGCATTTTCCTACGGTACCCGCACTTCGACTACGCTCAGTGCTCAGCATTTTGGTGCAGAACCTGCACTTCGGTTGCGCTCAGTGCTCGGCATTTTCGCACTCCTTCTAGCTTCACTATCAATCGGAAGGTGTTGCAGAGCGGAAGAAAAGTGGGAGAGACGCTGTTTTTTGTAAAACTATGTGATTAAACGATATTATAGAATGCCACCGAACAAGTAGGTTTTAACCTTAAATAGGGAGGTTACATTTTACGAGGCTATTTTAAACTATAGCCGCACAAAACGGTATCTTGCTGACCCGCAGCACTTAGCCACTCACAGACTGAGCACCAATAAAAGATGAAACGCACATGATTAAGGGTATGACACACATAAGTATGACACACTCAATGTTGTTCCTTTTTTTAACTGTACTCTTGGGCTGTAAAAGCGAGAACCCTGTTGACTCCGAGATCCCAAAACCTACTGCCAACCAGGTCATGGTAGACACCAGATCAATCACTAATCCATCGGATTCAATAAATGCTCATCCGTTAATTTGTCAGTGCTCGACAAAATCATATGGCAGCACGCATTCTTATGATGTAGCTTTTAGAAATTTGGACGTAACGCAAAGGGGAAATCAAGCAAAATTTAAAGCTTGGGCTCATGATACGATTCGCTTAAAAGTCACCAACATGAGATTTTACTCGATCGATACCATCCCCGAACAATTCAAAATATTCGAGAATGTTCAACAAGTAAGTTTTGTGCACATTCAAGATCGAAATGCCAAAGGAAAAAACATCCATGGACTTGATATTTTCAAAAAACTAAAAAAGGTAGTTTTTTGGGGCTCGGATATAATTCTTGATCCAAAGGACGAATGGCTTAAAGGAGTTGAAGTTCTTGATTTCCAAAAGACAAGAGTTCGAGGAATCACCGATTTTTCCACAATGCCCAATTTGCAAGAACTTTCCATGTCCTACTCTGGTTTTATGGAATTTCCAAAGAACATCGAAACGTTGAAATGTTTATCCACATTAACCCTGGAAGTGTACAGGAACAAGTTAGCCTTGTCTGATATTGATATTTCAAAACTTCCATGCCTAAAGCAACTGGAATTACAAACCTGGTACAACACCATGACGGGCATTCCAGAGGGACTAGAGAACAACTCCTTACAGGCTTTACACATCCATCATCAAACGCTCACTGAAAAGGAAAAAGAAATCATCAAATTAGCCAGCCACCAACCATAAATTCCATGAATGAATATAAAATAGCCAAAGGATGCGTCATTTTCATCTATTGTCTGGCTCTAGTTTTAACGGGATGCAATAAAAAGGAATCAAACTTTGCCAGGGATTTTGGCGATTGCCTCACGTCTGATCAAATCGCCGTTATTCTCAGTATTAATGAGGGGTTTGATCAGTTCGTCCTTCAGGGATACAACGACGGGGCTGACAACCTGGAGGGCGCTTTACTGAACTATGTAAAGGCGATAGATGAAGCAGGCAGTTGGGATGACTTCTTCCTCCGGAAAAATCAATTGGCAGACATGCAAAAAGAAATTGAAAATTGTGGACTCGACGCTGACATTTATACGGTAAAACGAGACTTGAATTTACAAGGCCAATACTTCAAGTGCATGAAGGAAGTTGCGCTTGACAACAAGGATATCAATGGCCTGTATCAGACTATCCAGGTATCAGGAGATCGGCTTTCTCTGAACATGTTTTCAGGCCCAGCTGCCTATCTTGCAAAAAGCGACCTGCTGCATAGTACCGCTAAATCGCTGCTCATATTCGAGTGCGTATCGAGTCAGATTGAAAGAGAAAAGGCCACTTCCGAGATGAAAAAACAATGATTTGAATAGTAACTGTAACGATGAACTAAGCGCATACTAGGTACCTGGTGCCTGGAATAAAGAAAAACACTCATTTCGAAATTAATCGCACCAAAAAATCTTGAGGGACTTTTTATGCTTTGAACAAAAAACTTAGATTGATTGGGTAGTCCCGTCATCTCCAAGAAAACAAAAAATGCCCAGGAACATTAGTTCCTGGACATCTTGTGCTCCCTCCTACTCTATTTACAACTCCGATTTATCAAAGGAATCGAACTCTATCTTATCAATCACAAAATGATGGGCATATTTCTTCTCTGCACTGGGCCCATTAATCTGAAACTTCTGTGAAAAGGGGAGGTTGATACCATTTACCGTCTTAAAGTTTTTGAAAAGGGCTGTTCCATACATGAACGACGGGGACATCATCGGCACATCCCGATAGGTGAACGTAACCAAATCCATCATCCCTGAGGATTTGTTGAACCACATCATGTATTGGTCATATGCTTTATTCACTTTTAGATCAGTTCCCCAAGTTGCCAATACCAGGTCGTACTTTTTACCATCTCTTTCCTTTTCTCCGGCATAGGTCACATTCTTAAGTTGGCTCAATCGATAGGGAAATTCAATCCACCACTGGTAATTGGCCAGATTGAAAGACATCATCCCCTGCTCAATTCCTATTCTGGCAGCCCCCGATTCTTGGTGGTAAACAGACGCTAGCGTTTTTCTTAAACCCCAAACATCCCCCCTCTTCTTCTCGCTAGTTAATTCTACACGACTTGTAAACTCATTTAAGTCAGGTATAAACTTCATATCATACTTCAGTTTTTTCTCGGGCCAGGGATTCCCCATATTTCCCATCATGCCCTTCCATTCTTCTTGTGCAGCTATTTTATAGGTTTTTACTGAAGAAAATTTATCGTATCCATTTTTCCTAATATAAGCGTGTAAGATCTGCTTACCCTTGGTTTGCGCTGCAGCCTGGGCAGTGTTTTTTTTATGCAGAGCGGTACCTTTCCTTAGGTCCGCTACGGAACATGAGCTCATCACTGATACAGTTAATAAGCCTACTATCATTGTCTTATTCATTTTGATATTTTTTGTCAAGAATGGAAGACCCACTATTTGTACTCCTGTTGGGAAATCGCTGTCTTCACATCCGTATTGTTAAGGTCTTAGTTGAGAATCACAGCTCCCTGCCAGGCATCCATTTGCTGCAACGCATCCTCTTTATAGTGTTTTATTTTCGCATATTCTTCAGAGGCAAAGTAGTTGGCATTCGCTTCAGCATTCGGCCAGATTGCCAGTCCAAAGGATTGCGGAACATAATTGACATGCCCGGGTATGTTTACTTTTACCGGACTCATGGAGAGGGCAAAATCAACCCCATATTCGTTGACGCAAAGAGGGCCTGCTTTCTCAAAGTACTTTTGCATTAAATGTCCTTTCTCTTTGTTCATAGACATTCCGTATACCTCGTAGAATTTACCGGCATCCAACTGAACTGGCATATTCTGCTCAACTTTGAAAAAGCT
>JAESRW010000268.1 GCA_016764395.1 Flavobacteriales bacterium
GTAAGATTGATCAATGCCCAAACCATTGAAACGCTCAAGAAAAGAACTTTGGTCTTTAACATTCTACACAGATTCGGAAATTTAAGCGATGGTGGGCACGGCTTCTGGGGGTTTGATCAGGCGACTAATATTCGCTTTGCATTTCTCTATGCGATGAAGGACAATTGGATGATCGGTATTGGGCGAAGTAAGGTCAACGAGGACCTGGATGCGAGTACAAAGATCAAGTTCTTCAGCCAAACAAAAGATAATAAAATGCCGGTGTCTGTAGCTTGGTATTCAACTTTAGCATTTACACCCAGGGTAGTTCCAACGTTTCCGGACGGTACCAAAAAATGGACAAAGGACGCACATAGATTTTCCTACACACATCAGCTGATAATTGCTCGGAAATTTAGCCCGGGATTTTCGTTTGAGTTGTTGCCGACTCTGGTTCACCGCAATTACGTTAATGACGTGATAAACCTAAAAAATGGTGCAGAGGAGACCAACGATTTGTTTGCCTTGGGATTCGCAGGCAGAGTGAAAATGACCAAACGTCTTTCATTAATAGCGGATTACTTCCATGTATTCTCAGATTTTCGCCGCTTTAATCCAGACTTTACCTATAATACGCCTTTGGGTATTGGGATTGAAATTGAGACGGGTGGTCACGTCTTTCAAATCAACTTTTCAAACTCATCCGGTTTGCTCGAGAGCCAGTTCATTCCCAATACTCCAGATGCCTGGAATGATGGGGAGGTCAAATTGGGATTTAATATAGCCAGGGTCTTTTATCTTTAATCAGCATTGACAAGAAGTGCCAATTGATTCAAATAATCTCGAGTACAACCCAACCGTCGAATTTTCTTCTGGCTTGCCTCCAGAAACTATTTTGTCAACCGAGCAGATGCTACAACCAACGCATGAAGGAGCTGTCGATAAAGTTGTTAGTTCTCCAGATTGGATACTGGGCGTATTGCTGCTCATTTTAACACTGCTTGCCTGGGTGCGGGTATACCATCTTAAGCGCCTCAATCAATTGTTTCAGGCTTTCCTCTATAAGCTGCATGTATACACCATCTTGCGTTCGAATGACTCGCTGATAACCCGGATATCCATGGGGCTCAATGCAGTTTTTGTGCTGTCAATGTCGCTCTTCCTGTATCAGATCATGCAATATTATAAAGTTGAAATGCCATATGCAGATACAGTAAGCTCTTTTTTGATAATCTTAGGCGTTGTGTTCATAATTTATCCTTTAAAATCTTTGGGTTTACGACTCATTGGCTGGGTTTTTAATGATTCCGAAAAGTTTAAGGAGTATATTTTTAATGTCTTTCTAATCAATAAAATCCTGGGGCTGGCGCTTGTTCCCATTGTGACGTTGGTTGCCTATATGACATCTGGGCAGGGTATGCTGTTCAAGCTAGGTGCAATGCTCGTTATAGTCCTCTATATCTATCGTTTAATTCGTGGATATTCCATTGGAAGAGCAGTGGCTAATCTTTCCCAGTTCTATATATTTTTATATCTTTGCACCCTCGAAATTCTACCTCTGATTGTTGTTACCAGATATGTTTCGAACGAATTAGGGGGTTAATAGCGGTATTGGCCCTGAATTAATAACAACCACCATCATTCATTATGACAAAGGTTCTATCGATTTTAGTTTCACAACCCAAACCCGAATCAGAAAAATCTCCGTACTTCGGATTAGCCGAGAAGCATAAGCTGAAGATAGATTTCAGATCTTTTATTCACATTGAGGGGATTGGCGCCCAGGATTTTAGAAAGGACCGGGTCGCGTTGGAAACTTTCAATGCGGTGATCTTTACCAGCAGAAATGCCGTTGATCATTACTTCCGAATTTGTGAAGAAATGAGGGTGCCAGTTAGAGATTCTGTCAAGTATTTTTGTGTTTCTGAGGCGATTGGATACTATCTTCAGAAGTATGTTGTGTACAGGAAAAGAAAAATTTTCCATGGCAAACAAACTTTTGGTGATTTAATCTCAGTCTTGAAAAAGCACAATGATGGGCCATTCTTATTGCCCTGTTCCGATATCCTTAAGCAGGACATTCCAACGCAACTCAATTCGAATGAACTTGAATTCAGCAAAGCGGTTATTTACAAGACGGTGTGTTCAGATTTATCAGATCTTTCAAATGTCAACTATGACATGCTGGTCTTCTTTAGCCCTAGTGGAATTAAATCCTTGTTCCAAAACTTTCCTGAGTTCAAGCAAAACGACACCAGGATTGCGGCTTTTGGCCCAGCAACGGCTAAAGCGGTGGAGGATGCGGGTTTAACGCTTAATGTAAGGGCACCTCTTCCACATGCTCCTTCCATGAGTATGGCGATTGAGGACTACCTCAAGACTGCCAACAAGAGAGGGTAACGGCTATTTGCGGTCCTTCGGGCCTTTTGTTCTGAGAATCTTTTGCTCGAATTGCTGGAACGATGGGCCAATCATTTAAAAAAGCAGAACGTCTTCAATCGAAGAAGGTTATCGACCTTCTCTTTGAGAAAGGTGCATCCTTTGCAAGAGAGCCGGTCAGAACTATTTGGTTAGAATCACAACTAAATTCTGAGTTTCCCGTACAAGTTCTTATCGCTGTTCCTAAGAAAAATATCCCTAGGGCAGTGGATAGAAATAGGCTCAAGAGACGCATGCGAGAGGCTTATCGAAAGCACAAAGCTGACCTGTATACGAGTCTCCGGAGTAAGGATAAAAAGATCGCATTGGCCTTGATTTATACAGGACGCGACATTAGGGCTTATGCTGATATTGAGGAGAAAATAATTTTGTCTTTACAACGTTTAGCTGTTGAATGAGGTGGATACTGACTAAGCTAATTATGGGGATAATCAAGTTGTACCAGATACTTATTTCCCCGTTATACGTATCTACATGTAGATACAGCCCTACCTGTTCGGCTTATGCTCAGGAAGCACTATTAAAACACGGACCATTTAAGGGTACTTACCTAACGGTAAGGAGAATACTATCGTGTCATCCATGGGGTAACGATGGGTATGATCCGGTGCCATAATTGTAGATAAATAAATTAGCATGAAGAAAAAGTTTAAAGTATTGTTGGTTATTCTGATGATGTCCGTTGTTTCGGTTGGATCAATGGGGTTTGTTGATAATTATTTCGAGATATCTAAGAACCTGGACATATTCGCAACACTTTTTAGAGAGTTGAATATGTATTATGTCGATGAAACAGATCCCGGCAAACTCATTGAAGAAGGAATTGAAGGCATGCTCTCCTCTCTTGACCCCTACACCTCCTTTATTCCAGAATCAGAAATGGAAGATCATCGGTTCGCCATTACTGGAAAGTATGGTGGGATCGGGGCATTGATTCGGAAGAGAGGTCAGAAGGTACTGATTGCTGAGCCCTATGAGAACTATCCAGCACATAAGGCAGGATTGCGTGCAGGTGACATTTTAATTGAGGTCAATGGGACCAAAATTGAAGGAAAGAATACCAGTCAGGTCAGTAAAGTGTTGAAAGGGCAGGCGGGTACTACGGTTAAACTGGTGTTTGAAAGGGAAGGTGAAGACGAGCCACTCGAGGTTGAACTCACACGTGATGAGATTAAGATTAACCCTGTTCCCTATTCGGGAATGGTGACGGACAAGATTGGATACATCAAACTCAACAGTTTTACCAGTAAAGCGTCAAGCGAAATAAAGAAAGCACTGGTTCTTTTAAAGGAGAAACATGAGCTAGAGGGCATCATCCTCGACTTGCGGTCCAATCCGGGAGGATTGTTACGAGAATCCGTTAACCTGGTAAACCTATTTGTTGGAAAGGGRAAAATCATTGTAAGTACAAAGGGCAAAATGACAGACTGGGATAAGGTACATCGCGCGTTAAATACCCCGGTGGATGATCAGATTCCGATGGTCGTATTGGTGAATAGCCATTCCGCATCCGCTTCAGAAATTGTTTCTGGTGCCTTGCAGGATCATGACAGAGCTGTTGTAATCGGACAAAAGACTTTTGGGAAAGGATTGGTACAGCAAACGCTMAAGCTGACTTACAATTCACAACTTAAAGTTACCACCGCTAAGTATTATATACCGAGTGGAAGATGCATACAAGCACTCGACTACACGCACCGAAATGCAGATGGGAGTGTGGGAAAAGTTCCGGATTCACTGATTTCTGAGTTCAAAACCATGAATGGGCGAGTGGTTTACGACGGAGGTGGTATTGATCCCGATGTGACCATGGAGAGAAGAAAAGCGATCAATATTCTAGGCAAATTGGTATCCAAGATGTTGATTTTCGACTATTCTGTGAAGTATGCAAGAGAACATAAAAGCATCCCGCCAGCAAAGGATTTTGAAATTACTGATGAGGAGTATGCAAATTTTGTAGCTTTTCTTAAGGATAAGGAGTACAAATACACGACAGATAGTGAGGAGGCTTTGGAGAAACTCAAGAAAATTGCTGAAAAGGAAGACAGCTTTGAGGATGCCAAAGAGGAATATTTAGCGCTCAAGGAAAAGCTTACGCATAAGGAATCAGAGGACCTTGAGAAGCATAAAAAGGAGATCAAAGAGCGTTTAAAAAATGAGATTGTCACAAGGTATTATTTCCAAAAGGGCCGCATTGAAGGGGCACTGACTTCTGATGAGAATGTAAAGAAAGCCATAGAAGTGCTATCTGATAAACCCACTTATAATGCCATTCTTTCAGGCGCAGTCGTGAGCAACGCAAAAGCAGATAAAAATAAGTAAGATCGCGCTTGCTAGGGCAAGCAGGTTGATGGATCTGGGAATCGTTCGAGAATAGAATCGACGCAATGCCGGATGATCTGTGAGCAAATGTTAACTCATGTTACACACACTTTTATTCATTCAACGACGTTAATGTTGCTCACCTATTGACGCCCCACAACGATGTCTCCCCTCACTAGAATCAACCACTCTAGGATCTATATATTTGGATTGATGGTTATGGCTGTCGGGTTGCCATCCAGCAACCTTTTGATGTCCATTGCTCAAATTATCATTGCCACCAACTGGGTAATTGAGGGCCAATACGCAAATAAGATTAAACGCTTCCTGGGGAATAAGCCGGCCATCATCTTCTCAACAATATTCGGGTTGCACTTGCTGGGTCTGCTATACACGCAGGATTGGAATTACGCTGCCTGGGATTTACGCAACAAGGTGCCACTCTTGGCCTTACCGTTTTTAATAGGCTCTTCACCCAACTTATCCAAAGACAAGATTGAAAAAATTTTCACTGTCTTCGTAATCTCCGTGGTGACATTTTCTGTTGTATGTGCTGGAGAGTTGACATACATCAACAATGCCATTCGGTCCTTGTTGGATCTGCCTGAGAAGATCATTATGGATGTGCGGAGTATTTCGCATTTCGTATCCCATATAAGATTCTCATTGATGATTTGCCTCGCTATTTCCTGGATGATGTATCAGGTGTTTAAAGCGACAATGGTTCGAAAAAAGCAGGTTGTTTTCATGATAATGTCCGCATGGCTGATTGTATTCTTGATCATAATGGAGTCCGTAACAGGCCTGGCTATTTTATTCATACTTGAATTTGCAACACTTTCTTACGCAGTTGTCAAACAGAAGAGCAGAGTTGCTAGATATGCTTCGCTGGTGTTACTGATTGCAATTCCATCGTTCGTCCTGGTCTATGTAGGGAATATGGTGGTTGATTTTTATCGGGTTAATAAAGAAAGTGTATCTGAACTTCCGAAGTTTACCTCCTTGGGTTCACTATATTATCATGATGTGGAGAACGAACAGTTGGAGAATGGTAATTATGTTTGGCGATATGTATGCCATTTAGAAATCGAGCCTGGGTGGGAAAAGCGCAGTACCATCCCGTTTCGGGGCAAGGACAAAGCTGGTCAGTTTGTAGAGTACACGCTTTTCCGATACATGACCTCCAGGGGATTGCACAAGGACGCTGAGGGATTGGCACAGCTATCTGAGAAAGAAATCTCAGCCGTGGAGAATGGTATAGCCAATGTGAGGTTCACTGAGGTATCCAGCTTGACTGCCAGGATCTATGGCATTATATGGCAAATGGATGATTATATCAATCGGGCAGGAGACCCCGGAGGGCACTCTCTCTCCCAACGATGGGAGTTCTGGAAGACAGGCATTAACGTATTAAAATCAAATGCGCTTTTCGGTGTCGGGACCGGTGATGTTTATAATGAGATGCTCTCCCAATACGAAAAAGAAGGCTCTCTGCTCGTTCCTGCTTATAGGAAACATCCGCATAACCAATATTTGTCCGTGGCCATAGGATTTGGAATCTTCGGACTCATATTGTTTTTATGGGGTCTTATCTATCCCGTTTATATGAACCGGGAGCAGCTAAATTATGTTTCGATGTTGTTCTTCGCCATCACCTTATTGTCTATGATGACAGAAGACACCCTGGAAACGCAGGCAGGCGTTTCGTTCGTGGCGTTCTTTTACGCTCTTTTATTCCTGTCTCCGAGTGAAGAGTAGAACAAGTTACCACCTACACAGCAGCTTACTTGTATCAAATGACAATTTTCTAAAAGCCAGGCGTATGCTTCATACGGTCATGTCATCTGATTTTATCGCCGATTTGGCGACTCCCAACAAATAGGCTTTCACTTCCTCCGGTTCAATAGCCTGTATACATGCACAACTCCCATTGGTCTTACAGTCGCTGCACTTTTTATGCAGCACAAAGTGCTTTGCTTGAGGTCCAACAGGAGCCCATCTTCCAGGATGTATTGGGCGCATAGGTGCGTAAAGACCCACGGCGTTCTTTCCAAGAGCCGAGGCAATGTGCAATGGCCCGGTACTGGCAGCGAGGAGGCCGTCGGCCTGGCCAATAAAATTGATCAACTCCTCCAAGGTTAATTTTCCAGTGAGATCGGTTAAAGCGGGATTGTCTGCATAGAGTTTCCCTCGAATAGCGGCCCCTTCCTCTTTGGTACCTGTCAGTATTACATTGAATCGGTCCTTGGGTAAAATATGGAGCAAAGTGGCATAATTCTCAACCCCCCATTCCCGTGCACTTCCCTTCGAACGTGGGTGAATAATTAAATTGAACCTGGAATGGTCCAATGCTTTTTGCCCATCTGGAGTAAGGGTGTTCTTGGAAGTGAATCCATATAGCTTTGGAATCTCCTCTAAACTAACTTCTTCATGGATACCCAAAGGCGTTAGCAGCTTAAGATTTAATTGGGTTTCGTGCAGGTTGGAATTCTTTCGGCCCAGGTTTAACAACTTGTTGCAAGTGTTGAGATGAAATACCCGGTGCGTGGTTCCAATTCGCATGGGGATTTCGGCTTTTTTTGCCAATCTGGCAATCTCTTTCACGGGAAAGACGTGGATAATTACATCCGCTTTAAATTCAAGTACGGCCCTCAGTTGATCCTTCCCTTTTGCGTCAGCAATTTGATCCCAATCGAGAAATTGGTCAACATGTTCGCAATTTTCGATGATCGCTTTGGTGTAGGCGCGTCCCAGGAATGATATTTTACAATTGGGGAGATGCTTCTTGAGCATGCCCGCAACAGGAAGCGTGAGCATCACATCACCAATGCTGTCGGTTCTACTGATTACAATGTGTTGATGATCTTCGCTATCCGCTGACATTCCTTTTCATTTGAATAATATTC
>JAESRW010000097.1 GCA_016764395.1 Flavobacteriales bacterium
ATGCTCGTTTCATATCATTAAAGTGTATACCTTATTATATAATAAGATGCATCAAAGGTACGAAAGGTTGGAATTGGAATAAAAAACACTGACAAAGGAAGACACACCTACCAACTAATGGCTAAGGTTTGCCACGAAGTTAAGGAGTGCACAAATTAAGTAAAGTTCTTTAACATGCCTGCCAGAGGCAGGTAAACTGTTAGTGAGATGGTGGTAGGTCCACCGAAGGCGGCTTTCAGGAGCAGGTTTCAAACCACTTAAATGCGATTCACCAACACCTTATAGGTTGGGTCTTCTATCACATTCACATCAATGATTTGCTCCGCATTTTTGAGTAACTTCAAACAATCTGGACTTAAGTGCTTCAGATGGATATGCTTACCGACCTTATGATAACGCTCGGTGATCTTGTTTAGGCTTTCAATCGCTGACATGTCCACCACACGACTTTCTCTGAAATCGATAATCACCTCATCGGGATCGTTTAAAATGTCGAACTTTTCATTAAAAGTGGTTACAGAACCAAAAAACAAGGGGCCGTAGATTTCGTAATGTTTAACCCCGTTTTCGTCTATGTGCTTCCTGGCCCGGATGCGTTTGGCACTGTCCCAGGCAAACGTCAGGGCAGATATGATGACTCCGATAAAAACGGCGAGCGCAAGATTRTGTAGGAACACCGTTACAGCKGTTACCATMACCATAACGAAGATATCCGATTTCGGCATCCTGTTAAATGTTTTAAGGCTGGCCCACTCAAAKGTYCCAATCGCAACCATRATCATCAAACCGGTCAGKGCSGCCATGGGTACCTGCTCAATCAAACTCGAKCCGAACATGACAAACACCAGCAACATCACKGCTGCTACKATRCCAGAYAACCTTGCCCTGGCATTATTGGACACGTTAATCAGGCTTTGCCCGATCATGGCACAACCGCCCATTCCRGAAAAAACGCCCGAAAGTATATTGGCCGCACCCTRAGCWATMGCTTCTTTGTTACCCCTTCCTCGGGTCCCTGTTATTTCGTCCACGATGCTTAAGGTGAGCAGGCTTTCTATTAATCCCACGCCCGCAACAATGGCAGCATAAGGGAAAATCAGGATAAGGGTATCTAAATTCAAGGGTATCTCCGGAATATGAAAAGGGGGAAACCCACCTTCGATCGAAGCAATGTCTCCTACCGTTTTTGTTTCAATCCCTAATAGGGTAACCAATCCAAATACGACCAGGATGGCAGTTAGCGAGGCAGGAATCGCTTTGGTGATTTTAGGGAGTCCCCAGATAATTAGCATGGTCAACAATACCAAGCCCAGCAATATATAAAGAGGAGGACCACCCAGCCAACTGCCTGAAACATCTTTAAATTGGTCCAATTGAGAGGTGAAAATGATGATGGCCAGGCCGTTTACAAAACCAAAAATAACCGGATGTGGCACAAGGCGAATGAGTTTGCCCAGTCGTAAAAAACCAGCCGCCATTTGAATGATACCGGCTAGCACTACCGTGGCAAAAACATACTCCACCCCGTGTGATTTTGCCAGTACTACAATGACTACCGCAATAGCCCCGGTAGCTCCCGAGATCATACCTGGACGTCCGCCGAAAATGGCGGTTACCAAACCCATCACAAAAGCAGCGTAAAGGCCGGTTAAGGGTGACAAACCAGCAATAAGGGCAAAAGCCACCGCTTCAGGCACTAAGGCCAAYGCCACGGTGAGACCYGATAACACTTCGGTTTTGTAGTCTACTTTTTKAGAATGGTCAAAGAGGTTAAAATATTTTTTCATCCGMATTTTTGAGCGTGCGAAAGTACWCTTACYTACSCTGTGTTTCTAACTAACGGATAAAAAAGAAAAKCCAATATAAAAGCAAGATCTTRCAACTRTCCAAGGAAGAAYGAATTAGCTTATAAAATAAGATTRTCCAGATAAGARTATAAAAGTAATAGAGCGYARAACTGAACTACTTCTTGAAAATTCAGGGTMSGGAAAACGCCCGACATCGCCCAATAATTTCTGTTTTATTGTTAKGGTTGAAGAGACCTGTTCAGAATTTATTACRGGWNTTGTATTKAGAGAGGSAATAGAAATTTTTGGTNAAAAAACGTGTGGTGATAATTGGACMGTTTTCATRCGATAACCACAGGATAATCTCGAAGGAGGAAAAAGYAAAYMNATTTYAWKKGMTRMTRKSMKWRAWWKGRYYKAKRRATTYGMCKSGGARWWKWTTWYWTTGACCTAATAAATAGTTGGTAATATCATCGAGAAGGTAGGACTGTGCTAAAAAGGGGGCTTACACCATTCTCGTACGTTAAAAATCCAGCACCGAATCCAAGTGGGGAATTTGCTAATAATCACAATGTTAGCGGTCTTGCCACCGAGTTTTGTACCTTGGAGGTTAAATGACTGTGTATAGACAAATGGTCAGGTGAACACGATTTGCCAAAATTAAATCAACTCGCTATTCGCTCTTTGGTTCTCTCATTAACCTCAAATAAGCAATTCATATCCTGAACAAACTGGTTCGACAACTCAACCGTACAGGGTGCCAGTACAAGCGACTGAATTCCAGGGGCTTTGTTGTTTTAAGTCGTAACGTGTTTTAATCGAGTCTTACACGGCAACCTGCCAGGGGTGCACTTTTGGGGTGCACTTATTTATCGATGGGTTACTCCTTCTCTTTGCCGCCTCTCGGATTCTGTATAATCCATCTCTGCCAACTCATACAATTTGTTCCTCAGAAGCAGTACCTGATCGTCCGTGTACCTATTGCCATTGGCTTCAAGAATTTTTCTGCACTTATCAATCGAAAGTTTGTCCATGGTTAAATTTGCTAACTTTAATAAATCACCAAAAATATTGACATGCTCAATGATGTCTTAGCCAATAATTTGAATGTTGTGTTTTGTGGTACCGCCAAAGGAGAAGCGTCCGCAAGACTAGGCTATTACTACGCCGGCCCAGGCAACAAGTTTTACGGGATACTACACCAGGCCGGGTTCACGCCTCACAAACTTGAACCAAGCGAGTGCTACGCTATAAACCAATACAGCATAGGATTGACGGACTTGGTTCACACCGAATTTGGAAACGATGATGAGATCAGCGACGACAGTTACGACGTCCCTGGTTTTGTTGAGAAAATAGAGAAGTTCAATCCTAAGTATGTCGCCTTCAACAGCAAGAAGGGAGCTTCATTTTTCCTCGGTTTTAAGGGCGTCACCAGCTTAGTTGGCTACGGCCTCCAGGATCTCCAGATCGGTAGCACCAAGGTGTATGTACTGCCATCTACATCTGGTAGTGCCAGGAGGTATTGGGATGAGAATTACTGGATAGAATTGAAGAACTTAATTAATTGACGAAAATTATTCGGTTTATACCACACGGCATGGATATGATGAATTTTATTACGACGGTACTAGCTGTGTGTGTGATAGGGTGTAGACAACCCGACCTGAGTGATACGAATGTGCAGGAGACACATGAGCCTTTGGACCAACCTGTAGACTTAAAATATCCGGAGTGGCTTACGAGTCTATATCCAAATAATCTCCAAGAGGAATATCGAACTTTGGCTCAAGAAATCACATTATTTGAAAGAGTAAATGACTCTGTCACCTTTTGTATTATTAATCAAAAAGATGGTGTGTGTCTGAGAAGTATATTAGCAGTGCTGATAAATGAAAGAGGAGTAGGAAATATGGTGATCGGCCACAGTTGCGATCATGATCAGTCAAGGCCAGAGTATACTTGGAAGGAATATAGTGTAGAGTCGGCATATACGCTTAGAACTACAGAATATAAGGAGTCTGTCCATGACTCGTTGATAGATGAAAATGGACTAATGAAAGTGGAATATGACGATGTTAACAAAACTGTAGACACTTCAATACAAGTCTTCCTCGTAACTCAAATAGGAGAAATAACAGAAATCCGTATCTGGCAAGAAGTAGTTGGGAAATATCATGTTCAGACTTCGGCCAACTGGTCAGGAGGTGTGGACACCTACTTGATAATTAACGGGGACGGCACCTTTAAAAAACGTACTCCTGTTAATCATTTTACAGATGGAAGTACCGAATATGGCAAATGGATAATTAAGAATGACAGCTTGTTTTTGATATGCAAGCCAGCAGGGAAGGCAGAAAACTGCGATAAAAAATATTCGATAAAAGAAGATTCCCTGTGCTGGTCGGTAAAGATCGACAACAACTCGGAAGAATATTGTTTTACAAAGTAGGTGTGCGCTTTTGGTGTGCGCTAATGTGTCCAAATGCTTCCTCCTACGCTGTTGCTACGGAGGACGCGCCGTTTTGTTCGATTTTGTACAGAAATGCTTAAGAATGTAGCACTTTGGGGATGCTTAAAATCCTGTGACCATTGCGGTCGTGTGGGTTCCTTGTCCGCCGGAGTTCAGCACGGCTGAACGCAGGAGGGAAGTCCCACTCCGAGTACGACCTAAGAACCCGACCTCATTTTGAGGCTCGGATTTTTTCTCGGATTAAACATGGGTTAAACTTTAGAACCATTTCTCCTTGAAATGAGTCCGTCGAATAGGAGTAACACGTGCCTAAAGTGACGCTAATCCTTAAGCTCCTTCAGTTTTTCAATTAGTTTATATATTGTTGAACTGGGATTATCCCGATCTGTAAGATTCTTAGCCTTTCTAACAGCATCCTCAATTTTGGAAGTAAGCTTTTCCTTCAACCTTTTATCAATTACTCCTTTTTTGTAACGCCTATTTCTATTAGCCAATTCCTTACAACAATAGGCACAATCGGTGCTGGCGTTTTGATTTTTAAAGTGAAGGAGAAACCAAAGCTCAATACAAGGATTAGAGATTAGTAGCGTGCAATCATCGATCGCTTCTAATCTTTCCAGTATCCCTTCAACATCTAGATCATACATCAAGAAGTTCGTATCCTTTTTATGGGTAGACTTATCTTGTTTATATTTTTCAATGAACTCCTGAGTAATACTGAGTCCACTGACCCTAGGATGAATCTGAATAGATGGGAGGCGGAACAAGGACTTTAACATATTAACATATGCTTCCTCAGTTTCACCTTCGCAAAAGACGAACAGCGTTGGATTAATTTTTTTGCCTCTGGATGCCTTTCTCCTCCGACCCATCTATTCACCGATAATTGATCGTAAATTCTGGATTGAACTATCCACTATTGGGATAGAATCAAACCTTCCTTGCAAATAAGCTTTCTCCAGATTCATTGTGTCCCGAAAATCGCCATAGTCATATAGAGAGTATAGGTCGGAACTTCCGTCTTCAATCTTATTCGCAAACCAAATTTGATCCTTCCTGAACTTATTTAGATCCAACAGATGAGTACTATGAGTAGAAAAAATCAACTGTGCCTTATCACTGGCATTAAATATTTGAATGATATAATCCGTAATTTTAGGATGCAAGCTATCCTCAAGCTCATCTATTAAGAGAGTCTTATTCTTCCTTACGGTATCAAGAACGGTTAACATTATAAAAAACAGTTTCTTCGTACCATCAGATTCTTCTCTCATGAAATCGAAGGAGACTTTGGGGTCGTATCGATGAAAAGTTCTGATTTCCAAACGCTCCATCTCATCATCCTCAAAAAATGCTTCTTGCGTATCCAGGTTCGCTCTAAGTTTCTTACCCTTCTCCTTCACGATTTTGTGTTTAATCTCTACAATGTCGCTGTCAGCTAGCTGAAGTGCTGTTAAAAGTTGCTCCTTATAAATACTCATGAGACTATCAATATTTGATATTCCATAGTTCGAGTGCCTTTGAATAAATAAACTATGAAAGAAAGTGAAGATGGTCTTCGGAATTTCTCTATCCATTTGACTTGCACGTGAGACAAAGAGTGTTTTGTTAGACGTACTTTCTGCAACATCGAATGGCCTTTTAATTACAGATGATCCGAAGGAGTATTTATCTTTTTTACTCATGCCAGCTCTTTCATCTCTAACAAATATTTTTGCCTCTCGGCCATGGGGGTAATAGTATAAGCTTTCAGCAAGAATCTCTGTTTGAGTTAGCGTAAATGAGTATTTATACTCGATTCCTTCGGTAACAAATCGAATAAAAAAGCTACTTGGCTTTTTCGAGAAAGCTTTGAACTTAAATGGCTTGAAATTGAATACGGTACTTTCATTATGCTTATGGGAATCATAGACCATAGCTATACAAAAACGAATAGCCTTGATAATATTCGATTTCCCCGACGCATTTGCCCCATAGATGGCAACACTTTTCAGGACTTCGATGTCGTTATATCGAAAAATATTATTCTCTAGAAGCTTGGACTTGGCGTTGTTCATCGTACCCGCTCTCATGTCCAAAATAATCTCGTTACTAATCGAGAAGAAATTACTTATACGTATCTCTAAAACCATTTTAATATAGTATTTTGCAATATACTTTCAAATATAGCAATTAAAAGGCCAATAACATCAATCTTAATTCCATTTTGAAACTTAGACCAATAGCTATTAGGAAGTCCATATCAAAAACCTTGTATTTCTCATGAGGATAAGTAATTATCAAAACGTCAAGCTAGGAAGTTAGGATCCTCAGCACCTCAAGAAACTTCGCTGGCATATCTACAATGAGGTTGGGACTGGACGCAGGTAGCTTCAATGGCCAAGATGGCTATCAAAATATTGGTTGCGAACAGAGAGCGGATATTTTCACCAGAAGAAGTGAGAAAGGCGATAGAATGAGCGATCACCGACCCAGTAGACGTGGACCATGCGGCTACAAGAATCGCCCATTTGATGAATAAAGTTGTGCTAATCCAAGCGGGTAATTTGCTCAATTTCTCATTATTCTTGGTCCCAGACCCACTTCAACCTTTTTGTGGGTTTTGTAACTTACAGGATGCCAACTGGGTAAACAAACTCGTATAAACGCATATCCCAACGTTAGCGCTAATCCTCGTTGCAATATGAAAACACTTCTTAAAACTATTACGCTGTTGTTCTTAGTGACAAAGTTACTGGGACAAGATACTGGTCATATAGACTCGGAGGTGGTTAAAGAGAATAAAATAAAAATGGCAATGTCCTGGTTAAGTTTCTCAGAAGATTCTACCGACACATTAACAAGAGCCACAATCACAAACTTCGATGAGAATGGTTATATCCTATCCTACAATTATCCATCCACTTCTTGGGATTCTTTGGGTAAAGTCAATTATAATTGGGATAGTCAGATTCACTTTGAATATGATGAGAAAGGTCAATTGAAAAAACGAACTAACTATATCACGCTCAAACCGTATTTTGACTCAATACACCGAGTAACTTGGACGATTTATGAGTACAACACAAATCAAATTCTGATAAAGAAGATTAACTATTCAAAATCCTTCAATACGACAATCACTGATTTTAAGTATGATGAAGATTCTAGATTGGTTATGAGGCTGACCAGTGACAGTGTTGGTGAAAGAGATTATCTCAATAAACCACAGCTGTCCAAAACGTTTATCAAGTTAAGGGATTTCAGATTTAGTCCTGATGTCTGGGACAGATTATTTCATTTTCAGAAAATCAATCCCCCCATTGAAATAATACGCCTTGTATTGTAGTCTCTTGAATAGGTT
>JAESRW010000133.1 GCA_016764395.1 Flavobacteriales bacterium
TTTAATAAAAAGTGAAAAGAGAAAGACATGAAAGTGAACGAATTTTTAAGTCGACATGTAGGGCCAGACAGCTCAGAGGAAGCGACGATGCTAAAGGCAGTTAATGCGGCTTCTTTAGATGAGCTAATTGCTGAAACGGTTCCTACCAACATACGCGCTACCAACCCCCTAAATCTGGAACCCGGTATAAGTGAATACGAATATCTTAATCATATTAGGTCTTTGGCTAAGGAGAACCAAAGCTTCAACTCTTTTATAGGGCTTGGCTATTACAATTGCATCACACCTCCCGTGATTCAACGTAATGTTCTGGAAAACCCAGGCTGGTATACAGCATATACGCCTTATCAAGCCGAGATTTCTCAAGGCAGACTTGAGGCACTTATAAATTTCCAAACGATGGTTACTGATCTTACCGCCATGGAGATTGCAAACGCCTCACTACTGGATGAGGCAACGGCTGCTTCGGAAGCGATGATTATGTTCTATCATGCAAGAAGCAGGGATGAAATCAAACAAGGCAAAAATCAATTCTTTGTTTCAAATCGCTGTTTTCCGCAAACGATTGAGGTACTTAAAACCAGATCCAAACCATTCGGTATCGAGTTGTTAATAGAGGATCACAACACCTTTGAGTTCACTTCAATGTGCTTTGGCGGATTGCTACAGTATCCTAATATGCACGGTGCAGTTTTGGACTACTCTGATTTTGTATCCACGGCAACAGAGAAGGGTGTTAAAATTGTGGTTGCGGCAGACCTCTTAAGTCTTACCTTATTAACTCCTCCTGGTGAATGGGGAGCGGATGCCGTTGTGGGTTCTACACAGCGATTCGGTGTACCCCTGGGATATGGGGGTCCGCATGCAGCTTACTTTGCTACCAAAACAGCTTACAGGCGAACTATCCCTGGACGAATTATTGGGGTTTCACAGGACGCCAAAGGCAATACAGCCTATAGAATGGCCTTGCAAACCAGGGAACAGCATATTAAGAGGGGGAAAGCAACCTCCAATATTTGTACATCGCAAGTGTTACTGGCTATTATGGCAGGAATGTATGCTGTTTATCACGGTTCACAAGGACTTAAAAACATTGCACAGAAAATTCACTCCATTGCGGACAGATTGAATGAAGCACTGAAAGTTGGAGGCGTAAAGTTGATAAACGAGCACTTCTTTGACACCATTCACATCAAGGTTGAAGGGGAATCAGAAGCGGATAAAATCAAAGAGGCCGCTTTAGCCCAAGGTGTAAACCTTCTGTATTTGGAAGACGGCAATATTTGTATTTCTGTTGATGAAACCACCTCACAAGATGACTTGTGTTCACTTGCTAGTATTTTTGGAGTCACCATTTCGAATGACGAGCGTTCCAATGCTATCCATCCCATATTATCCAGAAAGAGCGAGTATTTAACGCATCCGGTATATAATACGCACCACTCTGAGACTGAGATGATGAGATATCTAAAGTCGTTGGAAAACAAGGATCTTTCACTTACACACTCGATGATTCCACTTGGCTCCTGCACCATGAAGTTAAATGCTGCGGCTGAACTTTTCCCCTTGACATGGCCGGAGTTTGCAGCCGTTCACCCCTACGTACCCAGTGAGCAGGTTAGCGGTTATCTCAAGATGATGAATAGCTTAGAGGGCTTCCTGTGCGAAGTCACAGGATTTGATGCAGTGTCTTTGCAACCCAATTCGGGAGCGCAAGGTGAATATGCCGGTTTAATGGTCATCAAAGCCTACCAGGACAGTATTGGGCAGCATGAACGCAACGTTGTACTCATCCCTTCGTCCGCTCATGGAACCAACCCGGCAAGTGCGGTAATGGCTGGGTTATCTATCGTGGTGGTGCAATGTGATAAGCATGGGAATATTGACTTTCATGATCTCGAACAGAAAGCCTCTGAGCACAGTGCAGATCTATGTGCTTTTATGGTCACTTATCCATCTACACATGGTGTATTTGAAGCCAGTATTACAAAGGTGAACAAAATCATTCACGAACACGGGGGGCAGGTTTATATGGACGGCGCAAACCTGAACGCTCAAATTGGATTAACCAATCCTGCGACGATCGGGGCAGACGTTTGCCACCTCAACTTACACAAAACCTTTGCAATTCCTCATGGCGGTGGGGGACCGGGAATGGGACCCATCGCAGTTGCCAGTCATCTGGCCCCGTTCCTACCTGGACATGCCAATGTTGCTGTAGGTGGGGAAAAAGGAATTCACTCAATTTCACAGGCACCTTGGGGGAGTGCGTTGATCCTATGGATTTCTTACGGCTATATAAAAATGCTGGGAGCAGAAGGTTTAACACATGCTACCAAGATGGCCATTTTGAATGCCAATTACATTAAAGCTCGGCTGGAAAACCACTTCCCTATTCTATATAAAGGAATGGATGGGAGGGTCGCACACGAAATGATTGTCGATTGCCGAGAATTCAAAAAAACAGCCAATGTGGAGGTCGAAGACATTGCGAAGCGCCTGATCGATTACGGATTCCACGCTCCTACCGTGTCGTTTCCTGTTGGAGGAACATTAATGATTGAGCCTACGGAAAGTGAGGCATTGGAGGAGTTAGACCGATTCTGCGATGCCATGATCTCCATCCGCCGTGAGATTTCTGAATTGGAAGACGGTACTGCTGATAAAGCAGATAATGTGTTGATCAACGCACCACATTCGGTACATGAAGTTACGGCTGACACCTGGGAGCATTCATACAGCCGACAAAAAGCAGCCTATCCCTTACCATGGACAAAATCCTTTAAGTACTGGGTACCTGTTAGCCGGGTAGACAATGCATACGGAGACCGGAATCTTATGTGCGCATGCCCTCCGATTGAATCATTTATACAAGCCGACGCTTCAATTCCGGAAGGATAGGGGTTTACCTGATACAAGTTGCCGTATTTTAGGTGATTCCAGGCAACCATTGAATTTGACTCACGTCTAAAGATTGTTCTCGATACAAAGTCGCATAAATTACACTTGCCCATTTTGCAAAGGCAAAAAAGCGTTTTACTTGTGCCGTTTTAATAAAGTGCTATCTTTGCTTCCCCTTTAGAGATAGTTCAATACTATATTGGGCTATATAAGGAAAGAGGAGAATTAAATTTTAGAAAAGGTGCTTAATCTGAAATGATGAAGAAAACATTACTCTCAGCTATTTTTATATCCTCTATATCGCTTGCGGTAGCTCAGGATGCAGCTAAGGAGAGCACATCGGCTCCGGTTAAATTGAATCAAACTTCCCCCTACAAAATTATTGACAACAAGCCCATTATTGTTAAAGGCGAGGCTGTCATTGTGAAGGAAGAACGAACGAAGAAAAATGAGCAGCCCAAAACAAAGCAAAAACAAGCCAAGGCTGTAATTAAACCAACCCCTCAGGAGGGAACAACTGATACCAATAAATAGAGGTCACAACCTTATTCAAATCAAAGACAGAACGATGAAAAAAACTACTCTTTTTGCAACACTCATGACATTGTGTTCTATTGTTTTAGCCCAAGCACCGGTTAAGGTTGCTCCACTAAAGCCAACGGCAGCACATCACATCGCGTGTGAATTTCCAAAAGCAAAGTCGGTAAACACTAACGTACAGGCCAAGAAAGCTGTTGTATGGTCTGAGACATTTGCAGCAGGAATTCCTGCTGGATGGACGAACGTAGGTACTCCAGCGCTTGCTCTTTGGGAGTACAGAGGACCTACTACAACTCCAACTAATACAACAGGTGGTAGAGGCGACTGTTCTGGTGGAGTTCCAATCGCCTCACCAACTCAAGCGGATGGATTTGTCATCTTTGACTCTAACTTTTTAGACCCTAACGCATTTTGTGGAGGTGGAAATTCAGGAGCTGCTGCTGCTCCACAAACAAGCAGTTTAACTACAGATGCGATCGATCTATCTGCTGAATCAGCGATTCAGTTGACTTTCTGGACTGACAGTAGAGAATTTGACGCAACAGCGAATGTTAATATCAGTGTGGATGGTGGTTCTACTTTTACCAATGTTTGGGAAGCTGGTCTTGGTGCTAACGAATCTTTTGCTGGAAAAGTAATTGTGAATATCACTGCTATTGCTGCTAACCAAGCTGATGTGAGAATTCAATTTGAATGGTTGAACGGTGACTACTATGAGTGGATGATTGATGATGTCGAAATTGAAACTCCACCTAATAACGACCTTGTATTAAATGACATTTTCTTCAATACAACTGGAGATCCAACTAATCAAGGAACTCGTTATTTTCAAATTCCTTACCGACAAGCACAACTTGATACACTAACCTTTGGTGCCGCAATTAAGAACCAAGGTGGAGCTGCGCAGCCTAACACGAAATTAACCGTTACTGTTGCAGGACAGGGAGGATATAGTGACGCTTCAGTTCCAGCGACTCTTGCTGTTAATACAGAAGACTCCGTTAATGTTTTGAGCAGTTCATTTGTGCCTAATACAGGTCTTGGAACTTACAATGTTACCTTTGATTTAAGTTCTGACTCTGTTGACTTTACACCAGCGGACAACCAAACATTGTTTTCTTTTGATGTTACAGACACGGTTTATGCCAGAGACAATGGTGACAATCCAATGGGTTGGCAGTCAAGAGTTACTGCACTTCAAGCAAGAGCGAGTGCTTTTGAAATTCGAACTCAGGATACGGCAACATCAATCTCTGTTGTATTGGGTGGTTTGGGAACCGTTGGAGCTGTAATTTCACTTCACCTGTGGGACACTGCTCTTACAGCGCCAATCGCCTCGAACTCCTTTTACACGGTTCAAGCTACAGACTTTGGTGTCTGGAGGACTTTTGATATCCCGGATGTCGCGCTTGTGCCTGGTGTTTATTACGCGGGTATCGAGGTGGTGTCAGATACTGCTTATTTCCATATTGACAATGAAGTTCCATTTCCAATGGCTCCGATACAAACGTATGTGATTAATGACGCAACGGACGGAACTGGTGGTGGTGGACAGTGGTTCACTCAAATAAACAATATTCCTTTTTTAAGGTTAAACACTACAGCACCTTCACAAACTTGTGCAATGTCTGCTAGTGCTGGTACGGTAACTGCGGTTTCTTGTCTTGGCGGTGCCGATGGTGCAGTTTCCGGAATTGTCCCTACAGGTGGAACAGCTCCATACACATATGCTTGGTCTCCAAGTGGAGGATCGAACGCGGATGCTAGCGGCTTAGTCGGTGGCACTTATACGTTGACGATTACGGATGCGGCTGCATGTATATTTAATGTAGTGGCTATCGTTTCTGAGCCTGATGCTTTGACCTTAGCTGGAAGCGGCACTGACGTTACTTGTAACGGCGGTACTGATGGTGTAGCCACTGTAACTACAACTGGAGGAACTGCTCCTTTAACTTACTTATGGAACGACCCAGGTACTCAGAATACTGCTACAGCGGCAGGTTTAGCCGCGGGCACGTACAGGGTGGTTGTTACTGATGGCGCTGGTTGTGGATCTGATTCAGTTGACGTTGTAATTTCTGAGCCGGTAGCAATGACGCTAACCTTCAACACGACCACTGCATTGTGTGGTCTGAATGGAAGTGCAACTGTTAACGTTACAGGTGGATTGGGTCCATTTACATATGCATGGAACGATCCAGCTGCGCAAACTGATTCTAACGCTGTGGGACTTTTACCTGGCACATTTACCGCCACGGTAACTGATGGTAACGGATGTATTAAAACCAGTAGTGTAACGGTTGCTGGAACCCCAGGTGTGGTAATAGATAGTGTGGGCTTTACTGCTCCTTCCGCATGTGGACTTTCTGATGGTTCAGCATATCCATTTTTCACTGGCGGAGTTGCTCCCATCTTTTATCTTTGGAATGACCCATTGGGACAGATCACGGATACTGCTACAGGATTACCGGCTGGATCTTACCAGGTGACGGTAACTGATGGAAACGCGTGCTCAGATGTTGCTACGGTTACTGTAGCTGATCCAGGAGCTCCTACCCTATTGTTGAGCGGCACAACAGACGCTAGCTGTATGGGTGGAAGCGATGGAACTGCTTCAGTACTTATAAGTGGTGGTACCGCTCCTTATACCTATACGTGGAATGATCCACTGGCACAAAACACTGCTAACGCAGACAGTTTAGCTGCTGGAGCTTTTACACTAACAGTAATAGATGGAGGCGGCTGCACTGCTTTAGTCAGTGCAACAATTGGTGAACCAACTAATGGGGTAGTGATGGACAGTATCACCTCTACAGACATTAGTTGTAACGGTGGAACCAACGGAACGCTAAATGCATTTAGCTCTGGTGGAACTGGAACCCACTCGTATAGCTGGTCTCCAACTGGTGCTACCATTTCTTCAGTTACTGGAGCAGGAGCAGGAACACATATTGTAACTGTTACTGATGCGAATGGTTGTTCTGTTGTAGACAGTGCGGTCATTACTGAGCCTTCAGCTCTTGCATTATCCACTACATTTAATGACGTTTCGTGTAGTGGTGCTGGAGACGGTAGCATTGACTTAACTGTAACTGGTGGTACGGGTACCTATACTTACTTATGGAACCCTGGTGGCCTTACGCCTGAGGATCCAAGTAACTTAGCTCCTAATGCTTATTCTGTTCTTGTAACAGATGCCAATGGTTGTACAGCAAATACCGCGGTTACTATAAGTGAGCCTACAGCATTATCCGCTACTGCTGCGTTTACGAACGAAACGGTAGCTGGTGCTAACGATGGCACCATCACTGTAACACCTTCAGGTGGAGTAACACCATATTCTCCATCTTGGATTGGTCCTGCAGGGTTTACAAGCACAAGCTTGACCTTGGTCAACCTTGCGCCTGGAACTTATCAGTTGACGCTGACTGACGCTAGTGGATGTACCACTTCGCTGACTCAGATCATCCTTGACGGTGTGATTGGCATTCTTGAAGTAGTCAACAATGTTGAGTTCAAAGTATATCCTAATCCGAGCACAGGACAGTTTGTAGTAGAGTTGAATAATCTTGATAACGGTGAATACAAAATCGAGATCAGAAACATCATTGGTCAGTTAGTTATTACTGAAACAGTAAATGACTCAAATGGCAACTTCTACAAGAACATAACTCTGGACACAGGTAAAAATGGAGTATACTTCATTAGCCTTGTGAGTGAAGCAGGAAAGATTACTAAGAAATTGGTAGTCTACTAGTCCGGTTCATTAACATTAAGAAGCCCTGTATTCTTATCTTAGGAATACAGGGTTTTTTTAATGCCTGAAAGTCGAGAAACGCTGAGGTACTGACGTCGCTTTAGCCACTCTGCTCTAATTTCTTTAGGTAAGACGCTGCAAAGATGAAATCATTTAGCTCCTTGTTGTCTGAGTTCAGAATATCTTTGCTCGAGCCCTCCCACCACTTTTCCTATTTTCAGCGTTGCAACACCCAAGGAAAAAATTAACACGGTACCAAAAGATCGCCTGATTGAAAAGTCAAATCCAAAAGGTAAAATTTCCAATTTAGAATAGGTTGCAAATACATTCCCAGAGAGTGCGGAAAACAGGAGGGCTTGAATGTGCGTTACATTGCCAGCAATATAGACCAAGAGGGA
>JAESRW010000269.1 GCA_016764395.1 Flavobacteriales bacterium
TGCGGCGAGTTCAAATGGTATCCATCCTTGGGTACACATAACGAGCGTTAAAGCCATCGCCGCACTTGAAGATTGAACGACCAACGTGAGTATCGTACCTACACCAACAAAAACAAGTGTTGACCACATCCCCATATTCGCATAATTGGATAGAAAGGCCAAAGCTTGTTCATTCTCCTTTAAATTGGGAACCGAGTCTTTTAAATGCTCCAATCCCAAAAAAAGAAGGGCAAAACCTATGAGTACCTCTGCCCAAGATTTCCAGCTTCCACGTCTCACAAACATCATCGGAAATCCGATGGCTATAATGGGTAATGCAATTGTGGCTATCTTGAATTTACCCAATCCAAATAAAGTCAGCAACCAGGCAGTTACAGTCGTTCCGATATTCGCCCCCATGATTACACTAACCGATTCAACCAATGTTAGCAAACCTGCATTAACGAAACTCACCACCATTACGGTCGTAGCGGAGGAAGATTGAAGCAAGCTTGTAATCAGAAACCCTGTAAATACCCCAAAAACCCTGTTGGAGGCCATCACACTCAAGATCCCGCGCATTTTACTTCCAGCAACCTTCTGGATGCCCTCACTCATAACCTTCATCCCATAGATGAAAAATCCCAGGGCTCCTACCAATTCGAGCAACTGCATTACTGTAAAATCCATACCTCTTGCATTAATATTATTACGCTGCGAATGTAGATAACCCGGCCCAATATTCTGAAAATCCTATGTTACGAAATTGTTAAATCTGCCTTTTTCATGTATTTCCCATTAATAATAATGTCAATTTTGCACCCCGATAATGTTAGGAAAGATGACTACACGAATTTTAATCAATTGCATCATTGTAGCGGCCTGTTGTTTCAGCGCCACAGCGCAAATCACTATTAAAAATAAGTTCGGGAAAGGAATTCGATTTATAGCAGAAGACTCATCCTTTGCCGTAAAAATGAATACGCGGGTGCAAAACAGGTACGACGGCTTTCTGACCTTGACGGACGACACCGCATTTACGGACTCTAAGTATGCAGATAAGATGTGGATCAGGAGAGCGCGTATCAAATTCTCTGGCTTCGCCTGGACGCCCAAGCTGACTTATAAGATCGAATATGATATGGTGAATGGGCAGGTTTTAGATGCTGTGGTCATATGGAATTTTGCGGGCAACTTTTCTCTTTGGGCAGGGCAAACAAAATTACCCGGTAATAGAGAGCGGGTCATCTCTTCTCAAAACTTGCAGTTTGTTGATCGTTCACTGCTGAATTCGAATTACAACATTGACCGAGACAAAGGGTTACAGCTCCGGCATCATTTTAAAGTGGGTGAGATGGTCATCCGAGAAATGTCGTCCTTATCAATTGGGGAAGGAAAGAACTACACCGCACTAAATCCCAATTCCGGTTATGATTGGACGCAAAGAATTGAATTTTTACCCTTTGGAAAGTTCACCGGCAAAGGTGATTATTTTGGTGGAGATTTGAAGAGAGAAGAAACGCTCAAGCTTGCCCTTGGAGCCACCTTCGATTATAACGATGATGCAATAAGAGAAAAAGGACAACGGGGTGATGAACTTGCACAGTCAAGAGATATTACCACTCTTTTTGTTGACATGATGCTTAAGTACAAGGGGCTTTCACTAATGGCAGAATATGCGGACAAATCAACCACATCGGCTGCTGCCTTCTTAACTTTTGACGGATCTGTTTGGATCACTGAATCGTATCTCACCGGAACTGGATTAAATTTGCAGTTGGGTTATCTGCTAAAAAGCAATTGGGAATTAGCGGGTAGATTCACACAAATTACACCCGAAGACATAACCGGTAAGGCAGATGTATCCGCCTATACTTTCGGCCTATCAAGATATATTGTGGGCCACTCACTAAAGTTTCAAAGCGATATTTCCCTGATACAAGCAGAAGGATCCGATGACATGTTGGAATTTCGATTGCAATTTGAGCTCGGTCTCTAGTACTTTTCTTACTTCCTCTGTAAGTATAGGTGTTTCCACAACGACCAGTTTTACCCTCACTAAGCTACTTTGGCCTTCTTTAGCTGATGCAGGTTCCTCTGAATCCCGGCAAATCCACCGTTATCGTTGTCCAAATAATGCTTCAACCACATTTCACATTCACCCATTGCGTTAAACAAGTGCTTTTCAGGTATCAGTGCGGGTATGATATCAATCTTTTTCAACATGTCCAGCGGTTGTGGCTGCACGCCTGTAAGCAACACTACCGCATCCTTATTTTGCAAGTCAGTGATGGCTTCCTCCATGGCATATAACCCAGATTGATCGATATGAGGAACTTGGTCCATTCTGATGATCAGCACGCGAATACCATCATCTAGTCCTTTGATCAACTCCTGAAATCGCGAAGTAAAGCCAAAGAACATCGCTCCATACAAATGCTTGATGTAAATCTTACCCTTGTATTCCTTGTAGATACTGCTTTCATCATCCCAAGGCAGTTCACCATCAAAACCTACCAGGGCTTCTACTGATGTTCCGCTTTCTGCCAGGTCACTTAAGCGCTTCATGAACAATATACACGCCAACACAACGCCAAGCCCCACTGCATGCAGCAGGTTTCCAAACACGGTTATTAATAGCACAATTAACAGGATAACCGCATCTGCTCTGGGAACTCTTCGCAGATGGCGCAATCCCTTGTAATCCATTATTCCAATGCCAACTGTGATAAGAATACCTGCCAAAACACTCATGGGAATGTAAGCCGCATACTTGCCTAAGCCAAGTAATATGGTCACCAGTAACAACCCATGTATAAGCCCTGAAAGGCGTGTTTTGCCCCCGGCATTTACGTTCACAACTGTGCGCATGGTGGCGCCCGCTCCTGGCAGTCCGCCTATAAGTGCTGATGCCATGTTTCCTATACCCTGCCCAATCAATTCACGGTTGCTGTTGTGTTTGGTCTTGGTAATGTTGTCTGCTATCACCGATGTAAGCAGCGAATCAATGGCGCCAAGAGCAGCGAGCATCCCCGCAAACTCAATAATTGTCCAGTAATGAGCAACATCAATCGTAAGCAGCCCGTCTATCTTCAACTCGGGAATACCCGAAGGAATATCACCGATAACGGGTACATCCAATTTCATTAATACTGCAGCCACCGTAGCCACTAGTAGTGCTATCAATGCACTTGGCACCGCTTTAGTGATTTTTGGAAACAGGTAGATAATCAATATAGTTCCAGCTGTAAGCCCTAAAGCTGCCCAATTCAGTTCAGATAAGGGGCCGTCAATGCCGGTAATAATATCAATAACAGATTTACCTGAAGAGGAATGTCCCAACAATGGAAATATCTGGTACATTATAATAATCACCCCAATACCTGTCATAAAACCTGAAAGAACCGGGTAAGGAATGTACTTGATGTACTTACCGATTTTAAGAATGCCGAAAACAATCTGGAAACCACCTGCCAGCAAAAAAGAGGCAATAATAATTCCCATACCTGCTTGCAAACTTCCTGAAATCTCAATAGCAGAAGCAATCACTAAAGCAGAAATCACGGTCATGGGGCCTGTTGGGCCGCTCACTTGTGTAGCGGTTCCGCCAAATAAAGCCGCAAAAATACCCAGTATCATGGCCCCATACAGTCCAGCAATGGCACCCATGCCAGATTGCACCCCAAAAGCAAGGGCCAATGGCAAAGCCACTATTCCGGCCGTAACCCCACCAAACAAATCGCCCTTTATGTTCTTAAAATCAAATAATTTATTCATCTCTAATCTTTTACCCCCCTATTCTCTTTTTAGGGAAGAAATTTTTTAACTCGCCATTGTAATAAATGGCTTATMAATGACCACAATTGGATCTCGTCTTCTCACTTCACCCAACAACGGTTGCACTGGTGAGTAACTTCACTCAAACCAATAAAATGATGGTAGGAACTGTGCTTACACAGTGTTACTTTCCAAATGGTAGAATCGAGTCCTAATGAGTTATGGACACATTGCACTCAACAAGCGGCAAAATACCGCATTTAGAAAGTTACTAGATAAATTCAGGGGGTGGTGTCAACACGTCGGTGCTGATACTACTAGCGTTGTTACTTCTGATATCAAACTCAAGACCTTGATCCCCTGAGGCATCACAGGCATATGAGTTGTGAAGCAGGTATTCCTCAACCGTGTCTTTTCCCTCTTTCTTCTCAGATTCCCGCTCATCCTTTTGCTCTTCAGCTTCAGTGTTTTCACTCATTTCATACACATCCACCCTATCCTCCAAGAGCGTAAAGGAAGTGGTTAACAGTGGCATCATTACAACCAAAGTCAAAAAAAATGCTTGAATTCTCGGGATTTTCATGAAATCAAAGATACCCATATTTGCAAGACCCTCAAAAGCAATTAACCGACAAACCAGCTAATACTTGCGGCACGGGGCGTGCTCACATAACCTGAACTGGAAATAAGGTTAAGCCATTCGCCAGCTGATCAGGCTATTGCGCATTGGTGACCAATTAAAGTAATTATGTCGTTAAACCAAACTCAAGTCATCACAGCAAAGTACAAATGAAATTTGATTGATAATGGAATGGATACAAGCTCAAACTATCCGTAACCTTGCAACAGTTAACTGCGAATTAGTCTGGTTGATAGGYCTTTTAAAGAGCCATTTCTCGTTAAAAATAGTCTTACTTTAGATACCCAATTTGCAAAGTATGTCAAARCGYATTCTCATCGTAGATGATGAACCTGATATTCTGGAATTCTTRAGTTAYTACCTCAGGAATTCCGGCTACAGTATTGAGGTTGCCAACAATGGMRTTGAGGCCATYACAATGGCCCRCAAATTTCAACCTCATTTGATCYTRCTSGATGTGATGATGCCCAATATGGATGGGTATGAAGCTTGYCGAGAAATYAGAAAAGATCAGGCTCTCAAGGATACCTTRATTGCATTTTTGACTGCTCGAAATGAAGATGAAGCCCARATTGAAGGTCTTGATAGTGGCGCCGACGACTATATTCCGAAGCCTATCAAACCAAAAGTGCTGGTGAGTAAAATAGAGGCGCTCTTGCGCCGCAATGGCAAAGGCGAAAGCGGTGGGCCAGCAGTATTGGACGTACAAGTAGATTTAGAAAAATTTATTGTCATAAAGAACAAGGAAGCGTTGACACTTCCCAAGAAGGAGCTCCAATTGCTTGCGCTCTTGCTCAGTAAGCCGGGGAATGTATTCACCCGGACGGAAATTCTTAATGCGGTATGGGGTAAAGAGGTTGTTGTTGGTGACCGTACAATCGATGTTCATATCCGGCGACTCAGACAGGCCTTAGGAGAAGAGACCATAGAAACGGTTAAAGGAGTTGGTTACAAATACGCCCTGAAGTGAAAAACCTAACACCCAACCAAATTGCTCTTTCAGCCTCTTTGATCCTGGGGCTTCTTGTTTTGTTTACACTGTTGGTGATCAGCAACTACAGCGATCCATCCTTAAAATGGCATTTAATTTTGGTACCCGCTACGGTTACAACCATTGCAGGCTACCTGATATATCGCTTCTTTTTGGAGCGATTTATATATCGAAAAATCAAAAACATCTACAAAACCATTCACAATCTAAAAGCACCCGAGGGTAGCTTTTCCAACAAGGTTAAACTCAACGAAGACTTACTGTCAAATGTGGATAATGAGGTTGATGAGTGGGCATTGGATCAATCGAAGGAAATTGAGACTTTGAAACAAAGAGCTAAGTATAGAAGGGAGTTTTTGGGCAACCTCTCACATGAGATGAAAACACCTATGTTCAATATTCAAGGATTTCTGGAGAGCTTGCTGGATGGCGGCATGAATGACAAGGAAATCAGCGCGAAATATTTGCGAAAGGCTTCAGAAAATGTGGATCGCTTAAATACGATTATTGACGACCTGGAGACTATCGCTCATCAGGAAAATGGAAAATTTCAGCTAACGATTGCCAAATTCGACATACACAAACTCGTGACCAGCGTATTTGAAGAAATGGACACCAAAGCAGCTGGAAGAGATATTAGTTTGGCCTTTAAGCCCGATTGCGACCAGCCATTTCTTGTCAATGCGGACAAGGAGAAAATCAGAAGGGTCGTCATTAACTTGATTGACAACTCCATCAAATACGGAAATGAAGGGGGAAAAACACTGATTGGCTTTTATGAGATGGGAGACAACATCCTGTCGGAGGTATCTGATGATGGAATCGGTATTGAAGAATCGCTCCTTCCACGATTGCATGAACGTTTTTTCAGGGTGGATACGAGCAGAAACAGGGAACAAGGGGGCACAGGATTGGGATTGTCAATTGTGAAACACATTATTGAAGCACATGGCCAAACCATCAATGTGCGGAGCAGTATCGGTGTAGGTTCAACCTTTGGATTTACCTTGGCAAAGGGATAGCTCAGATTTAATCACTAGCTTTAACCGATCTAAAATTCGAAGAATATGAAGAATCTGATTTCTCTCGCGTTGTGTTTTTTGTTCTCCGCCACCTTTCTGGTCTCCAAAGCACAAGTAGAGCAATGCGGTACCATGAAACTACTCAGGGAACACTTAGCAGCTGATCCCGGCCTCAAAGCTCGTATGCAGCAAACTGAGCTCAATGCAAAAGCATGGGCAGCGGCGAATCAGAATAGGCAATCCAGCGTTGTACGCATTCCTACGATTGTGCATGTGATTCACAATCCTGCTTCACCAGAACAGAACATCCCAGATTCAGTAATCTTTTCACAAATTGAAGTGCTCAACGAAGATTTTAGAAGGATGAATGCGGATGCTGTCAATACCCGGCCGGTGTTCGATTCTATTGCCGCGGATATTGAAGTAGAATTTTGCCTGGCGGCTTTTGATACGGCTGGTAACGCCATTACAGGTATAAATCGGGTAGCAACCACCGTGGCCGGTTTTGAAATATTTGGAACGGGCATGAATGACATGAAGTACACGGCCAATGGAGGTGCAGACGCCTGGCCTCGTGATCAATATTTAAATCTATGGGTTTGCAATATGACCGTTTTTGGTACGCCGGGAGCAATTCTTGGCTTCGCGCAGTTCCCAGGAGATGATCCTCTGACAGATGGGGTGGTCATTCAGTACAACTTTATGGGCCGCACCAATGATCCGGCTCAATCTGACTCGAGTGCAGGCCGTACAACAACACACGAAGTAGGGCACTGGTTAGGGTTACGACATATTTGGGCTGACGATCACAATCCCTTTACCAACGTGGGCACGTGTGATTCCTCAGACTTTGTAGACGACACACCCAATCAAGAAGGGCCCTCCAATTACGCTTGCACACTGGGCGCTAATAGCTGCTCTGCTGAATCGGCCTATTGGGGAACAACGGACCCGCCAGATATGGTTGAAAATTTCATGGATTATTCATCGGACATCTGTTCCAACCTATTCTCTATGGGACAGAAAACGAGAATGTTGTCATTTTTAAATACGGATCGGCTGCCTCTGCAAAGCTCTCCGGCTTGTTCGGTAGTAGTCG
>JAESRW010000098.1 GCA_016764395.1 Flavobacteriales bacterium
GTGGTTATTACGTTATCGTCCCATCCGGGATTTGCATTATTCAAAGAACTCTCTTTTAAAGTCATTATTGCCTCCTCGAGCACCATTCCAATAATATTGGGAGCCTCAATTTTCGTTAGGCTGCTCCCCCCGGCCATGATCAAATCTATTGTTGCACCCTTAGGCACCTTATATCCAGCTTTAATTTCCTTCCCTTGATACTTAAATCCAGTCACCTTATTCCCCATTTCTTCAACTATCTCCAACTTCCCTAGCTTAAAGCCTCGAATTTCCAGGATGCTGCTCGCTCTTCTAAAAGTCTCATCTATCAAATCCGGCATGGGCACTTTGGGCGTTTCAGTAGCATTGACGATCAGATAAATTCTTCTGTTCTCCTTGACCCATGAATCTGGCTTTGGGTCCTGGTCCAATACACTGCCCCTAGGCTTGTTGGCATTATAAATAATGTCCCTTACTTCATACCTCAAGTTTCGTTCCTCAAGATAACCTTCAATGTCTTCAACGACAAAACCCGTGAGATCCGGTACCGAAATGATTTCTCCATGCTTCGTATAGTCGTGCAGAAATTTGAGACTGTACCACATCAGTCCACCAATCAATACTCCGGCGATGAGCAAATTAATGAAGAAGGCCCTGCTAATGAGAAATCTGAACATGGTCGTTTACAAATTGCTATTCAATCAGGAGTCAAAGATATATTTTTTAGTGTGTAATTGTTGATATTTCCTCGAACGCATGGTGCCTACCGAAATGCTTTAGCGAGGCATATGAGCTTGGAACTGCTCAAAAATTGCAATCTGATATTTTAAAAAATATTCAAGTTAATCCCGACGTACAAATTGAATAGACAAAAACTTACTATGTTTGTTTATCCTCATCATTAAGACTGAAATAATCTCATGTTAAAAGTTGCAATCGTATCTGGTGGATACTCTTCGGAGTACAACGTATCAATTCAGTCTGGGCTTACCGTGTACAAAAATCTGAACACGTCTAAATACGACCCCTACCTTATCATCATCAACCCTGATAATTGGGTGCTAAAACGAGATAATGGGGATGAAATTGCCCTTAACCGGGAAGACTTCTCTGTGGTTGTCAATGGTGAGCATCTCAAGTTTGACTATGTGTTTATTGCCATTCATGGCGATCCAGGTGAAAATGGGGTGTTTCAAGAGTATCTTGACCAGTTGAACATCCCCTATTCTACTTGTGGTGTATCGACGTCACAGTTAACCTTTGACAAGGATGCCTGTAAGGCGTATTTTTCAGATACAGAGGTAAAGCTAGCCAAATCGATGATGGTTAAAAAAGGCGAAAAATTTGATGCGGATGCCATATTGAATATTGTGGGGTTACCTTGTTTTGTAAAACCAAACAATGGAGGTTCGAGCTGTGGTATCTCAAAAGTTAAAGCGGCTTCAGAATTACACGCGGCATTGGAGCTTGGATTCAGCGAGGACGATGAAGTGATGGTAGAAGAGTTTATCGACGGCAGAGAAATTACATGCGGCGTTTATAAAGCTGATAGAAAGCCAATCGCCTTGGCGATAACGGAGATTGTAACGGAAAATGAATTTTTCGATTATGAAGCCAAGTATACAGCCGGTAAATCAGATGAGATCACACCTGCTGACATTCCTTCTACCCTGGCGGCGGAGTGTGAACGCTTATCAATTTTCATGTATGAGCACCTCAATTGCCGCGGATTGTGCCGATTCGACTTCATCGTACAAAACGATGAATTGTATTACCTCGAAGTTAATACGGTACCTGGATTAAGCCCTGCCAGCATTATCCCCAAACAGGCGGAAGCCAGTGGCATTGAATTGGGAGATTTGTTCTCCATGGTAATTGAAGAAACCTGCGCGTAGCAACGTGACTTCAGGTAATCAACGCTATCAGTTTTTATCAACGAATTACGAATGCACACGAATTTACGAATTCTGTATTCCGATAGATTTGGAAATTTCAAGTAATCCAGATTCAGTCACATTGCATTGGTGCAATTTATTTTCGGAAAGTATGCCAATTTACGATCGACAGATCAGTTTTCTCAATAGCGATGATTGAAAAGACTCCCATTCATACCTTTGTATCCATTCGTAACTAGAATATAATCTGGCAAACATGTTCCCTTTAGTGCGAATTCAGCTTAGAAATGTTGATTCAAGTATTCGGAGAGTTTTGCTACCGCCCGTGCTCTGTGGCTAATGGTATTCTTTTCTGAAAGAGGCATCTCGGCAAAGGATTGGTCATAGCCTTTCGGACGAAAGATAGCATCGTACCCAAAACCCTCATCACCTGCCATTTGTGCAAGCATCTCCCCCTCAA
Organism: Flavobacteriales bacterium; assembly: GCA_016764395.1. Lineage (GTDB taxonomy): Bacteria > Bacteroidota > Bacteroidia > NORP154 > NORP154. The sequence continues at coordinate 2,335 of JAESRW010000098.1, forward strand.
CAGTTCCCTCAAATTGCATCTCCTTTCCATCAATAATTAGAGAAATAACAGTACGAAATCTCGCGCTTCTATTCTCTAACCCAACCATTTCCTGGAGGACTTTCTCCATATTATCTACAAAGCTACACCCCTCGCCTGCATATCGCGCTGAATAAACGCCAGGCTTCCCATCCAAAGCCTCAATCTCAAGGCCGGTATCATCGGCGAAACAGTCTCTTCCAAATTTGTCAAAAATATAATGGGACTTTTGAGAAGCATTGCCCTCCAGTGTATCCTGGTCCTCCGGAATTTCGCCCGAAAAGTTGATGTCTGCGAGACTTAAAAGCTCTATGTTCTTGGTGAGAACGAGGCTTACCTCCTTCAGCTTGTGTCGGTTATTAGTGGCTAATATGAGTTTCATATGGGTAAAAGCGTTCTTTTAATGGACTACAAAAGTACGCACATAAGAGCTTTCAAGATACGCTATTCTTAAGGTGTATAGGCCGTGCGTCATATCAGCGGTACTGATGGTAACTTGATTCAATCCTTTTATTCCGTTACCGGAGAAGGCAATTCCAAGATAGGTTCCTCTCTTGTCATAGAGCTTGGCCTCCAAAAACTCTGCCCGGGGGAGGACAAACCAGACATTGATTTGGTCAGTAGCTGGATTTGGAAACAAGTCGATAATTTCGAATTTATTATCACAAGCAATACATTGCTCATTGTTCGTCAAAACTTCATCTGTTGATCCATTTGGACTCTCGGCCCAAACACAAATGTAATTAGTACCCTGTGTAGCGCTCAACGGAAATGCCACGGCAAACGTATACGTTTCCAACTCGAACGGTTCAAGGAAACCGTTCCATTGCTCCCGTACCGGTTCGCGGCCCTCAATTCGTACGAATAAATCCAAGAAAGTAATTTCTCTTGAGCCCTTGTTGACCAATGTCACTGTGATATTCTGGATAATTTCTGGTTGGCAATCTGCTGTGACTGCTGCAACCTCTACATCAAGGCTGGCAGGCCTCACATCAATTATCTTCGTTATAGAATCTGGACATTTGAAATCTGACAGACAATGCAATGTTACCTGATACACGCCCGTATCAGAATATTGATGCGTTGGATTTTCCGAGGTTACCGTGTCCATCCCATCCCCAAAATCCCAGCGATATTCCTTGCAACCATTGCTCAGATTTGTGAAGTTCACTGGCTCTTGTAAGTTAACTCCAAACTGTGGGCTAAAGTTAAAGTCTACTGAAGGAAGCCCATGAACTAAAACATCCTTTGTAATGGAGTCAACGCAGTTTTCAGACGATGTGACAGCTAACGACACACTGTAGATGCCAGAGTCAGGGTAGGTAACGACAGGATTTTTCACATTGGACGTACCAATACCTTCTATATCCCAAAACCAGAGGATGACAGAATCACCAACAGCTGTACTGGCATCCATGAATTGGAATGATTTATTAAAACATATAGAATCTTCTTCAAAATCTGCATCCACAGTAATTGGCACAACTGATATCGTATCTGACACTGTTGCCGAACAGCCATTAACAGCAAGCACATTAAGTGTAACAATATAGTCCCCAGGGATGGTATAGGTTGTACTTGTCGGGTTGTCTGTTGAGGCATTTCCATCACCAAATGACCAGCTATAGCCATTAGCCAATATCCATGTTGAGTTAACTACAGAGGCATCCTCAAACAACACTTCTGTACTGCCACAGGTAAGCGTATAATCAAAACCTGGATCAGGAGTTTCATCAATAACCACTGTTTGTGTGATACTGTCTGAACAACCGTTCATAGAAGTTGCCACGAGTGTTACAGCATAATTTCCTTCATAGGGATAAACAACTGCTACAGCAGATCCGAAAACTGTGTCAAGGGTGTCAATCACCCATGTCCGGTCGGTGATAATATCATTTGTAATTGTGCTTTGGTCAAGCATTACAATGGGTGTATTGGAGCAGCCGTTGAGCGGACCAAAGTTTGCAGTAGGTCGATTTCCAATGCTAATCGTTTGCATTGATCCTGAGCTACAGTCACCGGCAGTTACTACGGTTAAACTCGTCAAATAAGTGCCTGGAGAGCTATAAAAGTGCTTCGGATTTTGAAGGGTATCTCCGTTACCATCCCCGAAATCCCAGAGCCATGTAACAATGCCGCCACTTGCGCTGGTATCTGAAGTATCAAAGAAGGAAGTGGTGTCTCCTTCGCAGATAGATACAAAGGTGAATGCTGCGTTGGGCGCTACTCCTATGACTGTTTTTATGACGGTGTCTTGCGCAGTACAGCCATTAGAATCGGTTACAAATACCGAATATGTGCCGGAAGTAGTGATTAAAATAGTTGGCGTTGTATCTGCTGTTGACCAGATATAGGAAACCGCTTCGGCAGCTCCACTACTCAACCCAAGTACCTCGCCCTGGCATATGGTGTCAGTGGGGTCTATGGCCATTGTCAACTCAAAAGAATCCCCGCTGAAATTCAAGAGGATACTCTGTTTCGAACACCCTGTGTTAGCAGTATCGGTTATAGTCACATTGTAAGCTCCCGGCAGTATTATATCGATTGATTCTGAGGTATCTCCAGTACTCCACAAATATGTAAAACCACTACCCAATCCTAGATCCCAGACCACAGAACCGCCGTAACATATAATCGTTTCAGGAGGTAAATTATATTCCGGCAAGTAGGCTTGAATGGTATCGCTTGAAGCACATCCAAATGTATCTATGACCGCAACCCAATATTCGCCACTTTGATTGATAATAATCTGTGAGGTAGTATCTCCTGTACTCCATAAATACGTTTCGTAGTTAGTCGTAGCATCCAATATTGTATCGCATAATCCATTTTTATCAGGGCCTAAATCAATCGGGCCTACATACTCGTCGGGAAAGTAACGGTAACGCAAGTAATTTTCAACCTGACACAGTTCAAAATCAGTTAAATACCTGTCATATAAAATGATCTCTACAATCTCTCCATTTAAATTATTACCCCCAGCGGACCACATACCCAAAACATATCCATCAAGAACATGAGTGGAGGTGTTAAACGTTGCATCCCCTGTTGGAAAACCGTTTTGGATCATTCTTACTTTTGGAAGTGAATCATTGCTGTTAACTGCAGTTAGTATATGAAACTCACTTGCAGACATAGTATCAGTCCCTGATTGAAATTGCAAAGCTCGATCCCAAAACAAGTAATTTCCAGTGGCATTCCCAGTCAAACTAAAAGAGTTTGCAGCACCAGAAGGTGCATTATTATAGATCCAATTGAAGGTCTTAAATACAGAAGTTCTGCAAACTGCAAGGATAGTATAGTCCGTGAAGCCTCCTAATAAGCCGGACCCCTCCATAAAATCATCCAATCCATCAAACCGTACTGAAGCGTGATTATTTACCAGCGAATCGCTGCTTATATACGTAGGTTTTGTACCGGAACCCCGAATCGCATCGCGGCCATTGCCACTCAAATCCAAAAAGCGATCCAACGTATCAACACCCAATACACTTACTGAATCAGAACGTAACCATAACTGCAAGTTTGGATAAAACGATGGGTCAATCACGTGAAACCTTCCCACATTTGACCAAGATGTAACATTTACACCATCATAATACTTCACCCGCCAATAATACGTTTGACCAAATGACAGGCCGCTAAGAAAACTAAATGAGGGCACCAAGGTATCCTGAACAGTTGGTGTAGCAAATGTACTGACAGTATCCAGTTGCAAAATACTAACCGCACCACACATGCTAGCACTCCAGGACAATGTAATAGTATCATTCTGGCTGTAGTAATCGTAAGGAGGAAAAGCCTGGAGCGGCTGGGATGGGATAGAGGAGATATTTACAGTCTTCGCAATAGAATCACTACAGCCAAATTTGGTATTTATAGTTAAGGTTACAGTATATGCCCCCTCGGCTGAGTAGGTAGTCGATGGATTCAAGTTGGCAGCAAATGTACTGTTGCCAAAATCCCAGTTTATGCTTGTAATACTATCCAACGAATCTAATTGCAGGACGGCGGAAAATTGTGTAATACTGCCGGTACATGTAGTATTGACCTGGAAGTCTAAGGTAGGTGATGTGACTACTGGAACATTCTTTGAAAGGGAGTTGACACAACCACTATCTGTGGTAACCGTAAGAGTTACATTATAAAATCCTGGAGAAGTGTAAAGATGAGTTGGATTTATACTATCAGAGGTATCGGTATCTCCAAAATCCCAATCCCAATTAATTATATTACTGCTGTCAAGTGTGTATGATGAATCAGTAAAGGTTGTAGAATCACCAAAGCAAACCGTATCCGGCTTAAAAAACGATATTGGCACTTCACCCGATATGGTTATATTTATACTATCATTTGCTGAACATCCGTTCGAATCTGATACCAAGAGCGTATATAATCCTGCACTGTCAATAGTGATGGTGGCAGTTGTATCACCGGTGCTCCAGACGTAAGAAACAGCACTTTGCTCACCTTGCTGTAAGCCTATAACACTTCCTTTACACAGTGTTGTATCATTGCTTAAAGAAGCAATATTAGGAAAAGAATCCACGCTGAAATTCAAGAGGATGCTCTCTTGCGAACATAATAGATTCGCAGTATCGGTTATCGTTACATTGTAAGCTCCCGACACTGTTATAGTGATAGAGTCCAAGGTATCTCCAGTACTCCACAAATAAGTAAAACCACCACCCAATCCCAGATCCCAGACCACTGAACCGCCGTAACATATTATAGTATCAGGAGGTAAATTATATACCGGAAAGTTGACTTGAATGGTATCGCTTGAAGTACATCCAAATGTATCTATTACAGTAACCCAATATTCGCCACTTTGATTGATTATAACCTGGGAAGTAGTGTCTCCCGTACTCCATAGATATGTTTCATAGTTGGTCGTGGCATCCAATATTGTATCGCATAAGCCATTTTTATCAGGGCCTAAATCAACCGGCCCTCTATATTCATTGGGAAAGTAACGGTAACGTAAGTAATTTTCAACCTGGCACAGCTCAAAATCAGTTAAATATCTGTCATATAAAATAATCTCTACAATCTCTCCATTTAAATTATTACCCCCCCCAGACCACATACCCAAAACATATCCATCAAGAACATGAGTGGAGGTGTTAAACGTT
>JAESRW010000099.1 GCA_016764395.1 Flavobacteriales bacterium
ATGTATGTGAATTCACAAATACACTTCTCAGGCAGATTTGGAAAGACCATACCATAGAGGGCGCTAAGTGGGCACAGAGGGCACGGAGATCAGCGCTTTCAATACTGAATGGAATCTGTATCGACACGAGTATTGATGTTCAGATGAGACTTGAAGGCGAATAGTGCCGTGATTGGAACACGGATGACGCGGATAAAACGGATTTACGCTGATGGGTGCAATCAAAATCCGCGGATATCAGCTCAATCCGCGTTATCCGTGTTCTATTATTTTATGCAATATTGAATTAGACCGCATGCTTTTATCCGTCCCAGACGTAATGGTCTTTGACGTTGTCTTCCTTGTTAAATTCAATTGTAAAACTCCCGGTATTAATTCCATGGCGTGAATAGCCTAAGAAATATCTAAACTCTGATGGCATTTTCGATTCAGGTTCACCTAATAAATCAATAATCTCCTTTTTGCTTTTTCCAACTAGCTCGTAATTGTTTCGTAAACCATTCATCATGTCCCAACGCATAGACATGGTCGATTCAGTTTCAGTCCAATTCTTCCATTTTTCAGCGTCAAATGGCTCGTGTGTAAGTCTTGCTTTCAATAAAAAACCAAGAATCGCTATCAATCCAACACTTAGAATTGTCAATTTAAGTGCTCTATGATTATTCAGGACCCTCATTTTCAATTATTTAAAACGTTTCGTGTATGCAGTCGCAACTATCCGGCAGGGTAGCTATACACTATACATATTGCTGGCATTTCGTTTTTTTATTATTCGATATCATAGACAGTTACTTTAACATTTTTGTTCAGTAATCTTCTAGATATTATGGTTTCAATTTCTTCCCATTTTCCACCTGCCAAACCGCAGCCGATTCGAGGCATATGTACTGAGATCTGATTTTTCAATGCAAACTCCGCCACTTTATTCAAACATTGTTCAACTGCCTCATAGCGTATAGGGATTTGTCCATCAGTCTTTTTGATTTTATGTTGTCCAATCATGTTAGCAACAAAAATGTTTGGCTCTACAGGAACAAATTGAACTTGCCCCAACTCAAAATTCTCTTGTGACTTAAACCACTCACGGTATTGTTTTTCTGGCTCTTTCCATTTTTGAGATAGAGCTAATACAAATCCTTTACCCCAGCCACCAATATCATTGCAGATATGAACTATCAATCTTTTGTCTCTCCCTACCGGGTTAGAAGCATCACCTTTTCTGTAATTTATAGATCCCAATTATTTTCAAATTCTGTTATTGAACATTCTACACCGTCAAATTCTGATAAGTCAATTTTTTGGTCGCCTAAGCCGCCATACTCATCTTCTAATTTATTCTCAGAGTATTTTAAAATATTACCATTGTCATAAATTACTATTTGGCGATTTGGATACCCATCCTCTCTAATTTCCACGTACCACACGGAAAATCCCCAATTATCAAATTGGTCTCCTCTGGGTTCATTCCATTTGTATTTGTAGTATTTCATCTAATGAATACCAATATAAAAATTAAAGTAATCAACCCTTATCTCCAATAAGCCTCCCCGCCTGAATCCCCGAATCCAGTGCATCAAACATCAACGGCAACCTGCCGGTATCAGCTCCAGCGAAGGTCATTCCATCCAATTCTAACCGCCTGTTCTTACTGAGATATCCAGGTACAGGCATCGGCATCGCATGGCCCAAAAGCTTAACGTATACATGTTTTACAAAGGAGCGGATGTCTTGTTTGAAATAGGTATTGATAAACCCAATGGTTTGCTCCACAATTTCCTCCGCTCCATTTTCCACATCTTGCACCATATGATGGTACACATCCGGGTAGCAATAATAGGCAGTAAGGACCCTGTTTCCCTCTTCCGTTTGAGCGCCAGAATTTACAAACCCCAGAAACTGGGCATTGCTGGATAGGTAATCGTTTTGCCAAATACTCTTCCCGAGGTCATCCCCTTCCAATTCAATATTGATCACGATCCAGGGTGCGTAAATGACATCGCTAAATGTTTTATAGCCATCAGCGTGGAGATATTTTAACAAATGCTTCTGTCCGGCGTAAACGACATTGTTACATCTATACCTCACCTTTCTTTCTTGCTCGACCTCCCAAACATCTACCCCCCACCCTTTCTTCAGCTTTTCCAATCCCACCACCAAACTGCTGGCTTTCATTTGCTCTGGCTGCAGGTGCTTCATCATCTTCTCAATGAAATAAAAGTTGCCTTCGGTGGGTGAGAATATTTCAGGTTCAGGATTGGCATAATACGGCCTGCACCGATAGTAATGAACCCCGGCCAGCGCAGATACCTGATCTGCCCGCCCCCCATAATCATCAATCATTTGGTAATCCACGGCCTCCATGAAATCACTAGTTACCGGTAAATATTTATTTAGATAAGCAGCAAAAGATAGCTGATCCAAAGCCAAATCCTCCGGGGCGATTTGGGTGGTCGGCAAGGGCATTCGACCCTCGTATGGTTGCATCAGATCCAAGAAGTTTAGCTTCAATTCGGAGTCAACCAAGACCGACGAAAACACTTCTCCATTCTTATAACAGCGCTCTTCTATTTTGGATTTGATTAAATGCTGCTTATCGATAAAATCCCAACGGCCTACCTTGCTATTGTACTCGATGATATTGAGCTGCTCTAACAATTCCAGCCCTTCCCTTCCATAGAAACTGGGATAGGATAGATCGTAGTGGGCGCCTTGCGAAAATTGCTGGTTGCCGATGCTGACCGCAGAGGAAGTACCTCCGAATCGCGCTCCGAGTTCACAGATGATGCTTTCTCTATCTTTTAAGGAACAAGCTGCTGCCAGGCCAGCAATACCACCTCCCACAATGAGTACATCCGTGGATAAATCTTGCGACACTTCACGGCCCACGGCCTCTCGGGCCAAGTGTCCAATGGACCGATTGGAATCGATTGTGATGGCGTATTGCCTGGAAACACCTTTTTGTGTCCGCAAGTTACACCCGACCGAGGTAACCACCACCAAAGCCGATCCCATCTTTATAAAAGCACGCCTATCCATCAGACCTGATCATATTTTTCAAATGCGGGTTCTTATCATTCATCTTCCAAATAAAGCCGTCAATAACATAGTGTACCACTTGCGGCAGTGACAAGAGCGCCAAGGCCAGGGCCTGAAAGTGCGTATCGGTGATATCCGGATAGCCAATCCATGATCCGAACAATCCAGATTTATCTTGATTCAAGAACAAATCCCAAAAATACTCCTCACCAAACGCGAGAAAGAGCGATCCTATGATCACGGTAAGCGCGACCGTTAAAGCCGGTGCCAGCATTGCTTTTGTTGCCCGCTCCTTTTTTGAAGATTGATAATAAATGATCAGCACCATATATGGAATTCCATGCGCTACTACATTGGTGAGGGTGAAAGCTAGATCGGAATTGAAGTAAACAATCCCAAGATACCAATTCACCGCAGTCGTGAACAGCCACAGTATCCGGCCAATGGAAAACCGAATTTGACCCGCACGAATAAGCCGTATTTCGTCCAGTAACCAAAGGGCCATCCACAACCAGTATAGGCCATTTAGAATTTGCCAGGTCAAGGCAATATTGAACTCAAATTCAAAAAAATCCCCACTTACAAACCAGCTGAAATCCCGTGCATTGAAATGCCAGAACAACACTGGATAAAGCATGGAAGCATAAATCGTGATTTTATCAGAAATGTAACGCTTTGCTTTCAGGGCTCCAGTTCGGACTGAATAAAGTGCAAAAAATCCATATTGCTGCTTAATAAAATGGAACAAAGCTAGATAAGCCATCCCTCTCCAAAACCAATCCACGGATTCAACCGCCACTGCGTACAGGCCAATAAAGCAGACTAATGGGGCAAGGCCCAAAAGTCGTTTATGGTTGGAGAATTCACTGGGATCCAGATACGTTCGAAAGAGGGTGCTCCAAACGTGGGCCACATCAATCATCAAAACGCTCACCACCCAAACCCAAAGTGGGATCTCCGTTTCGAGCGTTTCGATGGGTAAACAGAACAGCAAGAACCACACTGTCCAAACTGGAAGGAAGAGGGTAAACAAGTCAATATTTCGACCAAACAGCCACATCACATGTACCTGGCCCAGTCTCCATCTAAGTAGTATCGGTATAAGACGGGATTGTGGATGGTGTTCACCTCTACAGAATCCGCATTGCTGAGATCCTTCCCAAATGACGTCATGAGCATGATGGACTCTGGCGTAATCCATTGGGATTCTATATCATCGAATGAGGTATGTTGCAGTKCGTCTTTAATCTCATCTGYTTCAAGTGTCTTTGATCCTATYACCCATCCCCACTCACCAAAKGAATAGACRTGRTTGTGTATGGGCAGCACATTGAAYCCKGCGGCAGCAACGGTCCKTTCTATGGATCGATAGGCCTTCGTGGTATAGTATGGACTCACTGCTTGGGTCACCATCACTCCATGTGCCCTCAACCTCTTGTTACACAATTGATAAAACTCCCTGGTATAAACGCGATTGATGTCAATGCTTTTGGGATCCGGAAAATCCAGAATCATCACATCGTAAAACGCATTGGTCTCCATCAAAAACTGAAAAGCATCCTGGTTAATGACTTTTACTTTAGGATCATAATAAGCGCTATCATTCAATTTCGTAAAGATGGGATTTGTCTTCCCGATTTTGGTCATTTCAGGATCAATATCCACCAAAGTAATCTCTTCAACATCCTCGTACTTGAGCACCTCTCTTATGGCACAACCGTCTCCAGCCCCGAGAATCAACACACTTTTAGGGCTTTTACTGAGATGCATCACAGGGTGAACAAGGGGCTCGTGATACAGCCACTCATCAAAGGTGCAGAGTTGCTTGCTCCCATTCAGATACAGCCAATAGTGTTCTTTATATTGGGTGATGACAATTTTCTGAAACCGTGTTTGTTCGGAGAATACAACTTTGTCTCCAAAGCGTTTCTGCTCACCGTGAAGAATGATTTCATCCGCCCCATAGCCAAGAAATACCAACGTACCGAATAAAGCAGGAATCAAGAAAGTGAAAATGCGCCTCGGTGTTATTGCCACATAGGATCTCAATTTCCAAAACAGCATGATGGCTACCAAAAAATTTATTCCTCCAAGTACAAAAGGCGTGTGGGTTAATCCGAGGTAAGGCAGACCCACAAAAACAAAGAACAATCCACCAATGAGACTTCCATAATAATCGTTTTCCAAGACTCCGGCGATGTTCGTCCTGAGCTCTTCATTTTCTTCATTGATTCGGGTTACCAGGGGAATCTCCATGCCTATCAAGAGACCAATGGCAATGGCAAATCCATAGATCACAATCCCGATATAGCTGGTATAGCCCATCATCACATAACAGCACAGCGCTCCCGTGGAGGTCAACAAGGATAAAGCAAACTCTGCCCATAGAAACTTTTCCAGGATTCTGGTTGTAAACGAAGCGCTGATACGGCTGCCTACCCCCATCGAAAAGAGCATGATGGAGAGGATCATCGTCCATTGAAAAATGGAGTCCCCTAAAAAGTAAGTAGCGAGTGTAGACAGGATATATTCTGCAACGATTCCGGAGAGTCCCGTTGCAAACAAGGCGAGCTTGAGTATTCTGGATTTATTGATTGCCAAGTACCATGAATTTTGCAATACAAAGAAAGCGATTTCTCTTCGTACCTCGGAAGGGATTCACATATATTCTAGGTGGATTTAACAATTTCATATTTGCTTTAGTTTATCCATAATCATTTCAAAACGCTCCGACTGGGATTCATAGTAAAGGTTGCTCAAAATGGCCTCTTGCATTATTTCATTGTTCTGTATTTCACTAGAGAGTTCTTTCAAAAAAGTCAATACATCATCAGGCGCTTTGGAAATCACATCCACCAAATCCGTTCGATTGTCAAGTATGTAAGTAATGTCCTCTAAATCATGGCTGGTCCTGGGGTCTATGCTTCCCCTATCTTTAAAGGCCGCGTATTTAGTGGCCAGAAAATAGGGCAACGGTAGTATCCTGATACTCTCTTCTTCAACGACTACGGTTTCTAAGTAGTCAAAACCTGGCTTGAACCAAGGATTGGCAGGTGCCCAGCCTATGGCTTTAGTACTCATCACATCTACTTTAATGTCTTCAAAGCGGAAGCGACATATTACATCATCCTCGAATGTCTGAGTAAAGCCCTTGGTCACCAGCATTTCACGTAGTTTTTCAAGTTCTGAGAGGGAAGCAATTTGCAATGTAATGTCTACATCTTTAGTGGGCCTCACATCATCTGCAGCTGGATCATTAATGTAAAGGCTCACCACAGCACCACCCACATAGGCCACTTGCTCGTTGAGCGAACCAAGTGCTTTGGCTATTTTTTTAATGACACCAACATTAATCGTGGTATTCTTCATATTCGTTCTCTCAGTTCTTTTATGGCCAGTTTTTGTTCACGTGCCCTACCCAGACGCAATGCATCAACCAATGCCAGCAATGCATGTAGGTCTTCATCTTTTTGACATGCCTGCGGCACAGATGGATGCAGAGGCTCAACACTTTGCCCTCTATGCTGCCCCTTTGCCCAGGGCCACACGTAGTGCTCCTCACTGCTAATGGATCGGTTCAACGGTGATGCGCTATGTGCAGTGGCCATGCCTCTTGTAATGGCTCCAGGCCTCTGCGGAAACACGTAGCGCAGGCCGTATTGCAGAAACTCCAGCAAGGTACCCTTCATGAGTTTGCGTTTGTTGTCTGCCAACAGGCCGGCCAGCATGCTGCGGTTCAGGCTTTCGCTCACCTCACTTTGGCTGATGCCGAGCTCATATGACAGATCTTTCATGTACCACTCTTGCTGTCTTTTAGTGGCAATTTTAAGTAGGATAACTACATCCTGCGGGCGCATGCCTTTGTGTGCCTTCATATTCAATTGTCTTAAATTTGCAATTCGCGTATCGCGATATACGAAGTTAATCAATCTTTAATGAATCTTCAATTAGACCTTTTAATAATGCTCCAATTTTCACAAGTGTTCTGTGAAAAATCATAGCCAACATACAGTTTGGAAGTGTTGCATCAATGTTCGTCCATATCTGATTTCTTCAGTATATTTTTCCACTGTGCTCCTTCCGCAACCATCTTCAATTCCCGGTTCTTATTCTCTAAAAATTTGGTCATATAACGCTTCAAAAAAATCGAATCTGCCAGCTTTCCGAGCCATCCGAGTGGGGACTCGAATTCAAATGCATCTTTCATTATGGTCCCGGTTTCATCCAGTTCAAATGTATGTACGTGTCGCATGCGCTTGAAAGCTCCTTTGAGCATGACATCTTCGAACATGTGCGGTCTAGCGAATTGTGTTATCTCCACCGTCAATTTCTGGTAAACACCTAAATGCTTTGCACGCCAGGTCACCGTCTCCCCGAGTTCGATCAGGCCTGTTGTTTTACCC
>JAESRW010000270.1 GCA_016764395.1 Flavobacteriales bacterium
GATATTCATACCATAAAGATAAAATCAAAACACCTCAATCAGATGGATAAACAATCAACAATCAGGAGATTATATTAACACTTACCGTGCAAAGGTCTCGAAGTCGGTAATGAAAATTAATGGTGTCAGTATTATTCAAGAAGAATATTTCTAATGCGCACATTTTCATGTTCTTATGATGAATAGCGCTGCTTTCAAAGAACTCGAACTCCAAAATCAAACTCCTTGCCGGATAACCAGGGAACCATATTCAGTCAAATCACACGGTCCCGTTATTTAAAAAAGGTGTGTCAAATATGTGTCAGTAACAAAGAACACCAGATTGGTCAACGGTCTCGTCCGGGCCGCTGAAAGAAGGTCGAAAAACTTCGTTGTTTTTCGGCCTTTTTTTGTGGGATTTGTTCTAACCTCTATCTGGTTCTGAGTGCGGAGTCTACCATAGGTTCGAACTCTAAAGACCATCCTTTTCTTTCGGCTCGTTTAGGCATTTGCATCAAAGTATGCGATGTCAAAAATTGCATTATAAATAAATCCCCAGATAAGAACCTCGATTTTCGTTAAATTTAGCTTACTTCGAACGACACAATAGCCTTTATCTTCCAGGTAACCTGGTACTCAATCAGCAAACAACAGCAAACTATTCCAGTTAATTATTTCTCAATAATTTTGCAGTCAAAGAAAAAGATTGCTCTTTTACTCTAACGATTAGGCAAACCGTAGCGGAATAATCATTGAAATAAGCTCTAGGCAAAATATGAATGATATTTTCTGAATAGTTAGTTCAGTAAAAGCGACTGATAGCGAAAATATACCTAACGAATGAGATTGAAATTTGGCCTATACATGTGCTTGGCGGTAGTCATTGGCACTTTATATTTCGACCACTGCTACGGACAAACCCAGCTGGATAATTTGGAGTCCAGATTACAATCGGCATCAGGTGTCGACAAGATAAAAGTACTCAACCAGCTTTCGCAAAACCATCTCGTTAAAGACCCCAATAAAAGTGTTGAGTATGGCAAAAAGGCCTTAAAGCTCGCCAGGGAAGCGGGAGAAATCGGGGAAGAGTCAACCGCCCATATACATTTAGGACATGCCTATTCTAAACTAGGTGATTATGAAATGTCCATTTCATCTTTCGGCGCCTCTTTGCAAATGTCGGAACAACACGATAATGATCCGGGAATTGCGTATTGCCTCAATCAAATGGGGATGGGATATAAAGCGCTTAAAGAATTTGATAAGGCGATCCAGTCCTGTGAAAGGTCTTTAAAGGTCTATAAGCAACTCAAGGATCAAAATGGAGTGGCGCATCTATGGTCCAATCTTGGCGATATCCATCTTGCACGTGATCAATACGATGAAGCAATCTCCTATTACCAAAAAGCACTTCAACAATATGAGAAGCTGAACGACATGGTGGGATTTGTGGCAACGCTCAATATTATTGGATCTGTCTATTCCAACTGGGGCAATTACCCTAAGGCGCTACAGTATTTAAACAGAGCATCAAAACAAGCCAAGGCGAATAATCTTATGGCACTCTATATTAAGATTACAACGAATTTAGCCATCGTTACCAGAAATTTAAATCAATACGAGGGAACCAAATCCAAGTACGACCTAGCACAAGAGAAAGAAGAAGCTGCATATATTGCGAAAATAGAGACCAAAAACCTTTTAATAAAGGAGGAGGTTTCGGAATTCTTAACCCGAATCACAAAACTGGACGTTGAGAATCAGAACAAAGAGTTGAAGTTAAAAGTTCAACAGGATGAGTTTAACAACACTCTTTTGATCAATCGGTATGAATCAGAGCAGAACGAAAAGAAGATCCTGCTGCTTAGCAAAGAAAAAGAAATAAGTACCTTAGAAATACGACAGCAAGAGGCGGAGATAAGAAAGCAGAGAATGATCCTGGGAACGCTGATTATTTTAATGGTGTTGGTGTTGGCATTGGCATTTTTATTATACAACCGGATGCGGATGAGACAGAAAGCCCGTTTAAATGAACACTTATTAAAACAAAACGAGATCAGATTAAAAACCATAGTTGAAACCCAGGAGAAAGAGCGACAACGAATAGCGAGAGACCTTCATGATGGGCTAGGGCAACAACTGGCAGGATTGAAAATCAATTTGAGCGGATTGAACAAACATCGGGACACTATTTCACTCGACAAGCAAAATATATTTGATGCATCAATTGAAAGAGTAGATGAAGTATGCGTTGAATTGCGCAACATAGCCCATCAAATGATGCCTCGAGCTTTGAGTGTYGCAGGCCTTGTCCCTGCTATTGAGGATTTGCTTCAGCAATTACTGGGAACATCACAATTAAAGTATAATTTTGAAGCACAGAAAGTCGAAAAACTGCCTGAGCACATGGAGATTGGTGTATTTCGGGTGGTTCAGGAATTGATCAATAATATTTTAAAACATGCCAAGGCACAAGAGATTTCAGTGCAATTGTTTAGAAATAGAGATCACTTGGTTTTGATTGTAGAAGATGATGGTATCGGCATTAAATCTGGCGAAAGTGATAAAAAAGGAATAGGATTGATGAATATTTCGGCACGTGTTCAGGCATTGAATGGCTCTTATTCGTTTGATTCAGGTCCCAATGCGGGCACGGTTACCAATATTAGGATTCCTTTATCTGCCGCCCAATCCGCATAAAACATCGAAAAAACGCTGAACATGCAAGAAATAAGGGTGTTGATTGCTGACGACCATCAGATGGTAATTGAAGGTATTAGGGCGCTATTGGCGGATGTTGAGAACATCTCCATCATTGGTGAAGCGACGAATGGTAGAGATTGCTTCAAAAAGTTGGCAAAAATTGATGCCGACGTCGTGTTGATGGACATGGATATGCCCATCATGAGCGGTATCGATGCTACACGCTTAATTGCAAAAACGTATCCTCACATTAAAGTGATTGCACTGACGATGTACAATGAAAAGGCACTCATTACAAAAATGCTGGAAGCAGGAACAGAAGGCTACATTCTTAAGAATATTGGCAAAGATGAGTTGCGACTTGCAATTGAAACCGTGAATAATGGTGAGCAATTTTTCAGCAGTGAAATACCCATTACCTTGTCAAGGCCCACTGCAGTGAATACCATCCCTGAAAATCAGGTGGATGCCTTAACAAAACTCACCAAAAGAGAACTTGAAATTCTTGGATACATTGCCCAGGGCTTATCCAACAATGAAATTGGCGAAGAGCTCTTTATCAGTTCTAGAACAGTTGACACCCATCGAACCAATTTGATGAAGAAGTTGGATGTGCACAATGTAGCTGGCCTCATTCGCTTTGCCATTCAAAACGATCTTGTTAAATAGATTTATGGTGCGAAAAGCCGGTGTTGCACCTGTTGGTTAATCTGCTGCACCGATTTCTACGGTGATCAGCGTAGCAAATTACGCGTGTTCCCGTATTGTCCCGCTTCCAGTACTCCGTAATTTTGTGAATTCTGATAATGTTGTCAATGCTTTGCGTAGCGAGTTAGGCACTTATTAAACACTGATAACTCCCGGAGCTCTCTGCCGATTATAACTATAATGATGAATAAAATAAATTTACTCCTGGTAGACAATCACCAGATAATGATCGACGGTATTAAATCATTATTTGAAAACGTTTCAACCATTGACGTAGTAGGAGAGGCAACTAACGGAAAACAGGCCCTTGAAAAATTGAACTGTGCTGAAGTTGATGTTGTGTTAATGGATATTGAAATGCCAGTTATGAATGGATTTTGCACAGCGCAAATGATTAAAGCTGAATATCCAAATATTAAAGTGATCACATTTACCACGCATCGCCAAGGAGCTACCGTGAATAAAATGAAAAGAGCTGGAGTGTCAGGATATGCACTCAAGAATATTGGAAAAAATGAATTGGTACAAGTCATTGAAAGCGTGAACGCTGGAAAAAAACATTTCAACAATGAGATACCGGGCTTGGTTTCAGGGCGTCATATACGAACGCATACCACGCTCCAAAAGCGAAATGCTACGCTTGACCTCTTGACCAGGAGAGAGCTTGAAGTATTGAAGGGCATCGCAGGAGGATTATCCAATAGCAAACTGGGTAAAAAACTAGGCATTAGCCCTCGCACAGTTGACACCCATCGCACCAATTTGATGAAAAAGATCAAAGTGCACAACATCGCGGGATTGGTTCGGTACGCCATTAAAAATGGCCTACTGAATTAATGAACACACTTGATTCTTTTCCTACGTAGTCCTACCCGTAAATGTTGACGTTGAGATAATATGTCCTGAATTAGCTTTCGTCTATAGTTAATCTCACATTGTCTTAATCATGACAACATTGAAAAAGCAATTGTCTTAATTTACACTAAAGGCAGGMTTCACCTCCTTAATATGTGAATTTGTCCATTAAGATTTTTGAAAAAATTAAGGTCTTAATGCTTCATGCGGAAAGATTTGCTACAAAAAGCGTTACRAGCAATAAGCAGTAGATTGTAGTAATAATGTAGTGATATTCTTAGCGAACTTGTGTAGTAGAAGCTATATTTTTACAGTAAAATTGTTAAGTTTAGGTATATATTCGGAATGAGGCTTCCATTTGTAACTACGTAGGAAGACGGTAGTTTAAATGGAAACTATCCTTGATAATCTTATCAGGGCGAGAGGAGGATGGTCGGTTAGCATACTGGAGCTATCGGCCTACACGCTACCCGAATTGACGCGGTAGAGTTAGGGCGAACCGATTTAATGAAGATTAAAACTGAAACACATGGGAGAACGTATTGAAACCGCATACAAACTCAATTTAGAATCCAAAAATAAAACAAAGTGCATTCAGTCCATTGCAGGCATCGCTCCAGAATCGGAAGGTGGCGAGATTCCAGGCGTTAAGTGGAGCTACAAAACGTTTGCCTTGGGTTTATTAATGGTACTAGGCATCTACAACATGCCCACAGCTCTTTCACAGGTGGGTATTGGTACCAATACTCCTGATGCTTCAGCCATATTGGACCTCACCAGTACTACAAAAGGAACGTTGATCTCCCGCATGACGATGGTACAACGGAATGCGATTGTCTCTCCTGCCATAGGACTGTTGGTCTTTCAAACGGATAATACGCCCGGTTATTATTACAATTCGGGCACACCAGGAGCACCCATCTGGGAACGCTTCTTCGCAGGCAGTACTGCCGGTGCGTGGGAGATGGACGGAAACACTGGCACCACCCCCGGTACTGACTTTGTGGGTACTACCGATGCACAGGATCTTGCCATTAAAACCAACAATATTGAAAGAATGCGGGTGACCTCTGCCGGTTTCCTCGGTATTGGAACTTCAACCCCTGGAGCAGAATTTCACCTTAACGGAACAGGGGAACTCTTCAGAGCCACGGCGTCCGGCTTCGGAACACTCTATATGGGATCTGACGCAAACCATCCCTGGTTTGGAACTTCAACAAATCATAAGCTAAGGTTCGTGACCAATACAGGGACGCGTATGACTATTGATGAGACTGGCAACGTCGGCATCGGAACAACAACTCCGGCTTATAAGCTAGATGTGCCAGCTTTAGTCAATGCACAAGGTTTTCGATTTCAAGATGAGGTCAGTGGACATATTAATGCCGACGGGGTACTATACCGATTAACTGGGCAGGCGTATTTAACGGTTGATGATAATTTTTTCATTAGGGATAATGTTGCCTCAGGCATCATTAATCTTAGGCCGGATGGTCATTCGTACTTCAATAATGATGGCAATGTAGGCATCGGCACGACAGTGCCATTATCTGAGTTAGATGTTGTAGGGAAAATTACTGCACGTGATCATTTGCAGGTTGGAATTGGGAATGATCTCACTCCTAGTTATGGAGGAAAATGGTTAAGTGCTCATCATGGTACATTTAATGGTTCCATTGGAAGCCAGTACCCAAACCCTGAAACAGGAATTCTCTTTACTAATAGAGGTTCAGATGAATCACTTCCTTGGGGTATGTATATGGGAGTTGTTAAGGATCTAGCCTCTACCAATCCAACAACCTCTCTTAGGCTTGATATTGGCTCAACCAATAATCTTGACGCTGGATCATATACTACTGGTACAAATACAATTACTCCGCATCTCACGATGAGGTATGGAGGCAACGTCGGCATCGGCACCACGAGCCCTTCGGCGAGGTTGGAAGTGGCTGGCACCACCTCAGGAATACTCATTCCGCGGGTTACTTTAGTGCAAAGAAATGCCATCGCAACTCCGGTAACCAGTGAACTGGTCTTCCAAACCGATAATACCCCCGGCTATTACTACTGGGATGGTGCGGCATGGGTGCAGATGCTCACCGGCAGCGGGTCAGGCAGTGGCTGGTCTACTACAGGGAATACAGGGCTCAGTGCAGCCACTAATTTTCTCGGCAATACGGATAAAGTTCCGCTGGTGTTACGTACAGACAATATTGAAAGAATGCGCGTGGATACCACCACAGGCAATGTTGGTATTGGTACCACCAATCCAACATCGAAATTACATGTTGCTGGAAGTGCAAGAGTAAATGACAACGTAGCCATCAACTTCGCAACAACCACTACGGGTTGGAATATTGAAGGAGGAGACGCAATAGTTGGAACCATCAGATTTGACGCGGATAGAGCAAGATTCTGGACCCCAGTAGGTGGTGAGATATTTACCTTACTCGAAGGCGGCAACATCGGAATCGGAACGGGAGCACCTGTAAGCCAGTTGCAAATAAACCAAGATGACGCAGTTACAGCATTCTATGTCACCGGTGGAAGCTCAGGATCTGTATTGGCAATGTTTGAAAGAGATATTGGATCTGCGGAAAAATTTTCAATACAAGCCTCTAACAGCGATATCTGGACTCGATACGAAGTGAATCCAGGTGTCGGCACAGACTGGAATGTTGGAGTTGACGAAACAAATGATATTTTCTCTATTTGGACTGGAATTGTTGCACCCGGTACCACGGATAAACTTTCTATTACACCAGCTGGCAACGTAGGGATTGGTACAACAGGACCTGGTGCCAGGCTAGATGTGGTTGGACCGGCTGTTGGGGGACTACTTGGAAACGTATCAGAAATATCACACTCAAGAGCATCATCCGGAAATAACAATAAGTTAAGAACACTTTTGCGAAGGCATACCGCAGGAGCTGATTGGAATGGTACCAACATTCGCCTCCAAAAGACTGTGGACGTAACGGACCACGGATTCATCGACTTTGGAATTGATGGTCTCGCTGCTAATAGCGGTCTTGGATTTGGCTCAGGTGCTAGCACC
>JAESRW010000100.1 GCA_016764395.1 Flavobacteriales bacterium
GGTAAAAGTACTTGTCAATGTCTTGTTGGTTCTTCTGCTTTTGCCTTTGGAAGGAATGCTGAAGAGGTTCATGAATACTAAAACAATTGACAGGTGAGCTTGCGAGAATACATCCTCTTATTTCGCTTAATCTGTTAACAGTGGGGGGTAGCTATATTTATTCTCGGGGCGTATTGCAAAAAAGCCGATCTTGTAACGAGACCGGCCTTTTTCAATCAGCATATTTTATTAAATACATCGCCTATCTAATTTGGTCCGCCCCACAACCGATACTTGTACATAATTTCTTGTCTTTTCTTATTTTCTATTTTCAACGTGGTCTATGTTTTTCTTTGTTGAGCCGCTGATTATTCTTTGATAAATTTAGCGGTATAGCTATTGTCATTAGCAACAAGCTTTACGATATACATACCATTTTCAAATCCCGAAAGGTTTATATTAAACTTATAGAAAGTGCCTTCAAACTTCTTCTCATACACTACTGTACCTTTGGTATCATAGATCTTTATCTCTGCATCGTAGTCAGGTGTCATAACAAATACGGTATTGTTTGCGATCTCACCAAAAGTGATCTCGAGGTGGTCCTTCGCAGGATTTGGATGTACAGAGAATTTTAAGCCCTGAAGTATTTTTACCGCCACAATATCAGAGTATTCGTATGTGTTATCAAGGTCGGTTTGTTTCAGGCGGTAATACGAGACACCCAGGTGAGGGTCAGTGTCTACAGCTTCATAAGAAAGCGTCTGATTGCTGGTGCCTGCACCTGGAACCGTAACTACCAGTCCAAAGTCAGTTCCATTAGTGCTTCTCTCAACAGAAAAGAAATCATTGTTTACCTCAGAGTTCGTAACCCAACCCAGATCAACGTCCTTGGTAACCTTATTGTACCACGCGGAGAAATATAGCAACGTAATGGGCAATGGGTTTACAGCCGAGCCCCTAGATCCAAATGTAAACGGGCTAAAAGCAGTTTGTGCTGTACTTGTTTCCACCCATCCATTTGTAGGACAGGTACCACTCAAATTTACAGACGTAATGTTCTCTTCCCAGTACGGACCTGCCGAATTCCAATGTACAACTCTCAAGTCATCAGGTGTTCCATCACAGTCCGTGATGCCACTGAAATTGCTGTCTTCCCAATATAGTTTAACCTTAACGTTGGTAGGACTCGCTCCTCCCTGATCTAAGCTCCAATACTCCAACTGACTCACATTGTTCAATAGCCCGCCGCCATCAATCGCAAAGCTGCTGTACCCCGAGGCAATGTACTGAGCGGTATATTCTGTTGTGGTACTGGATCCAGTAGAAATTGCCACTCTCGCCCATTTGGTTCCGTCACCGGTTGGGAATACAAATGCATCATTTCCAATTTTCTTTATTGGACCATCAACAAAAGAAGCACTGCTACCTCCTGTGGATGTGGCGTCGTCGTTAACCGTGATGAAATTCGTTGCATCCGTAAAGAGAATACCATCAGTAAATGCAACGGATCCGGTAACAATAATAGGTTTGTTTAAGGTCACCCCCGTTGCACTGGTATTATTAACAACCATTGCATTAAATGTTGTGGTTTGTGAGCCCTCAATAGACTGGGCAACAGATCCAGTAAATCGCACCATACCGAGGTTAGGTACAAGCGTTCCGCAGAGTTTCCAATCTCCATTCACTTCCAATACAGCTTTGGCGTCACCGGCTTGCATTGTCAAGGTCATTCCAGTTTGAATTCTTATATCTCCTGCACAAGCMACRCCTCCGCCACCTGCTCCRACCCAGGCGATTTCCGGCATAAACGCAGGMGGYGTCGCATAACCRTCAGCTTCAATATCCAATCGTACGATATCAGTACATCCTGGTACACAAGCAGGGAACCAGTTACTCGCTGTAAACCAATCTACACTGGTAACGCCGATCCATGTAAGTGTAGCCACACTTCCCCCTGTGKTGGTCGCTGTAGCCAACGTGCCCGTGCTTGGTGAACATCCAACCTCAGTTACCGTTACCCAAACATTTTCCGAACTAGGGGCTGTTGGGACATTGAGATCATATGTTATTGCCGTGCTAGATTGTACATTGGTTGTTAATCCTACATCACTATACCAATCATAGGTTGCACCAACAATGGGATTGGTAACAGTAATAGTCTGGATTCCTGCAGCACACTGTGAAGGATTATCCGTAGTTGGTGCCGAATCAGTTCCATCCAATGCAACTTCAGTTCTGGTTMCGCTCACACAACCACCAGCGGTTATTGCCTCTRCCCAATAACTTACAGGTCCATCAAGTACAGGAGAAACCGTTAATGTTGGGCCACTCCCCTGCAAGGTGCCTCCCGTAGATGCATCATACCAATTGTAATTGTAACCCGCCGTAACCGGACTGACTTCTATTGTTTTGGAACCTCCGATACACTTTGTAGGTGCTGCCTCCAATACACCAGGAGCTGCGGGTAGCGAACTGATGGTGACCGGATATACCACTTGGGTAAGCGGACCACAACATTCGGAAGTAATATCGAGCCGAACATTGTACACATTGTCTGTGCCACTGTTATTTACAAATGCGATATCAGTAGATGATGCAGTAGCTGTGACCGGTGCAGGTGCATCAGTTCCCACGGCATCTACAGACCATACATACGAATATCCTGGTGTTCCGGCTTCACTGCTTACATGGTTATAAGTTCCTGGACAACCGGTAGCCGTACCCAATACAGACCCCGAAGAAGGCGCTGCCATAACAATATTGACAAATCCAATATAGGAGCCCGCACTTTCCGTGATATCCTTTCTGCTGATGGTTGAATACTGCACATCCAGTACAGGTGAATTAACTCCAGTGGCAGGAGCGGCTCCTGCTCCAAAATCCCAACTTGATGGTCCTCCTGTCGAACTGGTGAAATCTATGGCGACTCCGGTACAATTAAAAGGTTCGGCCGTAATGATAGGGTAACCACTGATGGCCACACTTGTATATGCATCGTCTATAGGCGTACACACCAAGCATGCTGTTCCCCCGGTACCTGCAGTAGCTGTAATCTCATCAGAGGCAATTGTAGCACCACCATCCCCTGCAAATATACCATATGCATTTCCAGGTACGCTTCCAGCGGCTCCACATCCGGTAACAGCGCATGTTGTACCGTCATCCTTTATGCAAATACCAAACTCGGTGTTCACATCATTTAATCCATTGCTGGATGATACGAAGACAGTATATTCTGTATTGCTCAATAAGCCAGTCCATTCAAAATCAAATGGTGCTGCCTGACATTGACCAGGAGAACTGGGCTCGGACCAACTTGGGCAACCGGCAATTTCAACCAGATGAACTTCAACATTTGCGAAGCTTGAACCCACATTATCAACCACTACTCTTAAGCTTGTAGATGCTGAGCCCGTTGTTACCCTAAAACCTACATTTGGACTACCAGTTCTACAATCGGTTGCTGAAAAGCATGCTGTAGCACCATTTAGTGTTCCATCCATACATAAGTCAAGATTTCCACAAGCACCGGTTATACCCGCGCAACTACATCCTCCATGTCCCGCACAAGGTGGTAAACCATCATCCACATCCACATCAAATGTTTGTTCACTACCACACGGTCCGCCAGAGCCATAATAAATCTGGATATAATAGGTACCACCAACCGTCAAGCCTGTGACCGCATGTTGTGTTACGGTAGGAGAACAGTTGCGACCATCACAAAATATTTCGACAGTAGGTAAGCAGCCACCACTTCCATCCCATAATGCATGGGCAAGGCAACATCCGCCTCCCCCAAGGCTTACTACATTCGTTGTCATTTCAGTAGATGTGGCTACAAATGAATACCAAACGCTTTGGTCTCCCAGTCCCTCACCGCAGCCGCCGCCTTCTCCCCCCTCTAAAGTGCCACAAGTACTCCCTGATACAGGTGCTGCATCCACTATAAGAGCAATGGCGTTTACGCAATCGTCATTCGCCACAGGAACACAGGCAGCCCCAAAAGTATCCTTCATTGCCAAAGGGTTGCAAGCTATAAGAAGAAGACAAAGTATACCACGCAACAGTTTCGTCCTTTCAGATACGCAATTAACAATACTATGTTTAATCAGTTTTATCACTTGTCTTTTAATGCAACGGTTCTTTTATTTATTGTCATTATTCACAATACTTGAATCTACGGCTCTGACCCCACACCTGCGTCAATAACACAACGGATGATAGAATAACCTGTACATCCTGTCCCCATCCTAACACCATAATTGCTCATTTGCGATGAAGCAGCATGCCCTGTAACATTTACTGAACCGGGCAATTCAATCCTGAGATTCCTCAATTCAAAATCAACTGTGCTGTTATTTGCTAAAAATGCGGTTGACTTGTTTGCATCGTCACTATCTGCTGTGTTTGTTCGCCTTATGATAGTGCCTGTACCGGCATTTACCACGTCACTTGTTTTAGAAGTAAATCCTGCCAGATAACCTCCTTCAATGGTAATGAAACTTCCCAAAACAACCCTGTCTGTGAAGGTATATATGCCAGATTGCATTTTTATGGTTGAATTGGTACAAGCAGCTTTGGTCAATGCATCGGTTAAAGAGGTAGGAGTGGTTTTTGTAAGTCCATCAGCTGTAGCGCCATTATAAGAATTTACATAATACACATTACAGGTTCCTGGAGTACCGCTTGCTTCACTTACAGTGGAGGAAGTTAATGTACTGGTGCAACCCGAAGGTGTTGTTACAACTACATTATACGTTCCAGCTCCGGCCGCTGCAATTACTGAATTTGCCGCAGCAGCGTCACTTTGCGTAGATGCACCTGACCATTGATAATTACAAGATAAACAGGGAGCTCCATTGATAGTGGCAGTTGCAGTAAGTGAAGTAGTGGCAGCAGGACAAACTTGAGGGTCAATGGGAGAAATTGACCCGATAATGTTGTCTTCAACAGTAACAGTAGCGCTTGCAGTTTTCGTACATCCACCATAGGTTACCTCAACTGTATATGTGGTGGTGGTTGAAACGTTCACTCCAGCAAAGACTCCCGTTCCCGTATTGGTTAATGCTCCGGGATTCAGCGTATATGTATGCGCAGGTGGATCAGTGTCTATCCCATTTGCGTCAAGACTCACTATACCAGGCGCACAAAGTGTAGTTGGTGTTGCCGTTAATGTTAAATCGGCTAAATAGTTAAAGGTAAAGGTTTGCGTATTTGCAATCTCATTACTACAGTTATCGGCTAGACTAGGGGAAGCAACCATTGAAAATTGATAGACTCCTGAAGTCAGCGTTCCATCATGTGTAAAAAGGATCTGATTGGTATTTGTTCCACATCCAACTCCTACGGCAGTAGTAATATTGGTGGTATAGTTCGTGCCTGTTGTGGTGTTGGTCAACACAAAATCGGCCTGTACAATTGTGGCACAATCAATCTGCTCACTTATTGTCAAGGTTACTGTATTTGCAGTACAGGAAGAAGTTACACTTGCCAGTGTCGGTGCAACATCATCAAATATTTTTGCCGTTCCGGTAAATGCCAGTGTATAACCATTATCATATTGAAACCAGTTGTCTATAATAAGTGCAAATGTTTGACCGACATAAACGTCATTTAATCCGTTCATAGTAGGAGTACCCATAGATCCTTCCTGTAAGGGAGGGAGTGTTGGACTGGTAGAAGTTGTTAGGAGAGATTTTGGGCCATTTACAGTTGCCCAATTACAACGAACAGGGTTTTGAGTTGTAGGATTTTGCCCGCCAATCCCACCACATCCAATATTGGTTATATCATACAGCGCAAAGTCATATAAATCTGACGAGGGTATGGTGAGATCTAAACCCAGCACGGTGCCCGCACTTATATCCTGAACGGTGAAGGTATACCACACCGAATTGGATTCATCACCGGCCAAACATGTTCCTGAAAGTTCCTGGGACGTTCCGAAACCTTGGTATGAGTTGATTTCATTGGTAGAAGAAGTGCAAAGGGTTAGCGCACCATCACAGTTTTGTTCCGGTTGGTTTGGTGGTTTCGATGCTCCTGGGATTTCTCCTTGTGTAACACAAATATCAAACCCGCCCTGATCTCCTGTAGCATTTGATACCATTAATAGATAAGTGCCACCAGTGGTCAGGTTATTGAATGTATAAGTCAATGTAGGGTCACCACATTGAAAAAATCCTTCAGTTATGGAACCGCATGTTTGAGCCGTTAAGAAATACTCTACATCTCCAATCATCGTTTCATTTTGAAGTACCACATCAATAAAGTTATTGGAGCCAGTCAATGTTAAGGAATACCAAACAGACATGTTTCCAGTTACGCAGGATCCAAAACTCTCTTGGTTGGCATCCACAGTAGTTTGGCCGGTGGTACAGGTTCCGTTAACAGCAACAGTTATTGCACCCCCACATAGGTCGTTGACGGGAGCTGCTGCTTTCAACAGGTTTGCCGATACGAGGGCATACAACAATACGCCAATTAGTGATATGTAGCGTTTATTCGTCATCTATCATTTCAGTTTCTGTCACCACTTTCTTTTTACTCAATTTCATCTCAGTAGCCTTCATCTCTTCCGGCTTCACAATGAACTTGCTGTAGTCCTTATTATCTTCAGTGGATAAAACTTCTTTCTTGTCAGACTGTTGGTTCCTTTCCGCAACTTGTAGTTCTTGCATTTGCTGTCGTTCAAAGGCAATATCTCGCTTGGTCTTTACCGGTGTGCACTCAACAATTTTCCTTTCATTGTTTAAAGTTTGTGCCTTTTGAGCGACACTATTGTTGGAAATACCTACCATAACCAAAACACATAGGCCGCAAATTGTTCTTTGAAGTTTCATTTTCATTTTTTATTTACTCGCAATCACATAAAGGGCAGCTTCCGCCACAATCTATCCCTGTTTCTGTGCCATTTAGAGTATTGTCAAAGCACGTTGCTCCAGGACAAGCGGATGTGGCCTGATTACTCACACCACCCACGTCGATTTTGTATTTTTCACTACCTGCTACACAATCATGAGAGAATACTTCAACATGGTAGGTCGTGCCGCAAGTAAGTCCGGTTACAGATACAGTAGTTCCTGTTCCATTATACACCACATATTCCAGTGTTCCAATATCGCTTCCTGAGCCAAACACTGTGTTTGCCGTGTAGGTAGTATTGTCTACCGGAGTTGAGGTTACCGCTGAACCACTTTTAACAACTACCAAATAGTTAGGTCCACC
>JAESRW010000101.1 GCA_016764395.1 Flavobacteriales bacterium
AACCCTCAACCTTCAACTCGCAACTCGCAACTCACAACCCGCAACCCGCAACCCGCAACCCACAACCCACAACCCGCAACCCGCAACCCGCAACCCGCAACCCGCAACCCACAACCCGCAACCCACAACCCACAACCCGCAACCCGCAACCTCTAACACGCAACCACCAACCATTACACTATCTTTGCCACCATCAAAAAACAGAATTTTCCCAATTAAATAAATCGCATAGTGAGAATAGGTATTATCATCGGCCGAATAGGTGGAGTAGACGGAGTGGCATTGGAAACCGAGAAGTGGATAGAGGTGTTTCAGCGAATGGGGCATGAAATATTTATTTTATCAGGACAATTTGAAGAGGTGGAACTGGATGATTCCCACGCAACCCTCTATCCGGTACTCTCCTTCTTTTCTCCCGAGTGCGAGTGGGAACAAAATGGTGCTTTTTTCGATCCCGTGAAGGACCCTACAGCCCTGTTGGAGGACATTGAACAGGTTTCCAATAATATTGCAACCAGAATCAAGAGTTGGATAGGCGAGAAGAAAATAGATGTGCTGCTGTCAGAGAATGCCTCGGCCCTGCCTTCCCATTTATCCATGGCCTTGGGCATCTGGAAAGCAGTTGAAGACACAGGTATCCAAACCATCACCCACGACCATGATTTCTATTGGGAGCGTGGCGACCGATATGTCTCTCCACATGCGGGCATCAATGAAATCGTGAAAAAGTATTTTCCCCTGGATCTTCCCAATGTGAAACACGCGGTCATCAATACCCACGCGAGCAACACCCTCAAAGAAAGGTTTGGAATGGATTCGGTCAATGTTCCAAACGTGATGGACTTTGATATCCCCTACGGAGAAAAAAGGTTGGAAAATGTTGCACTACTAAAAGACTTAGGACTGGATGAAGGCGATATTCCCCTCTTTCAAGTTACGAGAATCGTGGGCCGAAAAGGTATTGAAGTAGCCATTGACCTCATCCACAAACTGGAAGATAAACGTGTTAAGCTCATCATTACAGGAAATCACAATGATGATGAGGGAGGTAAATACTATCGTAAGCTCATCAATCAAATCCATGATCTGAGGTTGGTGGATCAAGTCGTGTTCGCGGAAGGTGTGATTCAGAATCATTCCTGGAAAGGCCATCATGGCAGTGTAAAGTATTCACTTTCCGATGCCTATGCCCATGCGAATGCTTGCACCTATTTCAGCACGTACGAAGGGTTCGGAAATGCGTTCGTGGAATCCGTCTTGGCTAAAACACCGATATTCGTAAATAACTATGAACCTGTCTACATGCCGGATATTGGAAGCAAGGGATTTAAAACCGTTATGCTTACCGACAATGAGTTAACTGAGGAGGCCATTTCAGGTATGAAGGAGATCATTTACAATGAGCAGTTAAACAAGGAAGTTGCGGAACATAATTTTGAAATTGGAAAGAAGCATTTTTCATATGACGTGCTGCAGGAGAAGTTGGAGGAATTGCTTAAATTTTGAGAATAGTTAGCTTTCGGCTGTAATTGGTTCCCGTTGGTCATGTCATTATCACGCGGCTGTTCGTGTTATTCAGTTGCCATTAAATTGCATGAGCAGTGAATTAACATTGGGTTTCCGTTCCATTACAGCGCGAAGCACCAAATAACGCACCGCAGGTGCCAAGGACGTGAGGAGAAGCCGAACAAATAACATGAGCGAAGCGAATACATATTAACACGAATGAAGATTTCTAAATTAATAAAGATCCTTAACGACAAATCAATTAACACCTGGTTTGATCTGGGTATGTTCATTGATTCTGTAAAAGAAGAGGCGTACAATTATACGCGTTCTGCTTCTAACGATGATGGACATTCACCACTCCGTCAGGATTCAATCCTCGCTGCCAAGAGCTTCAAGGGGTTCAAAAAGAGACTGGGGAATTCGGGCATTGGATTCATCACTTTTCATTATTCGGTGGATGGAGTTACTGTCGAGATTCAAAAATATGCGAAGGCGCTACAAGGCCTGATACCAGGTATTCCTATTCACTTTATTGCCGGTGACTTTTTACCGGAAGCCGAGCGATTCATCGATCAATCGATCAAGAGGCATGTCATAAAAGAAATCAGTGGCTTCGACAGTTGGAAGCTCTATGAGCCATTCTTCAGTACAAAATTGGAGCGGGGCAGCGATGAATATAACAAGCTGGTTAAACACTTTTGGGACGATACTTGTAACATTGTAGAGAAGCTCGGTTCTTATATCGAAGAACAAAATATAAAGTTGCTTTACCTGGTCAATGTGTGTTCGAATCCAGGTAATGTGTCTCTTTCCCTGGCGTCAGCGCTGATTTCTGAGTATCTAAGGATTCCGGTGATTAATAACAACCATGATTTCTATTGGGAGGGTGGCAACAGTAAGGTTGATTTAGAAACGAAGAATTTGAAAGCTGGGCCCCGGGATTTCTTTTTTAGAAATTCAAATGTTGGTGAGTTCTTCTCCCAAATAGAGGTCCTTTTCCCATGGGAATCCCGACAATGGCTAACGGTCAATATCAATAGAAATCAGACAGAGCACGTGATCAACGTCAATGGTCACAATCCCGCCAACGTGAGTGAGATTGGAACTGCTGTAGATACCAAGCGATATACCACACTGAACAAGCGAAAGAAGATCAATGCTTTTATACAGGTGCACAATATGTTGGCCCATTATAAAAAGAAGCTGGCGGTTGTCACTCCGAGCAGTATCAAAGGAGAATTGGCTTATGACCATCGGCCGCTCCTGTTGGGCCATCGCGCAAGCGCGTCCTTTGATTTCGTCAATAACAATATCGTGTTCCTTCAGCCAACACGATTAATGCCCCGCAAACGGATTGAGGTAGGGTTCACGTTGATCGAACGGCTATTTGAAAATGAGCATTTTAAATCCAACTTTGAGAGCAATCCCGGCTTATCATTGACTTTCCTGATTACTGGTCCTATTCCCATGGGGCAGAAAGCATATACAAAGAAGCTGATTTCTGTATTTGGAGACTTGTTGAAATCACTTCCGGCCAACTTTAGGGATCGTGTTTATTTGGGATTCTTGTTTAGCGAGTTCGATAGCGAACGTTTCAAAAGACGCTATCCGGATCCAGTAGATATTCCTAAGCTTTACAATATTGCTTCTTTAATCATGCTGCCCAGTGAAACAGAGGGTAGGGGATTGCCACTTATTGAAGCCACTGCTTGCGGGATCCCCATCTTCTGTCGTCGTTATTACCCGGAGAATGTTTATGCAGAGGTCATAGGAGAGCATTTGAGTGAGTCTGAAAGGCTACGCGTATTGGATTTCAAAAGTCGAAACCTAAAAAGACACCTGGTACAGGATGTGGCAGACAGGGTCTTCTTTCCCCAAAATTTTTTGGAAGAAGTGGAGCACAATAAGGCGGCCGTTGAGCATCGATACAGCCTTAATTCACTCTCTCAAAATTTAGACGGGTTGTTGCATCAACTATACATACAGATATCTGATGATACGCAATCTAAAAAAGAAGCGATAAAAGCAGTTGAAAGCTATGTGAAGGACCTACAAGTCAAGTCGAAGGATCTTAGCAGCCTTATTAATGAGAAGAGCAGGCATTTTATGCCGGGCTTTGGAAGACTTAAGTTTATGACTTACTTAAAGTCACTTATTGATCCAAGTTTCTTTCGTGTTGAGGAGCAGCAAAAAAGAGCCATGGCGATGCGCTTTGCTAGAAAATTGGTGGCAGAGGATCAACAATCAAATAAATTGCCGATTACCACTTTGCATCGATTTTACAATATTGTGGACAACGTTTTCAAATACTACAACGGGTTTGCTTCCTTGCGCCACGATCATTCTTTTTCTTATCGCCATAGAAATGACAGAAGTTTTCCCTATCAAGATTTGACGGTACAGGAAATGACGGGGTTGGTCAATATGATCTATAATGATGTTGCGAAACCCCAGGGTAACCTGACTTTTAAAATATCGCCTCACTTTTTTACAGACTGGAATCTGGCCCTATTTCAGCTTACCAATAGCCAGGTATTGGAAATTGATGACCGGCCCAGGCTGGTGAAAATGCTGAAAGACAATGTGCCGCTTGCGTATTTCCCGGGTCAATATGTGAAATACGAAATTGAATTCTTCGTGCTTCAACCCCTGCGGGCACGACTGGGCCTTAAAATTGAAGAGGAGCTCACTTCGGAACATTTAAAAAAGGCCAAACGTAAATTGGCGCCGGTGTATATTTTCTGTCAGAAAAAAGCACTGGGCAAATGGTACACCGCGGCGGCGCTGGATAAGTACCTCAAATCAACGGATGACAAGGAGCTCCAACTGCTCTATAAAGAGGGGATTTGTAAGCTGGTGACCACCGATCAATGGACGGTTGGTGTTCATTTTAAGCAATTGGGATCCAGTGGATTAAAGACGTTGAATGAAATAAAAAATCAAGGTGGATTTATCATTACCAATGGTGACAATGCACCGGTCATGACGGATATGATCAACCTGGATCGTTTTCATATCGGGAAGGTTGAAAATAATAGGGAGATCATCAGCTCCATCATGGGTGTGAAGCAGGGTAATGGGTTCATTCAATTTGTTCCGGCCGGGGTCCGTGCGACTTTAGCCTATCCAACTCCGGTCCAAACGGCAAAGGATTTTTCAGAAGCTTTACATGGACCCCTTTTCAAGAAACTCGCGGATAAAATGGGAGAGCGCCAATTGTTTGACAAAATTAGAGCTGATGCAGAGTTGAACGGTACCCCCTTAGCGGAGTTATTGGAGAAGTTCAACAAGGCGTCAATCAAAAAGTCTAAAGTTGAACAGGAGGCTACCTATCAATACCTGACCGGAGTTTATTCAGATAATATGCCATGGAGTGGCGTATTGGCGACCGTGCACAACCGTTCCAGAAAATGGCGGTTTGAGGCGGTTACCTCAGGTTCAAAGACCCAAACCGTCAAGGAGTTGGTACGTGGGTTTGAGAGCTTGAATGGAAGAAAAGCAGTGTTGGCCTGGAATGGAGGCTATATATTAAACGCGGAGCTAGTTGGCAAGTTGGCGCTTTCTGAGTCTTACATAGGCTCGCCTTTAGGTATGTTGATCTCCAATGGAACAGTTGAATGTCCACCCCTGTTCAATAAACCCGCTTTTATCATTTATAAAAACGGGAAAATAGACATTGAAAAAGTATGTTGTGGCCATGGAATTCAGATTAAGACCGGTGCGGGAGGCAGGCGCGGTGAAACAATCAACTTCGAGGCGGAGCGATACAATAAACATTCAGGTCAACTCCCTTGTTTTTATGACCTGCTCTATGATAAGCCGAAGCTAAAGGGGGATGGCAATACGATCATTCGGTTGGCGGGAACAACTATAAAAGAAATTATATCAACGGCTAAAGGTGAAAAGGTACA
Organism: Flavobacteriales bacterium; assembly: GCA_016764395.1. Lineage (GTDB taxonomy): Bacteria > Bacteroidota > Bacteroidia > NORP154 > NORP154. The sequence goes on from JAESRW010000101.1 coordinate 5,421, forward strand.
GAGTATCCCTGTGGGTATTACCCTCTCATTGCCGCCAGGTTTTGTTTCAAATCAATTCAAGGTGGGGCAAAAATTAACCATTGCTATGAAGAATGCTGGCTCCATTGAGTGGGATGAGGTTGAGCATGCCATCGAAGCCGGTCCCATGCTCCTGGATGCTGGAAAGGATGCTATCGATATGAAAGTGGAGGGATGGAAGACCACCAACTCTATCACTACCCAAGCTGCCAGGTTGGATTTTACCGATATGCGAGGTCCCAAGATCGCGGTTGGACTGGATGCCAAAGGCAATGTGATGGTTTTGACGATCAATGGTAGAATACTGGAATCGGTGGGCGCAACACACGGTGACATGGCAGCAATTCTGAAAAACCTGGGAGCCGTGAAGGCGATGGGCTTTGATCCGGGAGGAAGCAGTACATTGGTGATGAATGGAAGGGCGCTGAATATTTCGCCTTATAATAGTGAGTATGAGAAAAACATCTACGCCTTACCACCTGAGCCCAGGGCCGTAGCAAATGCAATAATCGGATGGAGAGAGAAATGAGAGAGCACATAGTTGTTTTAGGTGGGGGAATCAATGAGAAAGGTGAATTGCCGATTTGGGTACACAGCAGATTGGAGATGGCGCTTAGCTTATATCAGGAGCATGAAGGTGTTCATCTCATCATGAGCGGAAAGGGACGGGATAATTTTCCAATATCCGAGGCAGAGGCCATGAAAACGTTCCTGGTGGATAAAGGCGTAAACGCGGATGCTGTATTAAAAGAGAGCCTGTCGGAAGACACGATACAAAATGCGTATTTCACCAGACTACTTCATATTGAACCCAATGGGATCCCTAAATTTAAAGTCATCACCAATGAATTTCATCAGGCAAGAGCAGCGCATATTTTCAGTTGGGTGTTCGGCTCTGAATATGAAATTGAGGTTATCCCTGTGTCAGATAAGATGATCGACACGGACGATTTGAATGTGAGAAGAAATACGGAAGATGAATTACTTCGATACCATGTTCGGGAATTGTCTAAGGCAATTTTACCAGGTGATATGGAAGGGGTAAAGCAATTTGTTTTGGATTCTACTGATGAGAATGCCGCTGCTTACAAAGCATTCACGGCTCCGTATGCGAACGTGCATGCTTTGTATTGAAGGGTTGCGTTAAGCGTTAATAGGAATTGATCAAAGGTGGAATCGAAGGAGTTAAACGTTAACGGTAGAATGGGAGGTTCTCGGTTTAGAGCTAACCATTATAGTCGCCTGTTTTCAATTGTATTGTTGAACAAACAATCAGCACACAACCAACATTCAAGCACCATACGGCAACCACCTAACACGCTGTACGTAAAACGAACCATGGAATATCTATGATCCAATAGACTATGAACGATAGGTAATGAGCAATTGGCGCTAACTAGCAACCAAATAACTTTAACAATAACCATTAACCATTGAAATTAGAAAAAGGAGATATCGTCTCTTTCTTAGACGATGTAGGTGAAGGAGAGGTACTGGAAATAATTGATGAATTCAGCGTTGTCGTGCTGGTTGATGGTTTTGAAAGGATCTTTAATGTGGCAGAACTTATTCTAATAGATCCTGAACAACGAGCTGATTTTGCCAAACGGGTGACCGGTGAAAGTGCTACATATTCCATTGGGGAAGCGGAAGACAGAGAAGTACCAAAAAATCCGGTACCGAAATTGAAACAACGGCCCTCCAATGAAATCAATCTTCATATGGAGGATTTGCGCGAGGAGTACACCCACCTGAGCGCCGGTG
>JAESRW010000134.1 GCA_016764395.1 Flavobacteriales bacterium
AGCTTTAATATGAATCGGGAGTTGTTGCATAACGGAAGACAGGTGACTGTATTCAGCAGCGTATTTAACCCACATTAATTGGCCACATCATGTACATTCCATGGCTTTTCTGGACACGACTTCTAAACCTGGTGATGCCGGCCGGATCGCTTCAAAGCATCTTACCCAAAAGCCCAATAGGGTGCGGAACTCGTTGGTGTATACTCAGATGCCAATGGGCCTGGTTGATGAGCTAAAGGCGAAGTTCAGTATTATAGATATCAATAGGAGGATACAATAAGCCAGGCTTGGACTTTATCTTAACAAGGTCACATGCCCAACAAATTGGTGCTTCTTTCCATCCATATCAGTTACATGAACCCACCAAACATACACGTCCATTTGGGCAATTTTCCTGGAATTATTAGCCGTTCCATCCCAAGGTTTATTGATATCATCAGTCTCATAAATGAGGTCACCCCATCTATTATATATTTGCATGTTAAACTCATCCACAATTCCAATCCCTTCAGGTATGAAGACTTTGTTTTTTTCAATATCACTCCTGGGGTTAAAAGCATTCGGCGCGTACACAACAGTGCTACCTTTGATGACAATAAACTGAACCATAGTGTCTGAACACCCCAAACTGTCATAAACTATCAATTGCACAGGATAGGCTCCAGTATCAGCGTCGCCGTAAATGTGAAGAGTGTCAAAACCCGTGTAAGTTGTAAAATCGCCAAAATCCCATAGATAAACAGCGCCACCAGTCGAAGTATTGGTAAAGTTAACGGTTGGGCTTAGGAGCGTGACTTCCTGAGGATCTAAGTCAAAATCCGCTGTTGGTAAGGGAGCAACAAGTACTTGGTTGGCTGTGCTTTGACTGCATCCATTGGTATCAGTTACCATAAGCGTTACATTGTAGGTTCCGGCACTGTCATATAAATGAATGGGGTGTTGATTTATAGTATCATATGTGCCATCTTCGAAATCCCAGGCCCACTTTACTATATTGCTAAAAGAAGAATCGGTAAAACTACTGGGGTTCCTTTGGCAAACAGTATCTCCCGTAAAAACAGGGGTTGGTAAAGTAAATACTTCAATTCGTATCACAGTATCTGCGTTGCATCCACTATCAGAGGTTACGGTGAGCGCTACATCATATAAGCCAAAAGCCCCATACACATACACGGGTTGCTGATCAAAGGACAATCCTAGTCCATCACCAAAGTCCCAGTTCCAAGTGGCTATTGCACCAGTGGTAACGGTTGACACATCAGAAAATGTACTAGGCTCGTTGAGACACACAGGGCCCTTGATAAAGTTTGGCGTTGGGACTGGAAATACAGTAACGGGCTGAACCAATGTGTCGGTACATCCGTTGTTTGACACAACCACCAGGGTTACATTAAAGTCCCCTGAAGCAGGGAATACATGTATGCTGTTCTTATTGTTATCCAGCGCTGATCCATCACCAAAATCCCATTCCCAGCTTGTAATATTTCCAGGTGTGCTCATGGTGGAGTGTCTTGAAAGACCAAAGGATCGTAAAGACATTGAGGAGTAACCTCAAAATTTGCCGTTGGTATCGAATATCGAGTGGTTACAGCTGTGGTCGTATCTGTGCATCCAGAATCACTGGTAGCTATAAGCTGCACGGTGTATACGCTATCAATGGAATAAACATACTGTGGTGATTGTTCTGTAGAAGTAACCCCATCTCCAAAATCCCACTGGTAGCCATCCATTCCACCGCTGCTAATTGTAGATTGATTATTGAATACTGCCGGGTTATCTGCGCAGTCATCGCCAACAGAAAATAAGGCATCCGGTACCGGAAACACGAATACAGTTGTTTGAAAAGTATCTAAGCAGCCGTTGTTACTGCCGACAATTAACTCAATGTTATATGCGCCATCTGAGGAGTACAAATGAGAAGGTAATTGTTGAGCCGCGTTATTGCCATCCCCAAAATCCCATTGCCAGCTTATAATTGTATCAGGCGTATTGATACTCGACTGATTGTTAAAAACAACAGAATCATAGAGGCGTTGGTTGACAACACTTAATGCAGCATTGGGATTCGGATAAACTGTAATTGCAGTTTGAAATGTGTCTACGCAATTGGAATCCGTTTTAGCGATCAATTGTACGATATAAGTGCCATCGGCCTGATATTGATAAGTGGGATCTTGCTGGGAGGAGATACCACCATCCCCAAAATCCCATTGAAAACCATCAATACCGCCGGCACTTATGGTTGATAGGTTTGTGAATTGTGCCGAATCAGTTAAACAAACGTTAGCAGTAGAGAAACTGGCCGCAGGAGCAGGATGAACAGCGAGGGATCCAACTGTAGTGTCTGTACATCCGCTATCAGAGGTAACGATAAGCATGAGGTTGTACGCACCGGGAGATAAATATTGGTGAGCAGGATTTTGCTGTATCCCACCATTACCGTCCCCAAAATCCCAGGACCACTGCCCGATGTTGCCTGCACTCAAGGTAGATTGATCGGTGAAAGTAACAGAATCGTAGAGACAAATATTGGAACTTGCATATGCGGCGATGGGCACAGGATGGACCAGAATAGGTTGCGTGGTCACATTTACACAAGTACTGTCTGAAATCACCGTTAGCGATACCTGATAGACCGAATCCAGTAGATAATTGTGAGTTGGGTTTTGTAACGTGCTGGTGAACGCATCACCAAAATCCCAACTCCATGAAGTTATGTTACCAGTACTTATGGTTGACGCATCCGCGAAAACAGCAGCATCATACGAGCAAATACTCTGAGCGGTGAAGTCTGGGACAGGTAGTGGATTTACCAGAAGATTATGAAGCACCGTATCCTGACATCCAGTATTGGTAATAACTCCAAGGATCACACTGTAGGTGCCATTCGCATTGTATACGTGGGAGGGGTTCTGTAGGCTCGATGTGGCAGCATCACCAAAATTCCAGAACCATGAAACAATATTACCAAAACCGCTTGTCGACAGGTCAACAAAGCTATTTGAATCCTGCAAACAAACATTAGAAGTAGCGAAATCAGCCAGCGGAAGCGGATTTACAATAACCTCAACAGTGTCGGTGGTAACACACGCCAGCCGGTCTGTTGTTACGATATAAATATTGGTATCAGGTAGTGCAGTTAAGTTAGCAATTGTTAATTGAGGATTGGCAATTGTGGCGTCATTCAAACCAATAATTGGGGACCAAGTGTAGCTGTAGCCGTTAGATGGCAAAGCCCCTAAGAGAACGACTTGATCTGAGCATATTATGGTATCGATCCCCGCATTAGTCAGGGGCACGTTAACCAGTATTTGGGATGGATTGCAGGCACACGGGTTGATGGCTGTGTCAAGAACGGCAATAATTGCACAAGAATTACCCGAAGCAACGTCCAATGTCGAACTAAAACTTACAGTTGCATTGTTGTTAATCTGAGCGGTAAGGGTATCGTTCCCCAAAAATATATCTCCAGGCGAGTACGACCCATCACCATCTGAATCTTGATAAAAACTAACGGTAGTATTGGTTCCAGCTAAAATCGTTTCGCCGGTGTTGGTAAGATCATAATTAATACTAACCGTTTCACCTAAAGGAGGATTGGGTACGGCAGTTGCGCTTGCGCTCGAAAAAGAAAGGTTGGCTTTAAAAGTAAAAACGGGCAGGGTGGTATCTCCTGTAATAAGGTTAATACTGCAATTGGTTCCCGTAACTACACAATTTACGGTCTGTTGATTGGTGGTTCGCGCCCCAAATTGATTTATATCACAGGAAAGTAAAGTAGGGTCACCCACATAGTTTAATAAAAACACGGTGCTATCACCAGCAGCTACACCAGGAGGTAGCTGCCACGTGAGATAAGATAAATTGTTTAGCACTACTTGAGAAGGGATTGGATTCAACGGAGCATTATTTACAGGGACAAAAGAGCCGGGCACATAGGTAACTCCTGGAGGCAATTCGACCGCAATGGAATCAGTAGGGCCGAAAGCCAAAGGACCCTGGTTATAAACTACAACCTTCAAGACAGTACTATTTGCACAAGGTGAAATAAAAGTGGTACTTAACTTAATCTCTGAAAAATAGGGTTCTGAAGCTCCATCAATTATCAACGGTGCTGTTGTTGTGAATTCTTGTCCTATATTGAGCCCACAGGCAGTTGTTCCGTTAAAATTAAAGCCAATAATGCTCCCTGAAGTATAATTACAATCAGTAACTATCTTAAACGCCACCTTAACGGTATTCAATGTGGGGTCCAGAATACCTTTTAATCCATCAACTCCTAATTGGGTATTCAAGGCACTTAGCTGCCATTCCCAAATGGTACCTCCCATAAAAACAGGGTCGGAAAGCGGAATCAAAGGATTTGAGGCGGGATAGCTTATCTCCGATAATCCGGGTATAATGGTAGCTCCAATGGGTAGTACAATAGTCAGCTTAAGGCTATACGCCGTTCCTAGCTGGATGTTGATCCCTTCGATTATATAGTCAGTCGTATCACACAACTGAATAGGGATTGAAGGAGCGGTAACGTTCGATACAAACGTAGCGATCTGTGGAGATAATTTCAACGTAATCTGTTCCATTGGGCATGGGTAAGCGCTTATATCTACCGGATAGCCTTCATTGCAATTCCACCCGGAATAGACGATAATGCTGTCCAGCGCACATGAAGTGAAATTTGCCGTTATTCTAAGATTTCTAACAGCCAATGCAGTGAGGGTATCCAACTGATACAAGTTACCGGTGAGCGGTACAACGACGCTATTATCCAAGTCATAAACTTCGACAACCGAAACGCCGGCTATTTGAGGCATGGCCAACCACACATTCATAGCGTCTATACTGCTCGCATTTGATATACTGATATCCCAACTCGGGGTACTATCCAAAGCATTTATGGTGGGCAGTAGAGCCTGTAAATTTAGTTCTGGCCCATCATAAATAATGTCATCTAGCGTATTGTTAATTAGAAGAGTAGATGTGGGGGAGCCCAATAGATAATCACTTTCTCCAAAAGTCCAATCATATTGAATATCTAAGGGTATATCCTGTGTCACCCTACAAGAAGGTGCAATGGTAACCTCCAGTGCTCCATAAAACCCGTCATCGCTTAACGGTATGGTTCCGCCATATCCTTCATTGAATTGTTCTACCGGAAAGTCCAGGGTATCAGAAGTTGAATCTACAGGCGTCAACGCAAACCATGGACTGGCGTTTGAGACTAAGGTTCCAGCTGTTCGTACTTGTCTGAACCGCGCGGAAATATATTCGAAGCCAGGGGGTAGCGTTACCTTTAAATTTTTGATGTGTGCCCAATATCTATACTCAAAAGGGAAGAGATTCCCCCCTGAATAGTTGGTACAGCAAGGGCCAATGCTCAAGTAATAATTATGCACAATTGTTACTTCGTTGCAAGAGCTGACAGGATAGGAATTGGGTCCCCAAGTCGCAAAGTAATAGCCGATTATTGAAAAGGACGATGGGGCAGGGTTGCACCAATATTGATCGGCAGTCGCGGTTGGATTGGCAATATTGCTGGTATAGAATTCATTGGTCGAGAAACATTGCAGTATATTGCCACCGATATTCGAGTTTATTCGGTATTGGGCTTTAAGCACTAAGCTGTCACCATCGTTATATGCGAAGCCCCCGGGTACACAACCACTCGCAATTAACCCTAGCACGCTGATATCATATTCCCATTCCCGTGTAGTTCCGGAAGTCGTCACAACCACCGGTACATTGGTGCAAGCATAAACATTACCAGTACCTGCCTGGTAGATCGTCAAATCTGCATCGATGAACACCATCCTATTACCATTGGTAATTGAAGATGAGGCATAACAATAATCCCAGAAAGGATTGGTACCGCTGGTTCTTATTACCCCGGTAAAGATGGAAGAAATGGTATCGCCAAACATGGCCCGATTGGTTCTCACTTTTGAAGAATCCATGATCGTCGCTGGAGGGTCCGGCACACCGTCGTTATTATTGTCAGGTAATCCATAGCTTGAACGCTCCATTATCGCATTAAAATTAGAGATCCCCTCGGGGCAAGAAGAAGGACAAATGACCACTAGTGAAGTACTTTCACAAGTGATCGGCAGTTCGCAAGCACACGATGTATCGGGTATAAAAAAGGACTCTATACTCACCACACCAGAGCCTCCCGGGCAAGTCGAACAATCAACGGTGAGATCAATTTTAACTTCTGCCTGAAGTAAGGACCAGGGTGTAGTGCCGCTAAAAATAGCGGTGATCTCATTTCCGGAAGTAGTGACCGAAGAAGGATTCCAAACACTCACTCCATCTTTGTTCAAAATATGGAAGTTGCCCCCATAGGTAACACAAGTAGGTACTGCTACAACAAATTTCCAAAAACTCCCCGGACTTAAAGGAATGGTATTCTGATAAGTAGCAAACAGAAAATTGAAGGTGCCCGTCTGTCCATTACTTAACCAGGATGGCGAACCATTATCCTCCATAACATCTCGAAAATATGCATAAACACGCCCCCAAGCATTGGGAATGATGAGCGTATCCTGGCAAATATTTTCATATGATCCCTGATACCTCCAACCATTCGCCGAGAACCACGAAATGTTGCAATCGGTGTGACAGCAACTATATGTATCCCACTTTAAAAAGACAGTATCACCTGAATTGATAGAGGGAATGGTTATGTATGCCCTACCCTTAGGGTTTGGGGCCAGGCAAGAAAGAGCCGAGGTAGTCTGAGTGCTATCCGGAATAATTGAAATTGGAGGGGCCGTGCCAACCTCCAGGGTAAAGCTATTTTCATCAATATTTGAATAGAGCCCCCCATTATAGACAGTACCAGTGGCCTGGAAAATATCCAATTGAACATTTACCGCTTCTCCTAAACCATTATTTATTATTCTCAGTTGTTGTTGACTTGCACTACCAGGGCCTAAGCAACTGCTCATAGACGCAATCGGAGTAATATTAAGATCAGGTACTAAATTGGGGAATACCACATTTGCATTGGAGATGGATGATTGGCACACTTTACCATTGCAACCCCAAAAGGCCTCAAAATCCGAGAATACCGAAATGCAATTTACCACCTCAACCGTTTCACAAATTGTTATGCTTTCACCATTTTCCAATACGTTATTTCCATTTCCAACAGATGCAAAATCCGCCCCATTCAAAACTGTAGTTTCCGTCAACCCTGAG
>JAESRW010000271.1 GCA_016764395.1 Flavobacteriales bacterium
TCAGTCCACCTCCGTGGGTTCCGATCCATAATGTACCATCTTTACCCTCATGAAGTACCCGAACAACATTGTGTGAAAGGGTTGTTTCATCCTCAGGATCGTTTGTGTATTGATGAAAAGTCTCGGTTGCCCTATGAAAATTAATGAGGCCACCACCACTGGTTCCTATCCAAAATTCACCTTCGCTATCTTCCAATATTGAGGTGACACGAGCATGCGGAAAGGAACTAGGGTCATTGGGATCATTCTGGTAATGCTTATACTCCCCTGTTTGTCTATCTATCCTTGTTAATCCTCCTCCTGATGTTCCGATCCAAAGAATTCCTYCCTTGTCAACAAACATCGTAGATACTCCAGCGTCGGGCAAGCTGTTGGGRTTTTGAGGRTTGTGTTTSAAGAATGAAAACTTTGGTTTTTGTGTGTCGAATTTGTTTAACGCCCCACCAAATGTYCCRACCCACAAWATGCCATAGCGGTCCTCGTAAATTACGCCAACCGAATTATTRGACAAGCTCTCATCATCAGTAGGATCATTTACAAARTGYTCRAAAGTATAACYGAATCCAYCKTCTTTCAGATGCCATGCCTGTAGGCGYTCAAGCCCCCCTCCGTAGGTACCCATCCARATATTACCWGACTGGTCCCCATAAATTGCCAGWACAATATCATKAGAWATCCCGGTAGGATTGGCCTCGTTGTGCTGAAAGCGCTCAAAMGTTTCASYACTYTTATCAAATCGGTTGACYCCCCCACCATARGTTGCTACCCAAATATTTCCCCTTCCATCTTCATAYAAGGACAGCACATCATTATCCGACAAACTTTCSAAATCSTTCTCATCATACTGGTAGTTSGTAAATATGGGAGTTTCRTTTCCTTCTTCAYGAGYCATCTTAAAAAGYCCMCCACCMTGAGTTCCGAGCCACATATTCCCTTCCTGRTCKTCAATGATGGACCTCACTCTGCTAGCTGCTCTTAATGCGCCATCYATCWGRAACTYTACCCTTTGAAATCGAATAGTGCTCAGATTACTKGTYTTATCCTGCTCTCCCTGCCTCTCAAAAAYAATTTTGTCCAATCCCCTATCCGTACCTACCCAGATATCCCCYGCTWTATCCTGATGGATCGCAAATACCTTATTCCCAGATATGYTWTGGYCATTACCCTCTTCCTTCYTGAAGGATATAAACTTGTCATTTTCCCGATCATAGACATTAAGTCCTCCATCATTTGTACCTATCCATAAACGACCATCTCGATCTTCAAATAGACATAGAACTGTATTGTTAGAAAGACTTCTGTCATCATGCGGAAAGTTGGAATATACTTTAAAGGTATACCCATCATATTTATTGAGACCATCCTCSGTACCAAACCACATGTAGCCTTGGTGGTCCTGAATAATTGAAAATACAGTAGTCTGGGACAGGCCATCCTCCATGTTGACGTTGGTGAACCTGACATCTTGCGCAGATAGCTGAAGGACAGCTAAACACCATGCNAAAAAGGCTAAAATGTGAAGGCCGAATTTCACGACAAAGTTGRGGGTTGGTCTAGAGCAATATTAACGATAAATATTTAGAAGGTAAGGAATGATARTGGAATATCAATGGTTCTCCTAACTTAAAAGYCTGTTACTTCTGAACCACTTTCAGGAAAGTATTCATCTGGCAAATCACATTTATCAATCAGCCACAGCCCTAAGCCTGAAAGCAATACCCCCATGAATATAGGACGTGCATCCATCCCAAATGAATACCTGCAACTTCGCAAAAAATGATACCACAAGGCACATTCAATGCGACTAAAGAAACCCGACGCGAAAAGGGACTATACCCTAATACCTATTACCAGCAAATCGTCAACTTGTTCATTGGTGCCAATCCATTCTTCAAGCGTATTTTCCAGTATCTCTTTTTGTCGGACCATACACTCTCCCTGAATACTCAATAAAAGCTGCTTCAAACGCTTGATCATAAACTTCTTGCCTTTTTCACCTCCAAATTGATCGGGGTAACCATCTGAAAAGATGTACATCGTATCGCCTTCCTGAAGTTCTATAGACTCTGATTTAAACACATATCCGGTGGCTGTCGAGCCCCCAATTGGGGTCCTGTCTCCTCCCCAAACACCCATGTCCTCTTCAAATGGTTTAAATCCATACTCGTCTGCAATTCCAGAAGTTACCAACCCATTTCTTATAAAAAGCAATGGATTGCCTGCTCCTGAATACTGCACCGATTTGGGCGTAGTGTGTGGTTCGCCCAGCTCAAATTGCAATAGCGCCATGTCCATACCATCCTGTGCTTCTTGTTCCTTTTCGCGTGTAAAAACACTCTTGACCCCATCGTTTAACAAGGATAATATCTGACTTGTGTCATTGATGTCTTTCTCAAGTACGATTTGGTTCAATAAATTATTGCCTATCATGGAAACGAACGCCCCAGGTACGCCGTGCCCCGTACAATCGCAAGCTGCTATTAAAGCTTTTCCTCCCTTGTTAGCGAACCAATAGAAATCCCCACTCACAATATCCTTAGGCTTGTAGAACACAAAATGATCTTTAAAGACCTCATCAATCTCTGCAAAATTGGGTAAAACTGCCTGCTGAATGTGTTTGGCGTAATTGATACTGCTGGTAATGTCTTTGTTTTTCTCTTCTATGATACCCTTTTGTTCTTCCAATATCTCATTTGATTCTGCTAAGGCAAGCCGTGCAACGATCTCCTTCTTGGTAAGATTATACCTGGTTTGAATGAGGAGTATCGAAAATATTGCAACGGTAAATGTTAACAGCCCGCCGTTCACCATGATATCCTCCAAACTGAGGGGACTGAAGAGTTTAAGGAAGACAATGTTGGCTATCAAGGCGATTCCAATTGCTACATAAGAGTAAATAAGCTTCCAAAAAACCACCATACCCGCCCCAATAAAGAGTGCCACACAGGCGAACGTGTGCTTTTGGAAAGCCTCGGCATCCATCACACCATACATGTATGCATTTTGGATAGCGATCGCCAGAACCGGAATAAACGCTACCATTTCAACAGAGATCTTTTTACGAAATGCAAGTCCTAATAAGCTAAGTCCTGCAACGACAAGGCGGATTACGAAGAATTCCTGCCACCGCTCCGGTATCACCGAATAATCGCTTAGCGCCCAGAGTGGGTCCAGTACCCCTGCCAACCAGCAAGCAATGACGTGGTATTTGGTTGAAACCTTATTAAGTTCTTCCTTCCAGGGCTCCATATTTAGGTTTACTACCGATTAACCTTTGATTTAACACGAACAATTTATTGAATTCAAAACAACAAGACTACCTGCACTTGCGATTTAGAATTTAGGAGTCTCATACGCCTTTATCCCTTTTCCTATATCCCTAACGGAAGGTGCTTAGAAGGCAATAGTGTGTATTGGATTGCATTCTTTTAACTTCCATAGGGGTTCGTCCAGTACAGGTCATAATTTAATACCAATTAGGAGTATATCATCTACTTGATCCTGATCTCCCATCCAATCTGTTAAATTGCTTTCCAAAATACTCTTTTGCTCTGAAAATGGTTTTTGATGGTGCTCAAAAAGAAGCGCTTTCAATTTCTTGATCATAAACTTCTTCCCCTTGGGTCCGCCAAACTGATCCTGGTACCCATCTGAAAAAATATAACAAACGTCCCCATCTTTGAAATCAATTTCATGCGTTTTGAATTCAAAATCCATTGCCGTATTTCCACCAATTGGGGTAATGTCACCTTTGGTGCGCTCCAGCGCTCCATTTCTCATCATTAGCAAGGGATTGTTGGCACCAGAGAACTCCAGCTTCTGGTTTTTAAAATCAACAGAACATAGGCTCATATCCATGCCATCTTCGGCGTCCTGCTCTTCGCCCATTGTAAACGCAGACTTTATTCCCTTATTGACACTAGATAAGATTTGTCCTGGATTGGTGATGCCCTTCTCCAGTACTGTTTGGTTGAGTAGGTCGTTTCCAATCATAGACACAAAGGCTCCAGGTACTCCATGTCCGGTACAATCACAGGCGGCAATCAATGCCCTACCACCGGCCTCTGCAAACCAATAAAAATCACCTGATACAATGTCCCGGGGTTTAAACATTACGAAGTAATCACTAAAGGAGCTGGCGATCGCCTGACCTTTTGGAAGAATGGCAGCCTGAATGCGCTGTGCATAGCGAATGCTATCCGTAATATCCTTGTTCTTCTCCTCAATTTCTTCCTTTTGTTCCCTGATCTCAGAAGTTCGTTCCACAACTTTTTGTTCCAATACAGCCAATGCTTTATCCTGTGCTTCTTCCCTTTCTTTCTCCAACAGCGACATCTGCTGAGACAAGGCAAACATCAAAAAGACAGCCTCCAACGCCGAACCAGCGTGTAAGGTATGGTACGTAAATTCGTTGATCGGTACAACTCCAAGGTATGCCATATTGCTGATTATTCCACCCACGGCAAAGATGCTAAACCCCAATAGATACAGGCGAGCAGGCTGGTGTCCCCTTTTAAGGCTTAAAACTCCAGCAATAATTAGAAGCAGTAATATCGGTGTTGGCATCAGGTTCGTCACCAAAGAGGTTGTGTCAATCGGCCCGAATACTGTAGCAAGAAAGAATAAGATTAACAAGTACTGAGTACCTCTAAGAATCTTATTATACCTGGGCCACAACCTTTGAATGTGTAAAAACTGCTGTGCGTAAGTGAGCGCTGAAAATACAAAGATCACTATCAAAATATTTAATAATCTGGCTAGTTCACCACCGCTTATATCAGGAAATAGCCAAAGGAAATTCCCATCGATAGCAAATATTGCTGTAGCGAGCGACAACATGTATATCCCAAACCAGAGGTAAGTCGCATTTTTCAGGGCGTAGTAATTAAAGAGGCTATAAATGAACAGCATCAATATCATCCCATAATAAATTCCGAGCAGTATGTTTGTCAACATGGAGTAAGAGATATACTCTTTCACCGTATGCAGTTTCAGGTTGAAGATCATTGGTATGTACGCATTCATCCTGACGTAAAAAGTAGTCTCATCACCGCGACTGATCTTTATATTATGAAGCTGGTGGGCCAAATGATCATACCTACGATGGTAAGGCAGGTCACGATCATTGCGAATTTTTGTAAACTCCTTATTGTTCCGTGAATAATATACATCAAAATCACCGGCATGATTGGCGCCTAACTCCAGAAACCAGAATTGGTTAATATTGTCCACATTTTCAATCTTAAAACGCATCCAAACATCTATACCGGGATTGTGAATGCTGTACACCTCCAGATCAGATCGATAGAATTCATTCTGGTACTTTTCGGAAAGCACATCATCAATAGTCAGTTCCTGGGTGGGATCCTCCAAAAACTCGAGATGCGGAGAGAGGAGATAAAATTCAGTGGTGTCAGTAAGCTTAACCGTCTCAATTGCATGGGCGGGTCTAGCTGCAAGTAGCATTAAACAGCCACAGAGAATAAAACATAAGTCCAGAACACGAGTCATCAAAGCAAAATTAAGGAAATTCGGGAATTCCCCTCTATCAGGAGCGCGGATGGAATTGGATGATCTCTGTTCTCAGGTAATCCCGGTCCAGGTGCGTGTATATTTCGGTGGTGGTGATCGACTCATGTCCCAGCATCTCCTGAACTGCGCGTAGATCAGCACCACCTTCAATAAGATGTGTGGCAAATGAGTGTCGGAAAGTATGGGGAGAAATGTTCTTTTTAAGTCCAATTGCCTCCGCAAGCGCTTTGATGATCTTGAAGACCATGACGCGACTGAGCGCTGCGCCTCGCTTGTTCAGGAAGAGGGTATCGATGAATTCTTCTTTGATATCCAGATGGGTCCTTACACCTTCCCTGTAAATGGCCATGTGCTTTAGGGCCACCGAACCCAAGGGCACCAGGCGTTCTTTATCTCCTTTTCCTACAATCTTCAGGAAACCATCCGCTTCAAAGATATTAGATATCTTAAGTGTTGTCAGCTCGGTCACGCGCAGTCCGGATCCGTATAAAGTCTCCAGCATGGCCCTGTTTCGCTGTCCTTCTGGCTTGCTCAAGTCAATGGCATCGAGCAATGCGTTGATCTCATCAATGGACAATGTTTCTGGTAACTTCCTACCTATTTTAGGACCTTCGACCAACTCGGTAGGGTCATCTGAAATCATGTCTTCCAGTAACAAGAACTTAAAAAATGATTTAATCCCTGACAACACACGCGCCTGGGTTCGCGCATTCATTCCGAGTTCATTTGCCCATGCCAGGAATTCCTGTAGATGAGCCAATTCAATTTGCGTGGGATTGATCTGGTATTCCCGGTGAAGTATAAATTGCTCGAGTTTACTCACATCTCGCATATAGGCCTCGATAGAATTGGCTGAAAGCGATTTTTCCAGTTGCAAAAATGCCTTGAAACCTTTGATGGATGCATCCCATTTCATAATCAGGCTTTTGGAATTTTGACGACCATCATGGTCATTCTGCTTATGCAAACCAATTTACCATCATCATTGACAATCTCAATGGACCATACATGGCTTTTACGTCCAATGTGAATCGGTTTGGCGATGCCATGAACATACCCCCGGGATACCTGGCGTAGGTGATTGGCATTGACCTCCAAACCTACTGCATAATCTTTACTGGAGTCGACCACTAAATTACTTGCAACGCTCCCCAAGGATTCTGCCAATACTACGGATGCACCACCATGAAGAATGCCTTGAGGCTGATGGGTGCGCTTATCAACGGGCATTTTTCCTTTGATAAAATTCTCCCCTACCTCCACTATTTCTATACCCAGGTGTTCAAGAATGTTACCCTGCTCCATTTTGCGGATGGCCTCCAAGCTATTTTCTGTATACCAAATAGACATGACTGTTTTTTGACAAAGATAGTGGTTGTTGGTTGTGGTTTACATTCTGGGTTGAGTTGTTTGGTTATGGCATTTAGTTGGGGGCGGGCAGACCCCTCTGTCCCTAGCGGGACATCTCCCCTTGAAAAAAGGGGAGAAGTTTGTTGTGGGGTGGGTGGAGCGTTTTAGGTGGGGCAGGCAGGCACCCCTGTCCCTGGCGGGACATCTCCCCTTGAAAAAAGGGGAGAAGTTGGTTGTGGGGTGGGTGGAGCGTTTTAGGTGGGGCAGGCAGACCCCTCTGTCCCTAGCGGGACATCTCCCCTTGAAA
>JAESRW010000272.1 GCA_016764395.1 Flavobacteriales bacterium
AAACGAGATGAACAAGGCTTTATTCCTCCTATTTCTTTGCACGACTATATCTTTTCTGTCATTGGGACAAGGAAACGGCAATGGGAACGGTAGTGGCCCAGAGGGCTTAGCGCCCTTAAGGGTGAATGCAGCGATAAGCAAGCATAAGCAAGCGCCACCTAGCACCCTTCTGAAGTCGCCAGGTCCAGAATTCTATTTTCTGCTGGACACCCTTTCGCTTCCCTTTACGGATGATTTTTCCAGAAATTACCTCAAGAGTTATGACACCTTAGATTACAATCAGGCTCTGGTTGTGGATTCTCCAAGCTTTGCATTTACGGTTGATGGAATCCCCATCAGTAATTTTGTATGTGCGGCTGGGACAACCTTTAGCTTTATGATTGACGGTACGGATTCTTCGATTTTTACGCAATCGCCGTTGACCATGTACGAGATTGTCAATTACAACAATGCTGCTAATCCATTTGTGCCTTCAGACACTACCTATTGTTGGGATCCTTTTCAGGTGTACGATACCCTTACCCAATTCTCGCCGGATACAATAGACACAATACCTGGCAATGTCATTGACACGTTGGTTAATGCATTCGATACGCTTAAGGTTTATCCCCCGGATACGGGAGTGGGGGGGACAGTGCTTTCAATGTGGATTGATGAGGACGCCTATATAAATTCGAGATATCCAATTGACCCTCCCACCATTGGTGTGGCAACATTTGATGGGTTGGATGAATTTGGTGTACCGCACAATGGTTTTTTAGATCCTTCGGCATATGGGGTTGCTGATTTTTTGACCTCCAAACCGATCGCTTTATTGGATACCATGAATGCCGTGTATTTAAGCTTCTATTATCAGGCACAGGGCATTGGGAATAAACCGCAGTCTACGGATTCTTTGGTATTGGAATTCTTCAATACGGTTACGTTGACGTGGCACAACATCTGGAGTGTGCCGGGAACTGCAACACATAATTTCAGACATGTAATTATTCCTGTAACGGATTCCCAATATTTAAGAAGTGGCTTTCAGTTCCGATTTAAAAATTATGGAACTATATCTGGAGCAATGGATCATTGGCACATCGATTATGTGCGCTTGGATAAGGATAGATCTGCTACCGATAGCTTAATAGTGGATGTAGGTATTGTTTCGGCTACGCGTTCGATCTATAAAACGTTTGAGGCTGTTCCATGGAAACATTATTTGGCGGATACCACCCTGGCGCTGATGGACACCATGGCGGTGGTAATGCGGAATTTAGACTCTACGAAGAACCGTACGGATTATCACTATTTAATTAATCACAATGATGGGGTTAAGGATAGTGTCTTGGTATTTCCGTCTATCCTCAACCAAAAGGATGTCCTGCCTTTTGCCAGGTTAGGGAGAGGGTTGCCACTGGATTATTTCGGTAGCTGGTCCACCGAAGCGGATAGTGCGACCTTTGAAATCATAACCGCACTCGAGCCGGAACCAAAGGATATAAATTCCAATAATGATTCTGTTACGTACTTACAGAGGTTTTATAACTATTACGCTTATGATGACGGTACAGCTGAGGCAAGCTATTTTTTAAATTCAGCAGGTGCTAAAATGGCCTACCAATTCACCTCCATTATGCCAGGAGCTGATACGCTTAGGGCGGTTGATATGTACTTCGCTCAGAACATTGAAGATCAAAGCGAGGATCCTTTCTTCCTCACTGTATGGAGCAGTCTGGCACCAGAAACGATTGTGTACCAGCAAAAGAGTGAATTGCCGGTTTTTGAGGACAGCCTCAATGAATTTCATACATACTTGTTGGACGAAATCATTACCGTATCTGGTACTTACTATATCGGTTGGGTCCAACCAACATCTACCCGGTTAAATGTAGGCTATGATTTTAATAGTAACCACAGCAGTAAAGTATTTTACAACGTATCAGGAACATGGCTTCAGTCCATTTTAAAAGGAACGATAATGATGCGGCCCTTATTCGGAGATTCTGTAATTCTACCACTGTCAATTACTGAAGAAGAAAGAGTCACGGGAATTGTCAATCGATATACCGTCTTCCCCAATCCTGCCAATGGCTTCATCCAGATTCAAATGGACAATCACGATGAACAACAGGATAACTTCCAGGTAATCATTCTCGATTTATTTGGGAGAACCGTCATCTCTCTTCAAAATTCATCTGGTCAAGTAAATATTCAACAGCTTRCGGATGGTATTTACTTTGTGAAGGTAAGGGGYCRGCACASCGAAGAGTTTGAGACCAAGAARATTTTTGTTTCCCATTAACTACCTGGAGCCATGACGGATGARCCGGAAAATAGTRCGCTGGAGGAGACTCAAGATGATTTGTTTGAGCATTATCGKTTTGAGGTTGACCCGGGTCAACAGCCATTGCGCGTTGATAAGTTTCTTGTGGATCGTTTGCCAAATACCTCGAGGAATAAAATCCAAAATGCGGCTGTTGCCAGCTGTATTCGCGCCAATGAAAAACCGGTTAAGTCCAATTACAAAGTTAGGGCAGGGGATTCCATCACACTTGTATTGCCMTATCCRCCYAGGGTTATAGAGCTGATCCCGGAGGATATACCCTTGGAGATCGTACATGAGGATCAAGATGTAGTGGTGGTGATCAAGCAGTCTGGTTTGGTGGTACATCCGGGCTACGGTAATTATTCTGGTACCCTTGTGAATGCGCTGATTTACCATTTTCAAAATTTACCCAACACCCAAATTAAGGGATATGGAGCTGAGGGAGTCGAGGAGAATGTTGACGGGACCAGGCCGGGGTTGGTGCATCGGCTGGATAAAAATACAACGGGGTTAATGGTAATAGCGAAGTCAGAATTGGCTTTACCAAAATTAGCTGCCCAATTCTTTGATCGTACCGTAAAAAGGGCCTATATCGCCTTGGTGTGGGGAGATGTAGAAGAAGATGAAGGAACGGTTACCGGCCATGTGGGAAGGAGCCTTAAGAATCGAAAGGTGATGACCGTATTTCCTGATGGGGAGTTTGGTAAGCACGCGGTAACACATTATAAAGTCTTAGAGCGATTTGGCTACGTAACCTTGATACAATGTCGCCTGGAGACGGGCAGAACCCACCAAATCCGTGTCCACATGAAGTATCTTGGCCACCCATTGTTCAATGACATTGAATATGGTGGAGATAAAATTTTAAAGGGGCTTTCCTCCAATAAATACAATCAATTTATCAAAAATTGTTTTGAGCTCCTACCCAGACAGGCGTTACATGCAAAAACGCTGGGATTCATTCATCCTGCTTCAGGGAAAGAAATCCTGTTTGAATCAGATATCCCGGCGGATATAGAAGCGGTTTTGGAGAAATGGCGGACATATACGGCCAGTATGAAGGACTAGTGTACCTATTTGTCATTTGGCAATTCGTTAGGCCATGCGGATGCATGGAGATATCGTGTTGACCATTGCTCAGGCTGTCACAACACTGTAGGTTATGATTTCTCGCCGAGAACACTAAGGGATCATTTAAACAAGCCAGTCAGTGAAACTTAAGCCAAATCGTAGCCTGTACCTTACGAAAGTTACGGGTGTAGCATTGCTGCTTCGTCCTCAAATATGTAGTCGTTATAATCGGTCACCACGTCATAGAGTGTCCCTCTTTCTATAGGATGTCTTCCTGCTCTTTTAATCAGGTCCACAAGCTCTTTAGTGCTCATAGCCGGACTCTGTTCTTCAGCTCCAGCCATGGAATAAATCTTGGTTGAATCATCGATCGTACCATCCATGTCATCCACTCCATAGGAAAGGGATAGCTGTGCTGTATCACGGCCAATCATCGGCCAGTAAGCTTTCAAGTGATTGAAGTTATCCATGAAGATTCTGGAAACTGCGTAGTTCTTGAGGTCCTCCACAATGGACACTTCAGGTATGTGCGACATCTGGTTGTCTCCGTTTCGAAATTTGAGCGGGATAAAAGTGTTGAAGCCACCAGTTTTATCCTGTAACGTTCTCAGGCGCTCCATATGGTCAATTCTATGCGCATAGGTTTCTACGTGTCCGTATAAAATGGTAGCGTTGGAAGGCATTCCAAGTTCGTGAGCCGTTTCGTGTATTTCCAGCCAGGTCTTGGTGTCGCATTTGTCAGCACAAATTTCTTTTCTAACCTGTTCATCAAATATTTCTGCGCCGCCACCAGGCAAAGAGTCCTGTCCACTATCCTTAAGAATCTGTAAACCCTCTTTATAGCTGACTTTGGCTTTTCTGCACATGTATTCCAGCTCTACAGCGGTAAATGCTTTTACATGTAGTTCCGGGCGTATCTCCTTGATTCTTTTAATAAGGCCGGCGAAGTAGTGCAAACCCATCTTGGGATGAACGCCACCCACGATGTGTACTTCAGTTATGGGTATATCTTTATAAGAGCGAACTTTCTCCAGGATATCTTCCTCAGTCATTTCCCAGGCATCCATTTTGTCTCTGAGCAGTTTTGAATACGAACAAAACTTGCAGTCAAATACACAGATGTTGGTAGGTTCAATATGAAAGTTGCGGTTGAAGTAGACGAATTGTTTGTTCTTGCGTTCTCTAACTAAGTTGGCCAATACGCCTAAAAAACCCAACTCTCCTTTTTCAAAGAGTAAAACACCTTCTTCAACTGTCAGTCGCTCTGCTGCCTGAACCTTTTTTGCAATGGACTGCAACTCAGGTGCTGTGGTGGAATTGGTAATTAGATCTGAAATATTCTCACTCATTTGGATTGATTTCCTCACTTATCTGGATAAATTTCCAGAAACAAAATTAGATAAAATAGCAAGAGAAGCGAAGCAATTGTTACCCCTTACCTCAACGTAAGTTAAAGTTAACAACGTGGTCAGTTTTTTAATCTACCAATTACGAATACTAGGTTCACCACATCAAAGACATTCGTGTTAAGTTCAAAGTTTTTCATATGGATAATCAGTCCCTTGATACCGAACTCATGAGATTTTGGTTTTCTTAATCGAGATGATTCAATAGGCGTCAACCTGCCTGTGGGTGCACAGATTCGTAGATTCGTACTTTTTCGTAGTTAGGTGATAATACGACAAATCTGCTAGACTTTGCCCGTATTCAGGTTATCGAATCAAGCTGATCTTCTTAGTGATACTTGCAGTCGCGGTTCTAACCGTTACAAAATAAACACCGCCCTCAAGTGAAGTCAGGTCTAACTGAGTGCTATTGGAACGCACCTCCGCACTTAAAGTGGAATAGACAACTTGACCAATCGTATTTTGCACCACGATTTCTTCTACACCTGATACAAAAAGGTCACTGGTTAGATGTACAAACCCACTTGTAGGATTCGGATACACCGCAACTAGGTGCTCTAACCTTCCTGTCTCCTTAACGGATAAGGGGGGTAGCTCAACGCAGAAAGTAAACGAGTAATTGAAGATGTCATTTTGAGCAACTATGGTATCACCGGTTACGTCAACTAGAGAAAATGAGCCTACTCCATTATCCACAATATCATACATGTTAAACATGTAACACCCTGGTTCAAGACAGGTAACTTCCAATGTTACCGTATTTTGTGTATAACCGCCGCCTGAAGACACGATATCGCCAGAACTATTTGTTAGATCCCAGGTCACCTTGTCAGCTGCAGGAAAGCTACCGTAGTCTAGCGTCAGTGATACTGAGTTTCCATTCATAAATGTAAAAGACGAATTTGTTGAATCATTCGTGCTCAACTCATCATTTCCCCCATTTGGTCCTGATGTCCAGGCTTTGAAGGTATGAGCACCTAGGGATGCTGTTGTTAAGGGGAGTGTCACCTCAATAGAGCTTAAAGTAGCGAGGCTACCTGTCCATGCGTAAGTACTTATTGGGCCCGCATCGACCTGATAATTGATGGTTGCACCGGTAAGTGTAGCTGAACCAAAGTTGTGAAGCATAACTTTAGGTGCGAATTGATTTGAGCCGCAAAGTGTATCTGTGGGTGCCAATAATGAAACGCTCGCATCCAGCACGCTAAGTGGCATACATCCCAATGAGTTTTGTAAACTGGACCTGGAAGTGTTTAGTACAGAAAGCATTCTTGACTTCTGGCCATATGTGAATAGATTCATGCAGCCGTCATCTACGTAGTCCATATAGTTCATGTGCATGTCATTCATATCTGTTGGTGTTTCCGTACAAGAATTTTGATTGAAAGAAGGGCAGCCACCGTTTGAAGAAGAGGTTGGTGGGGTGTCACAAACTCGATCTCCTGAAGAGCCACAATTGGATGGAGAGGTACCGGCACAACCGTTTTGAAAGGTGTGATACAGGCCCAGGTAATGCCCGATTTCATGAGTTGCTGTTCTTCCTTTGCTGAAAGGTCCGCCAAAAGGATTAGCCGGGGGCTCACCGATTGATGTATACAGGCATACGACACCGTCTTGCGAAGGCGCGCCACCAGGGAAGGTTGCGTATCCTAATAACCCACCCCCTAAATCGCACACCCAAAAGTTCAGATAGTCATTGTTGGGCCATCCGTCTTTACCGCCCTGTGCACTTGACTTGGGATCCGCGTTAGAGAAGTTAGATTGAGTAGTAAGAGTACGGGTGATTCCATTTGTGGGATTTCCATTCGGATCACGAACTGCAAGGCAGAACTCCACTTCCACATCCGCAGCAATTCCCTGAAATCCGATTGGCACGTCTCCCGTATCCGAGTTGAGTTTTCGAAAGTCTCTATTGAGCACTTCTATTTGAGAAAATACCTGAGCATCGGAAATATTCTCCGCATTGTTCTCATATATCACATGCACCACAACGGGGATGGTGATGATCGTACCTATTTTCTTCTGTCCAGCAGTTGGATGGGTCTTTAACCATTGTTCAGAAAGTGCTTGTGCATCCTTGGTCCTTGGAAGTAATGAAGGATCCTTTAACAAAGCCTGCTGAAAATGATCCCCTGTTCCGCATGTTCTTTGTCCCAACGCGTGAAAAGGCACGGCAGTGCAAAGTGCCATGAGTACGTAAAGCGCATTTCTTTTCATAACTGTGTCTTTATTTGATTAGCGATATTTTTTTCGTGATAACAACTGAATCGTGCCCAATCACTCTCACAAAATAAATTCCATTTTCATATTGAGAGAGATCCATCGTATAGATGTTTGAGTTGTAAGCACCCAGATCTTCTTCGATGATTAATT
>JAESRW010000102.1 GCA_016764395.1 Flavobacteriales bacterium
CAGAAATGACGTCGAGTTAATGCGCGTTGATGATGCGGGGGAGGTCGGCGTCTTCTTGTCAGGTAATACTTTGGTAGCAAGAAGTAACGGCAACGTCGGCATTGGGACGACGAATCCTGCTGAAAAGTTGCATATAGAGGGCCCCGACCCGGATGTTATCATCAGAGGGACCAGTACGGGAGATTCTGGCAATCTCTTTTTCCAACGTTCCCGTACAGGGGCCACATCGTTGGTGAATGGGGATGATATCGCATCCCTAGTATGGTTTGGACACGACGGCACTGATTATCTCTCCGTGGCGGCCACTATTACTGCTGGGGTAGATGGAGTTCCCGGCCTCGATGATATGCCGGGGTATCTAAAATTTTTAACGACGCCTGATGGAGCAAACCTTGCTACAGAAAGGATGCGCATTACATCCAATGGCAACGTCGGCATCGGGACGACGACACCGGGATCTACATTAGATGTCCACGAGCCTGGTTTTTCCGGCACATTGAATGTGGACAGATACTACAGGCTGGGTTCTTGGAATTTTATCAGCAACCCATCTGGAGGCGTGGTTGCATTTGGGGGGGTAACCGCTGCCCAGTGGACGGTGGCTGCCTTCTATGCCGGAGGGAGTGAGCAGATGAGAATAAACAGCTCAGGTAACGTAGGCATCGGTACCACTACCCCTGGAGGCCAATTTGAACTGTCCTTAGATCAAGGCCGCAAGCCGGCCACCAATACCTGGACCATTGTTTCCGATGAACGCCTCAAAAACATTGAAGGATCTTACACCAAAGGGTTGAATGAAATACTTCAATTGCAACCCATCACCTATCACTATAAAAATCGCCCCCTGAGCGGAGTCGAAGGGAGCGAAACCGAAGGATTAGGTGAAAGAATATTTTCGGAGGAAGTGCTCAACAAGCAAAATGTAGGTTTCAGCGCACAAGCCGTACAAAAAATATTCCCCGAAGCAGTCGGAACCGATGCCGACGGCTATTTAAATTTTAACATGCACGCCATCCTGGTGGCTTATGTCAATGCCATTAAAGAGCTTAAAGCGGAGAATGAAGCACTGAAAGATGAGGTGGCTGAGATCAGTGTATTAAAGATCAAAGTGGCAGAAATTGACGCTTTGAAAGCAGAGCTGGAAGCTGTAAAGGAAATAATTGGAATGGAGGCAAAAAAGTAAAAGATCTGAGGCCGCTGGTGGCGTTTGGTGATATTAATTGGATCAAAATTTACCATGAGGATCATATCCACCGAAAAGTGAAAGCGTGATTCACAATTCTGTGTTTATCGGTTAACCAATGATATTTCCATTGACACCAAAATGATGAATATTTAGGCAGGCAGTATTAAGTCATTTTGAAACAGTCGCTTACCTATAATTCAGTGCATCTCATGAACAATAAAACGATAAGCAAGAAATATTAACCAACAACTGGAAACGCTCCATTATTTCAGGTATGCCATCATTTAATAAACTTGGATTTACATTTTCTAAAGGAAACGAGCGTTATATAGTAGACATGAATGTGGAATAGGTTTTTCCTGTTTGCCAGCTGCTCACTGAGTTCCTAAAGTGATTACCAATAGGTTCGTATATAAAGACCTAATTACGTCAATAGCGCTAACACTCGTTCATTAATATTCCTGATCTTTGAACGATGGAATCCCTCAAAAAATTCTTCGATCAGCAGACTCCAGTCCCGCCTGAAGCCTGGGAACTCATTAAGTCCAAATTCACTGAACTTAATTTTAAGCACGGTGAGTGCATCATCAGAGAAGGTCAAAAGACACCCTTTCAACTTTTTATCGCCCAGGGCATCACAAGAACGTTTTACTTCAAAGACGGAAAAGAAATTACGGTTGATTTCAGCTTTGAAAACTCATTTACGACCTGCTACGCTTCTTGGTTTACTGGCGAACCGTCCAGATCATTCATGTCTGCGATAGAACAAGTCAACTGTTATAAAATCAGTAAAGAATCCCTACATGAGTTATACGACCAGCACAAGCTTGGGGAACGTTTGGGTAGAATCATTGCTGAAAAAAAATTCCTAAAAAAAGAACTTAGAGAAGCTACCCTATTGCTGGATTCACCGAGAGAGCGGTTTATCTGGTTGCACGAAAACCATAAGGATTGGATTCAAAGAGTACCACAACAATACCTTGCTTCTTATATTGGTATCAGCCCCGAAACCTATAGCAGGTATAAAAGTACGGCTATCAATCAGTAGGACCACCGAGTATTAACAGCTGCTGAAGCCCATTTTCATCTGTTTATAATTGATTTTAACGGTCAGACCGCGCTACGCCATCCGCGTGTCGCCGTAGCTGTCGGAGGCACAAGCTTCGCGCTTGCGCGCCATAGCGCTACAGCGCGCGGCGGCGTGACGGCGCAGTGGAACCTGCCTACCGGACAGCTACTGTGTGTACACATCTTTGTAGGGTCGACAATTATTTCGCTCCTATGGAGCTTTAACTTTTGCGAGGTGCAAATTACACGGGGTTTCACCCCGTCCAATCAATATTTCGCTCCTGTGGAGCTTGTAGATCACCTTTCTGTAGCTCCGTGGAGCGAAATATTGATAACCCTGGCCGCAAGGCCGGGGTATCGACCAACAAGTGGATAAAAGCCCCATAGGGGTGATATATAAACCAGGTAACCGTGTATTTGTCTTATGCAATCTTCCCTTTCTGCGTATACCGCCAATGCACTTTCAACTTTTCATAGAAGATGTGTACTCACGGTAGCTACCGGACAGACAGGCTCGCTTATAATCTTCTTCTTGCGTAGTACACAATTGATCATGACTCGTTTCATTTCTTGATTTCAATCAAGAGAATTACCATTTCGCTGGGGTAATTTTGAATTGTATTCAGAATCAAATCGTCAAGAAAATGAAAACGTTAAGACACTTATTATTGCTACTTCTATTTGCATGTACCTCAAATTGGGCAGGTGCTCAAGAACTCACACAAACTATCAGGGGAACAGTGGTTGACAAAGAATCACAGCTATCGCTTCCCGGAGTTACCGTTCTATTGTTAGACTCAGAGCCATTGCAGGGTACCACAACTGATTTGGATGGCAAATTCAGGCTGGAAGAGATTCCTGTGGGCCGTGCCGGAATCAAGGTTTCCTTCATTGGATACAACCCGATAACCATCACAAACATGATTATTACTTCAGGCAAGGAAGTCGTGCTGTCCCTGGAATTGACGGAACATATTACTGCACTTGGTGAAGTAAAAATAACTGCAGAAGAAGATAAAAGAGAGGCACTCAATAAAATGGCTTTAATCTCTGCCCGCTCCTTCAGTGTTGAAGAAACCCAACGCTATGCCGGTGCGCTCAATGACCCATCCCGTATGGCAGCCAATTACGCAGGTGTAACTCTGGCAGGAGATGCAAGAAATGACATCATCATAAGAGGCAATTCTCCAGCCGGACTTTTATGGCGGCTTGAAGGGTTTAACATTCCCAACCCGAATCACTTCGGTGCTCTTGGTTCCACAGGGGGGCCGGTGAGTATGCTCAATAATAACCTGCTCGACAATTCTGACTTTATGACCGGAGCTTTCCCTGCGGAATATGGCAATGCCTTATCCGGAGTATTTGACCTAAAATTGCGCAACGGCAACAATGAAAACCATGAATTCATCGGCCAGATTGGTGTCAATGGATTTGAGCTGGGTGCTGAAGGGCCCATTTTAAAAAAAGGCTCTTTTTTGGCCACATACCGGCTTTCCAACGTGGCCGCGTTCAGGGCATTGGGCATTCCATTGGGATGGGGCTCAACCCCCAACTTCACTGACTTTACTTTTAAAATAGACTTGCCTACAGGACTAAAATACGGAAGGTTCTCCTTGTTTGGCATAGGGGGAATCAGCTCCATTGAATTACTCAATGAAGACGATAATTTCGCAAAACCAGCCAATACAGGTGAGGACATCTTCTTCGGATCCAATACAGGAGCTATTGGACTTTCTCATCTCTATTTTTTCAACGAGCGTTTAAGATCAGAACTTCGTATTTCGGCAAGCGGTTGGGAAAACAAAGTGAATGTTGACTCTATATCTGATGACAATGGCCAGAAAGTCAGAAGATTCGCAAATAATTCCTCCGAAGTAAAATACGCGCTCAATTATAAACTGAATAAGAAGTTCAATAAGAGAAACAATGCAAGAGCTGGTATCATTGGAGAGGCCATTAATTACAATCTTGCCGACAGCGTTTTGGAAAGCAACCAATACAGAACGCTGAGAAACAGTGACGGAACCAGCTTCCTACTTCAATCCTTTGTGCAGTGGCAACACAAATTCTCCAATACCTTGGGACTTACCACGGGACTAAATTACCTGCACTTTGCGTTGAACAACAGTTCTTCCATAGAACCTAGAATAGGACTGCGATGGCAATTTTCCAACCGCAATTCAATCAATTTAGGAAGCGGTCTTCACAGTAAGCTGCTCCCACTTGCCATGTATTTCACTCAAACGCCTGATTATACAACTGGCAATATTGCGAAGACCAATAAAAACCTAGGGTTTCAAAAAAGTGCCCATTTCATAATCGGGTACGATCATAATTTCAGCACCAACCTCAGGTTTAAAATAGAGTCCTACTACCAACATCTTTATAATATACCTGTAGAACAAAACCCTTCCAATTATTCCTTGCTCAATGAAGGAGCCGATTTTGTATTATCGAATACCGATAGCTTGATAAACAACGGTACAGGTACCAACTATGGCCTTGATATAACCTTGGAGAAATTCTTCAGCAAGAACTACTATTTTCTGATTAGCGGTTCCGTATTTGATTCAAAATACAAAGGAAGTGACGGGATCGAGCGGAATACCGCCTTCAATCAAAATTATACGCTGAATATTCTTGCTGGAGTGGAACTAAACCTTGGAAAAGACGGTATACACGTACTGAGCCTAAATGGAAAATGGAATATGGCAGGGGGTAATAGGATAAACCCCATTGACCTAGAGGCAAGCAAATTGGCAGGGGAAACCAGGTATAGCCAAAATATTTATGAGGATCAATACAAAGAATATTCCCGGACAGATGTTGAAATTACATATAGACAAAACCAGAAAAAGCTAACCCATGAATGGTCGTTTGAATTACAGAATGTATTTAATCAGAAAAATGTATTCAGGGAAACATACAATAAGAAAAACCAGGTCATTATCACGCAATACCAATTGGGATTTCAGGTGATGGTATTTTATAGAATTATGTTTTGAAGACTGCAATGAAAATTCGATGCAATGAAAGCTAAAACATACTCGATTACCAGAATCATCAACACCAATTCTGATAGGGTTTACAAAGTTATTTCAGATTTCAACAATTATGATCAATGGAACAGTATCATTCCCTCAGCAAAAGGAGAACTGAAAGAGGGAGTCACGTTGGATTTGAGAATGAAAAGTGGCAACAAAACCAGGCCATTTAAGCCCAAGGTCATTTCAGTCACAGAAGGAAAGAGTTTTACCCTATCCAAAGTATTTATTTCAAAGGGAGTAGGATCATTAACGCATCGTTTCGATTTCAAATCTCTATCTCCTAATCAAACGGAATTTACTCAAACGTGGATAGGCGAGGGATGGCTTGTCAAAATGATGTGGCCCATACTAGCTAAAGGCTTCTCAGATTTTGAAACATTTAATGATGACGCTGTCAGATACTTGGAAAAAACTGAATGAGTTATCAATCAGCCGTATAGTTGATCATCCAAAAATTACCCGCATCCAGCGCTTGATCTCAGCGGTGAATCAAACGCCGCTTTCAACGCATCCTTTATCCCTAAAGGTCAATTTCTATATCTGAAACAGGCTTTGAACAACATATAAAAATTTTATCTTCCGAAGTTTCCATAAAGGGTTCAGGATCATATTCCGTTTTGCCACTGAGCAAGCTGGTTTCACAGGTAGAGCAAGTACCCATTCTGCAGCTGAAATCGGGAGTCAGTCCTTCCGCTTCTGCCAGGTCCAGCAGGCTCAGTTGACTTCCATCCCATTGCGTTTCTTTATTCGACTTGGTGAACAGCACATTGAAAGTATTGGAATTGTCATTGGAACCCGATGAATCAGCAAGGTTACCCAGCTTTTTCCCTCCGCCAAAAAACTCGTAGCTGATCTGATCCTCCTCCACACCCAATGCCCTTAAGTGTAGGTACATATCTTCCATGAAGCCAACAGGGCCACATAAAAAACAATCCATCTCCTTAATCGGAAGAGCAGACTGCAGAAATGCTTTGTCAATGCGCCCTTCCTGATGATAGTCTTCGTTTTTTTGTTCGTCAGAAGCGGGTTGGGAATGGTGAATGGAAAGGAACAAATTCTTATGCGTCGCATCCAGGGCCAAGAGCCTCTTCAACATAGGCTGAACAGTCTTGCTGGTGCTAGAGTGAATAAAGTATACCGCTCTATCTTGCTCATAGTTCACCAGATACTCCAGGATGCTGAGCATCGGTGTAATCCCTACCCCACCAGAAAGCAACACCACCGGTCTCGAATTGTTCATAACCAGGTGAAAATCTCCAACAGGCTTGCTTACTTCCAGGCAGTCACCCTCTTTCAGCTCATCGTGAAGGTACCGAGATACCTCCCCTCTTTCTTCCCTTTTGATGGTCAATCTAAAACTTCCCAAGCCTGGGCTGTCAGACAGCGTGTAATTTCTGGTATACTCCTTTTGTTGATTTGCTAACTTCAGTTTTAAAGTCACATATTGACCCGGCAAATAGCGCTCCAGGGCTTCTTGATTTGCCCTTTTCAAGTAAAACGATTTGATGCTGGCATTCTCCCTCACAATTTTATCTACAACGAAATCTCTAAACATAATTTTACGGGTTAAATGGTGAATAGTCCAGTAACTCCCACGCTACGTTATGGTGATTTCCCGTATGTATCCACTGCTCCATTCTAAACACCCAATACCTACTTGTTCCCGCGGTCTTTTGTACATCCTCCTCGGCATATTGGTCGAAAAGAAGCTCGGCTTTCCCAGATAATTGTAGGGTTTCCCGTTTTTCAAAATCGGAGACCTTTGCACGGTAAGTGTTAATATAATCTCCTGATTGTTGATTGTTTATCCATCTGATTGAGGTGTTTTGATTTTATCTTTATGGTATGAATATC
>JAESRW010000103.1 GCA_016764395.1 Flavobacteriales bacterium
CAAAATCGATCAACAGGATCCCAGCATTTGGGTTTTGAACGAAGTTCCCCAAGGTGTTGTACATACTGTTGCCCTGGTAGTCAGGAATTTTCAAGGTATGATCATCAATAATTTCAATAAATCCTGGGTTGCCGCCCCGGTGGGAAGCATCCATACGCCCT
Organism: Flavobacteriales bacterium; assembly: GCA_016764395.1. Lineage (GTDB taxonomy): Bacteria > Bacteroidota > Bacteroidia > NORP154 > NORP154. Next base: position 162 of record JAESRW010000103.1, read on the forward strand.
TCATTACTCTGGCTACCTACAAATAGCGTATCCGCATCTTCTATCCAGTTCTTTTCAGGTAAGCCCAGTTCTTTACCACGGTTTTGACTGGGCGAAACTTCATTGAAATGCTTGGGCATAGAAAGTACCCTTCGCTGGATGTACTTAGGACAATTGGGATAAGCCTCATGTATCTTCACGTCAATTCGGGAACCATTTGTCGAAGTGACGCCATTGATTCTAAATCGCCTTCGGGAAGATAATTCTAAAAAGAGTGAGCCAATTTCAGGATGCTCTTTTATGTTTTGATAAAATACATCATTGGAAGCACTATAAATCTTACTCTTATCAATCGTTAATGTATTGGCATTCGGAACTCTCGTGAAGCCGAAATCCCCTATCAGTAAGGAAGTCCAGATCTGACCCTGAAGGTTGGCGCTACTCACAATGGCCATGGGTTGTTTTTCGATAAAATTTATTGCGCCGCTTATTACAGCATCGGTAACAACCCGACCGTTGGCATTGGCAATACTCTCTTCACCAACCCGCTGTTGGATTTCTATTTCACCGCTATGATATACTCTATTCATGCTACCTTTTATTAAATGGCCGCCCCATTTTATTATGGAGCGACCATGTAGTTTTAAAAAGTGAGGATATTATACCCCTCCTTTTGTAAATTGACAAAACTTGGAAGGCCAGTCGTACCTGGCACCTGATTGCCTACGACTAAATCAAGGCCCGAGGCGTTTGCACCAAAGACTTCCGAACAGGCACAAGAAACGCCTGAAATATTGTCTTCAACTGCCTTATAAAGCGCATTACCCGGGTGATCTTCCTTTTGAAGTTGCTCCGGCCACCTTGTTCCTGCTCCCTGGAAAAGAATTTGAACCTCTTCTCCTGCTGTTTTAAAGTCATAGGCTGCCGCCAGTGCATTGAATACGCGTCCCAAAGCTTCCTCAGAACCCGCTTTTGGTTCTGATAGAACCACTATTGCTGTTTTACTCATTTCTATTGTACTAAATAATTGATATTGCTCCTCCCGTTCGGTTGCTTTGCACAGCTATCTCGTATTTTACCGAACGTTCGGATTATTAGCTGCGCAAATTTTTTTAACCTTTTTTATACATGTTTTTTATCGACTTCAGCGTTGATTCAAACAAAACCCTAGAATTAAGGCCTTTGCACACCACCAAACTCCCCTGGACACTGATCAACACCTGATGCGCCTTAGATTGAGCTTCCTTCTTAGTAAAACCTAAAGCTTCGCCCACTGTTGTAAAACCATCAATCCATAATTGCATACTCTCCTTAATTTGAGACCCAAACAATTCAATGCCGCTATCCATGGATAAGGCCCGTAGAATGCATGCATCTTCCCCACCGGCATAAAGGGCGTCAATATTCGCCAGAACTTGCGTTAGGCGCTTGGATGGCGTGATTGTTTCGTCGGTCAAAGGCGTATAAACGTGCTTTTGTACCCATTCGTTGGCAAACTGAAGTACCGCTGCTGTAATTTCTTTTTTGCCACCAGGAAACCTATGGTAGAGACTCGCCTTTTGCAAGCCTGAAGAGGCGGCCAAATCATTCAGACTGGCCCCATCGTAGCCCTTTGAACGGAGTACCGACATTAAGCCTTGTAACAATACTTTATCTTCTACTTTTTGTGGCCGCATGGCACAAAGATACACATTGTTTTGTATTTTACCTAACGTTCGGTAATGACATCCTGTATACTATAACCCTTTTGGCTCATTGATACAAAAAAAGGGGCAATTTCTCGCCCCTTCTTCTAAAAACTAGATTGTACAGTTCAGCGCGCTCCTGGATTATTCCTTGACAAACTTAGCGTTATACTGTTCATCATTTGCGACCATTGAAACGACATACATGCCATCATCAAAAGCCGAGATATCAATATTAAACTTATAGAAGAGTCCATTGAATGCCTTTTCATAAACCAATCTTCCTGTAAGATCAAATATCTTTAAGCTGGCTTCATATACAGGCGTTAATACCGCTGTTGAACCTTTTGTAGCACTGCCGAACGACACCTCCAAATGATCTCTTGCGGGATTTGGCCGAATCGCAAATTGCAGCGGTTTTAGAATATTAAGGGCAACAACATCAGAATACGCATATTGGCCATCATAATCAGTTTGTTTCAACCGGTAATAAACAATACCGAACTTCGGGTCTGCATCCAGTGTATCGTAGTGAAGGAGGCTGTTCGAGTTACCCGCCCCATTCACCGTTCCAATACTTTCAAAATCAACCCCAGTTGTACTTCTCTCGATAGTAAAAAAGTTATTATTGGTTTCAGAAACGGTCACCCAAGAGAGGTCAACAACGTTCTCAATGTTATTGTATTCTGCATCAAAGTAGAGGAGATCAATTGGGAGCACCAGGGGAGCACCACTTCTTATCACAATAAAGGGGGAAAATTCCGTAAGGCCAGCTACCGAAACAGAACCAACTCCTGAAGTTACCCCAGCGTCCGAACTTGCAGTTTCAGTTCCATCAAGGCCTCCTTTGCCATCGTTCCAAAAGGTTCCGGCCCAATGCTGAATAGCGCGGGTGTCCGTAGCACTAGATGTAGTCGAATTTTCACTGCCTAGATAGGAAAACGTAACATCTGCACCRCCTACRACAGGAGTCGTTCCACAGGATATTTCCCACCATCTGTCAGCTGCAGAGGTTATGTTTGTTCCGAGAATACCCCCCATATCGGTTACACCCGTGGTCCATGGCAGATTGTCATCCGCTGCTGTCGCCCGGGTAGATATCGAAACATTTCCMGAAGTATTGCCATTATTATTAAATGTTACGGGGATATAGTTACCTGCGGATGTTCCAAARGGAAATACATGAGCGCCGRTAGTGCTTCCAATATTCCATTGYAAAATACTRTTGTTGGTRGCTGCATCTRTTTCGCTCACAACATATCCGTTTGTGCGGGTAATGGCTGTGATAGCRTCAGAGGTTACTGTAGCTGTTAGTGAATTAAGAATAAACTCWCCATCRGTTARWGCAAAARYRTTKGWCACTGTTACYGSCTGGWYCTGTGTAACACCKRTWCCWGCRGCTGCAGWGTTSTTRAKCGTAAGCTTATAGAACGTAGARGSAGTSGTTCCTGCAATTTGTTGAGCMCCGYTTCCCTCCATRCTAACKGTGGTAAKCCCAGGAGTAAAGCCATCATTATTAAAGAAATCACCTTCAACTTGGGTTGTATAAGCCGTAGAACCGGAGAAGGCGACCGTCCCAGCCCCTGACTCGATGGTAAAATCATTTCTTGCTCTGTGGTCGGTATTATTGGTCAGGGTACCACCGAGTGATCTTTCCCTTAGATTATAAAAACCACCACGAGACCCCATATTATTCCATCCTCCGCTAATGGTCCAATTTCCATTTAAATCAAAAAACACCGTGCCAAAGTCAGGTTCCAATGCAGAAGGATCGATCGCCATTGAGTTAGTAATGGCAAGCCACAGTAAACCGGAATCAACATGAAGAATTGCGCCACTTTGATCAAATTCAGTAAGTATTTTGAGTGTACTGGTCTTTAACGACAAAATTCCGCCAAATGTGACTTTTTTAGCATCCATTGTGTTTAACGTTACATCACTTACCATCGTTACGTCAGAATTGTCAGCGATTTTAACGGTTAAATTACTATATACGGTGCTGCTACCTCCCCATGTGGTATTGATGCCGGCTAATGACAATCCCTTGGTATTACCTGCAGTTGTTTGTGTAAGTGTGCCGTTGTTGATTATACTGCCAGATACCGTAAGATAATTGTTATTCCCAACGCTTAGTGTAAGCGTTGCACCCGCATCAATTGTAAGATTATTGCAGGTAGCATTACCACCGATAGTAGGGTCAGCAGTACTTGCCTGCACAATCGCATTATCACAAGCAGTTGGGGCAGCACCGGCAGTAGTCGGGCCAGTTGGTGTGGTCCACCAATTGGTCGCAGTGGCCCAGTCAGTGGTGCCACCACCGGTTCTCCAGTATAATGTTGTAGTACCAGTAATTGTAACAGTAACACTGGGGGAAAAGACAACGCTGCAACTACCACCCGAAACTTTAACCCTGAAATAAGTTGTATTGTTGGAATTATCTGTGTAGGTAGTTCCCGTTTCGCCTTGAATATCAAACCAGGGGGCTGCATTAGTAAGAGAGTATTGCCATTGTATTGCCCCCGTAGCACCGACTGAAGTCAAGGTATAGTTTGCCCCGCAGGCAAAGGAACCGCCACCTGAAACCGTTCCCGCAACTGCTGTAAAACAAGGCCCTCCACAATCAATGCTGGTTTCCCCTTCCGGAACATCATCCAGCGCCAAATTAAAACAATGAGACGGTACTACTTTCAGGGTATAATCTTCCTGTTCACCATAAGTATAATTATCACAGACGGTTGCTTGCGCCATTGCTGTTGAAAACTTTGCACGAATGCGCATCGTGTAACTACCTTCTGCTTGCCCGGAGGGAACCACAACCGTTCCACTGGCCGTGGCTGTCCCGGAAGGCGCATTAATTGTGGACATAAATTCATCGGTATCCAGGAAATCCCCATCTTTATTCCAATCAACCCAAATTCCCCACCAAGTTGAATTAGTGGTTCCCGAATGAGTAAGAGTTATGGGATAACTCAAACCTTGCTGTACAGCACCGGTAATATTGGTATAATTTGTATAATTAGCCGACGCTGCACCGGTGCAACTTGAAGAATTGTCAATACTGGCTACCACTACTCTAGTAATATTTATATCAATGCTACCCGCACAATCATTGGTATAGGTACCAAGACAGTAGCGGGTAATGATCATATCATCTTGTGTCGAACAGCCTCCATTGGTGCTTGTCCAACGCAGGGTAGCAATAGAAGGAGCTGCCGCCAAACCTGTAATACCTGAGTTAGGGTCGGTGTCTGTGGTGATCGTAGCGGTGCCGCTTACTACCGTCCATAACCCAGAACCTACTGTAATGGTATTACCGGCTAATGATGTGGTAGCTGCTGAAACAGATTGATCAAATCCGGCATTCGCGGTTGTCGGGGCGGTACCGGCATCTATGGTCAATGTTGCTAAACCATCAGAGGTAGCATTGGGGGTACATATTCCGCTTATCACACAACGATATTTATAAGTATCCATCGGGGCCGTAACTCCGGTTAAGGTTAATGTTGCCGTTGTGGCCCCGGAATAGATTCCTCCATTGGCAATATTTGTAAAACCACCGCCATTATCTTCCTGCCATTGATACGTTAATCCGTCACCTGTGACAGTTACCCCAAATGTGGCCTCACCAGTAGCACAAGCTGAAGTGTTCGCGGGTTGGGCAGTAATGGAAGGGGCATTATTTATCGTTGCTATAACCGAAATTCTATTTGATTCCGCACAGGTTGTTGTCGTATTATACACACTTGCATAATAAGTAGTTGTAACTGATATAGAAGCGGTGGTATAGGATGATCCATTGGTTTGCAACAGTGTTCCACCCGTGAGAGCATCATACCATTTGTAGTCTTCTCCCGCTCCAGCTCCACTTGCCGTTAAACCAACCGTTCCTGTACCGCAACGCGAGGCGCTCGTAGTAGCAGGTGCGGTTGGGGGCGAAGCTCCACACAAGTTTAAAGTATAATCTTCTGCTTGTCCAAACCCGGCAGTATTACAAGCAGTGGCAGCATAGAGGTTGTACTTTTTCATCACCCTCATCGTAGTAGTTCCAACCACAGCGCCAGGATCTATGGTAATGCTTCCAGTTACAGAACAGTTAGAGCAGTTATTAATTGTACCAATTTGAAACTCCTCCCCAGCATCTGTAAAAACACCATTATTATTAAAATCTATAAAAACGTTGAAGTAATTTGTGAAATTACCAGCGGTGTTTCCATAAAGCGTAATATCATAGCTAGACCCGATAGTTGCCGCAGTTGATATGGAAGTATAATCCTCATAAGTTGGTGCACCGGTACCACATGTGCTGGAATTGTCAATACCATTAAAAATAACCCTGCACATATGCTCTCCCCCATTTGAAAAATCTGGGGTACAATAACGTGTAATGATCACATCATCACTGGATTGACACCCATTATTTGTAATCGTCCATCGAAGGGTTGCTGCACCTGCTACCAAACCCGTTACCCCCGAGGAAGGGCTTGTTGGCGTAGTAATCGTAGCAGTTCCGCTAACCAGAGACCAATTTCCAGTACCTACTGAAGGTGTATTTCCGGCAAGTGTAGCTGAGCTTGCTGGCAATACCTGGTCGGGCCCCGCGGCGGATGTAGTAGGTGCAGGCCCACCAACTTGAGAGTCAAATGTTGCATGAACACTTCCATTGACATCTCCAGTTATCGTTTGAGTACCACCAGTTCTTGTGACTGTACTTGCACCAGTCACACCGTTAATACCCCTCACCCTAATTCCAGATATTGTGATGATGTCTGTGAGCGATGTTCCCCCTCCGTTTGTGGTTATAGTTACGGTAATAGTCGTAGCATCCACCACCATGGTAACCGCATCCACATCATCTGCTACTGACTCTGTCACCGTAGCTGTACCTGGTCCAGGGTTTACAGCCTCAAACTCGAAATTAGCCGGTGCGGTAAGTATCAATGTGGCGCTACCACCTCCTTGCACAATATCATTTTTAACATTTTCTGTAATAACAATATCTCCGAGGGTATAATATGGAGTGGGGAATGTGGTACAGGCATAGACGGTAAGAGAAGGCGCAGTAATCGTTACAGCGGCCAATGCATTAAACCCAAGAGCACTCAATACAAACAGAACAAGGGCCAGCTTTTGAAATGCCATTTTTAGCATATGCATATTTTTCACGGTATGATTTATTTCTCCTTATCAGGTGTTGAAGGTATTTTGTCGGTATCTGTTCTAGTAAGGCGCAATTTTTTATCAGGTTTCGATATAATCAATACTTCCTGTTCCCGCATAGAATACTTGGCCTTTTTCTCCTCATCTATCAGGCCCTTC
>JAESRW010000104.1 GCA_016764395.1 Flavobacteriales bacterium
CAACTGCCGGCAACTTAGGTGCAGGACCACTTTTGATCACTGTTACTGATGCCAACGGGTGCACGGACAACAGTTTTACAACTATCGATGAACCGGATACCTTAATCCTGTTTATATCACCTGATGTTTCCCTGTGTTATGGAGAGTCAACGATTATAGACGCAACAGCTGGAGGCGGTGTGTTCCCTTATGTGTATATGTGGGATAATGGTTTAAGCAGCAATCAGATTCAGACTGTGTCTCCTTTGGTCACCACAACCTATAGTGTGTTTGTGGAAGATGCGAACGGATGTACGAGTGCCGCCGATCAGGTTACTGTCAACGTTTCTCCACAACTTTCGCTTTCGACCCCAGATATGAGCATCTGTGTTGGAGCTGATGTCACATTCGGTGTTGCAGTTACAGGAGGCAATGGAGGGCCTTACGGATACTTATGGAGTAACGGTGTAACCGATTCTGTTCAAACAATTTCTGGGCTGGTCTCCGATACATCATTTAGCGTTACAGTAAGTGACGGTTGTTCTCCAGATTCAACAGACACGGTACATATCACCGTAAATCCGGTACCTGATGTAACCTTTATAGTGGAAGGAAAAGGCTGTGAGCCATTCGTACTCACTGCTGAGGTTGCCACACAAGGCGGACAACCTCCGGTGCCTATCACCTCATGGTTTTGGGACTTTGGCGATGGCTCAACATCCACCGACGCGGAGTCAACAACGCACGTTTATACAGTTGCGGACACCTTCGATGTTTCGCTAATCGTAGTTTCGGATCAGGGATGTAGTGATACAATTGTACAGCCCGCTGCGGCAATCGCATTTGCAGCACCTATGGCTGATTTCGTGATCACACAAAACGGAAAAGAAGTGGATCCAGCTGTAACCTCGATTCTCAGTCCAACTTTCGATTTTGTAGACTCCTCTTCGATGAATGTTACCACCTGGGCATGGGACTTTGGTGAACCAAGTACAGGTGCGGATAATGTAAGTGATCTGGAAAACCCATCCCACATGTACATGGACACGGGCACCTATACCATCACGCTTATCGTCTCTACACCAGATGGATGTTCAGATACGATCTCTAAAGAAGTAACAATAACCGGTCAGTTCATTTTATTTACGCCCAACGCTTTCTCTCCCAATGGGGATGGTAAAAATGACTTCTTCTTCCCGCAAGGAGTTGGTGTAGATAACGAAAGCTTCGAACTATTTATTTTTGATCGTTGGGGTGATCTCATCGCAACTGTTACGGGTGTATGGAGTGCTGATATCGGCATAGGCTGGAACGGTCATGCCAATGAAGGCGGAGAAGCCGCTCAACAAGATGTCTATGTATGGCTCATTCGTACCAGTGATATCCTGGGTGATGAACATGAGTATATCGGGCATGTAACATTGCTAAAATAGAACCTTTACACTTTATCTCCTTTTTATGCGTTGAGGGTATATCTTGGTATCTTTGTGCAGTCGTCTTCGTTATACAGTGAACGCGTGGTTTGGAGAATAAACATTTTTATAGCAGCATTTTTTCTGGTCTCTTTTTCTTGTTTCGGTCAGGATGAGGAGTACAAAACAAGTCCTACAAAGTCTTCTCATAAAACTGCAGAGAAAGGCGGCCCAAAGTTAGATTGGAGCAAAGTCTCAGTTGGTGGTGGCTTTGGATTGCAAGTCGGGTCAACAACTTTTCTCAATCTCTCACCAACTGTAACCTATCAATTTAGCGAAGACTTTGAAGCTGGGTTAAGTATGGCCTATTTGTATTACAGCATACCTTCGCTTGATTTTCAGACCTCGGTCTATGGTGGTGGCCCTTTGGCTCGATACACTGTTTTTGATCAGGTATTTCTACATGTCGAGTACCAAGTACTGAATAGTGAATACGTGTTGCTAGACAATAACAACCGTGAGTTGAGCAAATTCAGGGAAAGTGTTCAATACTTCTGGGTAGGTGGTGGTTATCAACGGGCACTGGGAGGGAACGCCAATCTGCTTCTAATGGCTCTTTGGGATCTAAATGAAGACCCCCTTTCCATCTATCCCCGTAATCCCATTCTCAGAATGGGTATCTCCGTGGGCCTCTAAGGCCCGAAAGAGTAAGTCACGCATATTATTTATTTACTAATTTAGCGTAGCTCATTCTTTCCATCATGAAAAATCTCTTTGCGCTTACCCTGTGTCTGATATTGCCTTTTTGGGGATTTACACAAATTGCTTCAAAATTACAGGCAAGTAGTTTTGATCGGGCATATCTCCTAAATCCAACTATTCCACAGGGTTTGCTTGAGGCTGTGGCGTATTCTAAAACAAGACTCCAACATATAAATCCACAAAATATACCTGAAGGGTGCAGTGGATTACCGCTGTTTACGGGTACCATGGGGCTTATCCACGATGGGAAAGGCTATTTCAAAAACACTTTAGACCTGGTAGTGGCCAAATCAGGTTATTCAAAAAAACAGGTCGCTTTAAATGAAGACGATCACATATTGGCTTACGCAGCCGCATTTAGTCAGTTGCAAAGTGATCTTGGCATTGTTTCAAATGGGCTCGAAGCGAATATTCCTGTGTTGAGATTTATGAGTGAACTCCCAACTCAAACTAGGGGCCAGCTCTATGCTCAGGATGCTGAGATTTATCAGATCCTTCACTATTTGGAAGACCAAGAATTTATGCAGGGTGTCCATCGCACTCCGTTTTCTGTTAATTACAAAGCCATATTCGGGCAAAACAACTATCAAGTGTTGTCTTCCAAAAAAATCTCCTATACCAAAAACGGGATATCCAATGCCCAAAATAAAACCTACCAACCCAACAACCAGCTTGTTTGYATAGATTACCCCGGGGCSATTTGGGTGGCTGCCGATGCWTCCAACTACTCCTCRAGGGGYGGAACTTCAGTSTCGGCWGTTACAATTCACACCATTCAGGGATCCTATGCAGGTGCTATTTCCTGGTTCCAAAACCCAAGTGCCAACGTCTCCGCACACTATGTTTTAAGGTCGTCGGACGGGCAGGTGACACAGATGGTTTGTGAAACGGATAAAGGATGGCACGTAGGAACCGAAAACCCCTATACCATCGGCTTGGAGCATGAAGGATTTGTGAATAATGCAGCTTGGTATACAGTGGCCATGTATACGAGTTCGGCAAATGTGTGTAGGGATATTGTCAATAGTGGCTATGGTATCAATCCACTCCGTACCGCCTTCTGGCCCTGGACCGCAACAACTTTTTATAATCAATCCGGGATTCCAGGTTCTTGTATCAAGATTAAAGGACACATGCACTACCCCAACCAAACGCATACCGATCCGGGAGTAAATTGGGACTGGGATTATTTTTATAAGCTCATCAATGACCCACCTCCTACAACATCGATTACCACATGCACCGGCTCTTTCACTGATTCAGGAGGCAGTAGCGCTAACTACGGCGACGACGAAAGGAATCTAACTGTTATAGAACCCACCAATGCTTCAAGTGTCACGCTTACATTTTCAAGCTTTGATTTGGAACTTAATTGGGACTATATATACATCTATGACGGGAATTCCGTTTGGTCACCATTAATCGGAATTTATACCGGCACCAACAACCCCGGGACCGTAACCTCCAGCGGCGGTGCGTTGGCGATCGAATTCAGATCTGATTGCGCTACCAACAATGCCGGATGGCAAGCCACATGGACCTGCTCCACCGTACTAACTCCACCTGCCAACCTGCAAGTTTCTGTGCCTGCGTGCGCCAATTCAAGCTATGCAGCTACGCTGTCCTGGGACAATGCTGATTCAAACTGGTATGCTGATATATCTACTGATCCTGGATTTACTGATTTTTGGAATAAACCGGTTCCCTGGTTAACGACCACTACCGCTCCAACTGGATTTCTTGATCCATTTGCGTTGGGAGCGCTTACATTAGAACCGGATACGACTTATTATTGGCGAATATGGGATGGAAGCGCATGGGTGAATGGGCCTTCTTTCATGGTGCCTTTCTGCCCGGACACCACAGCACCCACCACTTCCATTTCAAATCCCAACCTCTGGGAAACCTCTGATTTCACAGCCACATTCACTGATGCCGATGCAGGAGGAGCTGGCATAGATCTTTCATTTTACCAGGTCCTTGATTTCGATGGGACCGAATGGCGCGCTAATAATGGAAATGGTTTCTTCAATGATAATTTTGATGTTGCAATTCATTCCGATTGGTCAATTGCCACGGGTACTTGGGCCATTAATGGAGGCGTAATCAATCAATCCAATGAAGCGGTCAACCAAACCAATATGAACGCACCTCTTACTCAGGTAAACACAGAAATTTACCTCTATCACTGGCAGGCGAATACTTTATCGGGAGGAAGCACGAATCGGCGCCAAGGAATTCACTTTTACGCGGATAATGCCGGGCTCCCAAATGGTGGCAATTCCTACTTCGTTTATTTCAGGGCCAACAGCAATCGATGCCAAATCTATAAAGTGGTCGCAGATGTTTGGATCCTCGAAGAGGATACTGGGTTGGTTGTCAATGAAAACACCTGGTACGACCATAAAATATTGTTCAATCCCTCAACAGGTGAAATCAAAGTATATATGGATGACTTACTCGTTGCAGAGTGGACGGATGGATCTCCGCACACCACAGGCAGTGGTATATTTCTACGTTCGGGTAATGCAGATGTTCTCTTTAACGACCTCAAGGTTTACCGAGCCCGAACCGGGTCAGAAGTAGTAACAATCGGACCAGGTGCCACCAACGATGTTCGTTTCCAAAATCCGAACCCCACTACTCCATCTTGTCGAATTAAGTCACTTGTGAAAGACAATGCTGAGAATTGGTCAACCTTAGGAACATTGGATGTTCATATAGATTGGACCAGTCCGCTTGATGTGACCGTGAGCGATGGAACAGGCGCAGATGTAGATACAATTTGCTCTCTTACTGAACTTTCTGCCAACTGGTCCACATCTGTTGATACCCATTCTGACCTAACACGCTACTGGTATGCAATCGGCACAACCCCGGGTGGAACTGACATTATTAATTGGTTGGATAACGGTATGAACACCTCCGTAACGCAAACAGGCCTAACCTTGCAGGCGGACAGCATTTACTTCTTCACTATTCGTGTGGAGAATGGTGCGGGGTTATTCTCCAACGCGATCTCCAGCGACGGACAAGTACCCAAAGTACTACAAATTGCAGCTACCGTTGATACCACCTTGCTAACCTTACCGGATAGCGTTGTGGTCTATAGTGATGCAACTCCCAATGCGGTATCATGGAACTGGTCGTTTCCGGGAGGATCACCTAGCAGTTCAACTTCACAAAGTCAGGCAGTGGTATACAATACGGCTGGAAGCTATGATGCAACACTGACAGTATCCGATGTGTATGGTTGCACAGCATCATTCACTGAAACTGCTTACATTGTGGTTTCCGATCCACCCCCTGCTCCTACTGTAGCTGGATTTACCAGCAACGTGATCTCTGGCTGTGAACCTTTAACGGTGAGCTTTACGGATGCATCTTCAAATGTGCCTACTTCCTGGTTGTGGTTGGTTCCAGGAGGGGATACCACTGCGTCGACTGATCAAAACCCAGTCATTACATATCTGAATCCCGGTACTTATTCAGTCACCTTAATTGCGACGAATTTCTTCGGAATTGATACTTTAGTCATGCCCAATTATGTGACCATTTATGCTAATCCGGTGATTTCAGTTTCTGCGGATCAAAGCATCTGCGAAGGGGAAACGGCGACCCTTTCTGCATTCGGTGCCAACACTTATTTGTGGAATACAGGCCAAACAGATTCAGTGATTTCCGTCTCACCTTTGAGCACAACAACCTATACGGTAACTGGATTTTCCAACGGTTGTGTGAGCCAGCAGGAGAATGTCACGGTTTCAGTAACAACCATTCCAACAACTAGCATTACACCAGATCAAAATATATGTTTTGGAGATTCCTTGGTCATCACAGCAACTGGAGGAAATRCTTACTCCTGGAACACTGGCGCAACCACTGCATCGATCACGGTAGGATCCAGTACACCTCCTGCCACGTATACGGTAGTCATCTCAAAAGATGCATGCGCAGACTTTGACACCTCCTCGACCACCGTTATAACCGTTCAAAAATCCATTGCTGATTTTACGGCCAGCGACACGTTGGTTGAGTTGCAGAATGCGACGATTTCTTTTTCCAATACTTCATCATCTGCTTCAGTTTTTGATTGGGACCTGGGAGACGGCAACACATCAAGTTCATTTAATCCAATTCACACCTACCTTGACACGGGCTGGTACAGCGTAACGCTTATTAGCGATAATCCCGAATGTGATTCAGATACGTTGATAAAAGCTAATTATATTCAYGTAAYRCCGAACCTKCCAAYAGCTAACTTYACTTYAGGTGCCGACACCATTTGYACAGGTGATTCAGTACAGTTTATGGATGGATCGACCAATGCAACAACCTATAATTGGAGCTTTGTRGGMGCAAATCCTGGTACAAGCACACTTCAAAACCCTGTGGTCAGCTATGACAGTAGCGGCACGTATAACGTTACCTTAATTGCTTCTGGACTGGGAGGCGCAGATACAAGCACCCAGAGCTATACAGTGGAGGTACGTCAAATGCCTTTAGCTGCTTTTACCACTACCGACACTTTACTGTTACTTCCCAATACAACTGCTACGTTCACAAATACGTCCTCCAACGCGGATACCTATATCTGGGATTTTGGAGACGGTAATAGCGCTCCTGATATCAATCCATGGCATATTTACAACCAGGTAGGTGTATACATGGTAATGCTTATTGCGCAAAGTACATTCTGCCCAGACGACACTTTGGTGATGGATAGTTTAGTTCGTGTCGAGACAGGGATTGGTATTGATGACGATGGGCCTCTAGCTGGGCTCCTAATATCTCCGAATCCGTCGGATCAATATATTGATATTACCTTTTCCACGGATTTAGAGCTGGACTACAAACTTTATAATTCAACAGGTCAAATCGTGCGCATTGGAAGATTGTTGAAGAAATCCCAGCGTTTGAACACATCTGATTTAGCACCTGG
>JAESRW010000273.1 GCA_016764395.1 Flavobacteriales bacterium
GAAATGTTTATCATGGGTATCTTCTATGTGCTTGATACAGCCGGATTAAGTGTGGTAGGAATTTCCGAGACGGAATCCGGCCCTGGTGTAGTTGCGGTTTACCCGAATCCTGCCAGTACAGCAGTGTACTTTGAGACTGACAAACAACTAAATGGGAACCTAACCATCTATAATTCCATGGGTATCTTGGTGGATGAGTTCAGGTTAAAAGGTGGCCCAAGGGAAATGGATGTATCAACACTGAGTTCAGGTGTCTATTTTTACAGGATCCAGTCAGAAGAGGGTATTCAATCTGGGCCGTTCACCATTGCCCACTAAATAAATTACTTCAGGAGCTTCTTCTCATGAACGCTAAATAGACAAGGCATTTTCAGAAATTTTGCTTCTGGATAAACAGCATGCTCGATAGGTAGCTCATGCAAGAACCGGTAATTAAGGCGGGTGTACCACTCCATCAGCTGTACTTTACTGGGGGTTTCTCCGGCAACTGGAATTAGTATATCCAGCACCATACGGATGCATCCAAGATCCTTCGCATAGGATTCAGCCGCCTTTACCAACAATCCTCCCACACCAAAACCCTCATATTTCGGCAATACGGAGAGCATACCGAACTTTGCAACCCTTGAAGACCAAAGTGTAACGTGGACACAGGCAATCATTTACCCCTCATAACTCGCTGTTAAAATTCCCGACTTCCCAACTGCTTTGCGCAGCCTTTGCACATCGGTTCGCAGGTAATCATCTTTCCAAAAATTGGCCTCAGAAACTTTATACACTTGATTCACAAGCGATACAAGGTGATCCAGAACATCGGCTTCCGATTGCTCAGCACTTAACAATTCAACACTCAATTTGTTGATATCCATCACCTGAAAAAACAGCCATAAAAAAACCCTTCTCCCGATGAGGAAGAAGGGTTTTCAATAGATAAGATAGCCTATTTTCCTTTCAAGAAAAGAAGACCTGTTCTTTCATTTTCTACAATAGTTTTACCAGCAGGGATATCGTCCAAAGCGCCATCCTTAACCTCTTTTGCGAAGTAGTAGATTGTTTGGGTACGTCCGCTTCCACGAAGTTGAACGTCTTTAGAATGCAGGTAGTAAGTTTGACCTCTGCTATTTACATGTGAAAAAGCCATAGTGTTGATTTTGGTTTGGTTAGTGATTAATGATTTTAATATGTTAAAACAAACGTTGAGTAAAAATACTAAAATATCCGTGTGCGCAAGTTTTTTTTAAATAAAATTTTCTGATAGGGATTTTTATTCCCCCAGAGTAACCAAAACGCTGAATTTTTCGCTAAATTCAGGCAGTTGACAGGTCCTAATTAAGACGTTACTTGGTTAAATACAACAGTACTTTTTAGTGTCCTTTTTTGTCGTAAGGCCAACCTGTGTGTCTCCCACTTCTTCGCCCCATTCATTAACCGGTTCTAATCCCTATGAATTTGAATTGGCCTTGTCAAAGCATTACAGCCGCACACGGTCCAAAGGTTTCCGGGTAATATCATAGTCTACCTCCTTTAATTCTGGATTGAATACTCCTTTGTTAGTTCACACCTTGTGAACAGATCAAATGTGTATAAGTAAATCCTAAACCGACCGGATCAGCAATGGACATCTCTAAATTTGAAGCAAATTCAGCTATCATGCGTATCTTTTGTATTTCTATCTTCCTACTGTTGTCTCATCTCACGCAAGCGCAGCACAATGTCATACTTAAATCAGGAGAAAAACTTCATGGTGTAGTCATGTTGATCAGAAATGACACGCTACATATGGCAGTTGACCGAAAAATCAAAAAGATAGAACTTAGATACGTAAGCTCTATTTTCTTTGATGAGTATGTTCCATATGATGGCCGATTGCTCCTCAACGATGAGGTTAAAACCATTAAATCTGGTAAATATATCATTGAATACCAGATGAAAGAGCGCAAGATGGTGAAGGCACCTATTGTAAGCGTCGGGACGGAAGATAAGGGAAAGGTGGTTGTGGAAGTAACCGTCAACCGTTCAGGCCTGGTAATGAAGGCCGTTCCGGGAATAACGGGATCGACAACCAGCAACGAATACCTTTTGACCAAAGCAAAATTTGCTGCCCAGGGTGCTAGGTTTGAGAAGTCAACATTGGCCCCTGTTGAACAAAAAGGAACCATCATCTTTACCTATTAATTAGCAAACTTCGCTATTGAATCATGGCTTACCCTAAAATATCTAAAGGCTATTTAGCTGTGATGATCAGGTACTAAGGCCATGTGGTTGGACGGTAACGTACATGATATAAATACCGTCTTTGAACAACGTTCCATCCTCTGAGTATTGCATCTTTAAAACCCCTCGTGTACCAATTACTAAGTTAGTTTGCTGAAGTTTTGCTTCAATTTTTTCTTTAATCGAGGCAAAATTTTCAAGCATATGTTTATGGTTTTAAATTTTAACGAAGAGTAAAGGAAAAAGGGGAGTAAAATTTGTGAGCTAACTTAGTAATCGGTACACTATATTAAACCTTTCGTCGTTTCGATCGTCTTATTAATCGTAACTTAGAAGTCAATCTATTAAAATTATTTGTCATGAATTTATTGAACAAGAAAAGCCCTTTGGTTCACTTAACCGTTTTTCTGGCACTTGCTGCCTTTCTAGCAATTCCGTCGAATACTCAAGCCCAGAGACCTGGATCACCCAAGGCAAAAGCAAAAGCGCACCACAAAAAGGAACATCATCACAACGCACAACACAATAAGGAACAACACAATAAGGCACAACACAATAGAGCTCAACACAACAAAGCACAACAAAAGAGGGCACATGCCAGGAGGGCTGCTCACCATCACTATAAGCACCTTCCTAAACGAGGAGCTGTTGTTACCACAACGCCATCAGGAGTAGTCATCGTAAAACACAAAGGAGCCAACTACCACTATCACAATGGCGTGTTCTATAAACCAAAGGGAGCAGCGAGTTTTTATATTGCACGAGCGCCTATCGGTGCACGCGTAAAGGTGCTTCCCACAGGACACAAGAAAGTATTTGTTGGAAAGCGGCCCTATGTTTATTACTACGGTACATTTTATAAAAAAGCACCTGATACAAATGAATATGAAGTGGTAGATGCACCTGTTGGTGCTGAAGTAGATGCGCTTCCTGAAGGCTACCAAATGGAGGAAATAGACGGTGTGGTTTACTACACGCTGGATGATGTAAAGTATATGGAAAAGGACGCAAATGGAGAACCTGTTTATGAAGTAGTTGAGTAAAGACACAAGATGTAAGCAGCAAAGCCGTAGATAAATCCCTACGGCTTTTTTTATTCCGTGAGCTCCTAAAGTTTCCACTGTTTTTTATGTAGGTTTGATTACCATATCAGAAGTGATGAAGTGTCTGCTCACCTCCTATTTTCTTGTATCGATTATTTGTCTGGGTTTTGTTGCATGTCAATCGGGCAATAAACCCATGGAATTGGATGCTCAGGCCCATGTTGAAGCGCAAGTTGAACGTACTTTTGAAAGGGGGAAGATCATTGACCCACTTACCTTGGAAGGTCGCGCATTAGAGACCTATGCTTTATACCTCCCCAAGAACTACCTTACTGGATATACCTGGCCCACCATCTTGTTCTTTGATCCACAAGGCAATGGGAAAAAGCCTCTAGAACTCTATAAAGATCTTGCCGACCAATTTGGCTTTATTCTTATTGGCTCCAACTTCTCCAGAAATGGGAAGTCTATGGAGGAAGTATTGGCGCATATCAATGCACTTAAGAGCGATTTACCCGGCAGTATTAAAGCAGATCCTTTTAGGATTTTTTTAGTTGGATTCTCTGGAGGTGCCCGGGTTGCAGTTGCTGAGGCCATGACAAACGGTGATGTCGCAGGCGTTGTAGGTTGTGGGGCGGGATTCCCACATTTGAAAGACGATGTTCAGCTATCATTTAATTATATGGCCATGGTAGGAAAGCAGGATTTCAATTATTCTGAGTTTGTTGTACTTGATAAACAACTAAGCGCAAGAAACTCAAATCACATCTTGTTTGAATTCGAAGGGAAGCATGCCTGGCCAGTCGCTAACCAGATGTTGGAAGCGTTTAAATGGATGACGGTGTACTCCTATTCTCAAGGCGAAGTAATTGATATGGTGCTCATGGATTCGCTTTATCAATCTGACATGTCACATCTTATTGACATAGAGAATTCAGCTGACCTTCGAACAATTGCTCAGCTTTATAAGAAGATGATTGCATTATATAATGGACTGGCCAATGTTACAGAACAGGAAAAGAGATTGAAAATGCTGATAGGCTCCACCGCATATCAGAACGAAGACACTGAATTGGAGGCGGTGTTGGCAAAAGAGATGAAGCTCAGAAATACCTATATGCTTCATATGAATCAAAAGAATTATGACTGGTGGACACAAGACATCTCAGAAATCCGAAATAAGATTGCTGTAGAAACTGATTTAAGCCTGAAGAACTCAAGGAAGCGCTTACTTGCGTATTTAAGCATTGCCAGCTATTTACAAGCGGAGGCGTCCCTGAAAAAAGACTTATTACCTCAAGCCAACAAGTTCTTGCGTATCCTCGATCTTGTTGATCCGAAAAATCCGGATTACTACTACCTCGCTGCCCAAGTTTTACTCAAGCAAGGACAAAATGAGAAGGCAGTTGACTTACTGAAAAAAGCAAGCAGCTATGGTTTTGATAACTGGGAGAAACTAGATAATGAAAGGGTATTTGATCCGATCCGTAGTTATCTGCGTACCATTCGAGGATAATCTATTTCGTTTCCAGAATTAACTTTCCAATTTTCCCATTCCTACCAACGGCCCACACATAGTGCTCACTGAAAGCACAGGTGAAGTAGCCCTCGGTTCCTATAGGAATCCAGGTTTGTCCATGGTCATCGCTTAGCTCTGATCCGGTTCTTCCGACCGTTACCAATACACTGCCATCTCTATAGACCGCAACACAAGATCGATAGCCTCTCGGTTGATTCTTAGTTATCAGGACCCAGGTCTCACCAGCATCGTCAGTAATAGCGCAATTGGATTCCGTATTGGTAGAATCTAGATAGGAGCCTCCCACAATTACTCCTTTTTGGGTTGAGGTAAATACCATTGAAAAGATCCCTGTTCCTTCGGCACTTTGTAAAGGCGTATCATGTACACTCCAGGAATGACCTCGGTCTAGAGATCGCAATACCCTCGATCGTGGCCCTCCCCCAGTTGCGATCCATACTACCGAATCTGATTGAACGCAGATACCTGTTCCACTTGCGGCAAAACCAGCTTCTCCATCAATGGCTGGAGGGATATTCGCCGCATCAATAGGCGTCCATTGGTTCCCATCCGTAGTTTTAATAATATAAAACTTCCCATTTATGGGATCGCTGTATGCCAATGCTGTTTTTTCATCCCAAAAAGAAAAGCCATCGAAGAAAATGCCTTTTTCAAAGTTGGTGTATTGCAAAGTCCAGGATATACCTCCATCAGTCGTATGGAAGATTTTACAGGTATCTCCAGCAGAAATGACCCAAGCTCTGAGCGAATCAAGTGCATGAATGTCTCTAAAATCAAGCTTAGCTGTTCCTGGAATTATTCCGCTGGTCCAGCGTTCTCCCCCGTCAACAGTACGCAACCAAGTACCATTGCTACCACTCGCCCAAACCACATTGTCACTTACTACTGACAATCCGCGCAAGCTGGATTTACACACTCGGTCAAGAGAGACCCATTGAGATTGGGCACTCGTACTCTGGCAAAGACCTATCAATGCCAGTAAAAGCGCTTCTCGAATGAGGAGGCGCTTATAAGTATTCAGAATCCTCGTACAGGTCATCCATCTCAAGCGCGTCATCCCCAAACACCTCCACATCATCTTTGGAGAGCAAATAGGTTGATCGTTCTCCAGCTATCCTGGAAAACAGCACTCTGTATTCGGTGTCGTTTTCATCAACCATATTTATCTCAACGTTCTTCTCGTTCTCCTTCGCTCGGAGATCTGCAGAACAGATGGGACAAAAGAAATCTATCAGCTCTCCATCCTCGAACCGATAGGCGTCGTGGTGCTTCACTGAGTAAGATCCAACCTTAGGACTAAGTAGTATCAAACCACTATTCTGCTTGTTGGTTTTGGTGGCGAAAATAACAAATCCGCCTGCGTTTAGGTGGCCTTTGCACTTCGGACATAAATAGTCATTTTTCTTCATGTATTCTATGTTGACATTTATGGATCAAATGAAATCAATATCCATCATGCTGTGTATTTATCAGAGGAATAGATATTTAGTTTCACTGCCTTGTTTTAATAGCTTTGAACAATATAAATATAGATTATTTATTAATGAATCGCGATAATTTATCTTGGAAATAAAAAAAAAAGGGACGCGCCTGAAGGCCTCTGCAAGCACGTAGTGACGATTGCAGCTCGACAGTTAAAAAATAGATAAAGCTCAAAAAAGAGAAGGTGAAAATTTAGCCCAATAAATTGTATCAATAACGGTCCCGCTAAACTATAGTTGCTGTCCCGAAGGGCAGCTATGCAGTTTTAGCGAATGTTAGAGGGCGTTTTTATGTTTCAAAATCTTCATATCTGTATCTGTTCTCATGCTTCTCCCACTTAGGATATTTCGTTGAATCAAGTTCTCCTCCTATAGGAATCGATACGTCAATGATTAAATGAAAATCACCTATAAATGAGTCTCTGTAATAATCGATATTAATAGAGTCAGCTCCTTCAGGCAGTGCAGGTAGCCAATTGCTTGATGAGTTTATGAAGTCATACTCAACTCTGTTTAAAAAGGTAAAGCGAAGCTCCATTCCGTCATCAGACCCTTTGGCGCAAATAATTTCCTTTAAGTCTCTATTTACTTCGGGTTCTCTGTGAATAGCCTTTATGATGAAAAAGTACAGCGAAACAATCGTGAGTATAGAGTAATACAAAGGAATATTAATTTTTTTCTTTCTTTTAAGAATATAGAAAACCGCTACGCCAACCAACCAAATAAAAATGGCAATAATTAACTTGGCTATAGTCTGAAAGAACAATAGAACAGAAGACTCTCCATCGAATGCATCCAACGCACCACA
>JAESRW010000105.1 GCA_016764395.1 Flavobacteriales bacterium
AAACCGTGTTTCCTTGCTTTGCGCAAGTTCATTGTTGTATAATCGTGGCCTGCACGCAGTATTTGCGATACTGATGAAATAGTCATTTGTTGGTGAGCCAATAACGGAAATTGTGTGGATACAGCATATAGTTCTATAGAAGTGCTCAATGAGACAGGATTTGAAAGTAGCGCTGCGCACAAATTTGAGTTGACAGTTTACCCAAATCCAACCAGTGACCTGATTAAGTTTAATCAGCTACCGATCAAGCCTGGGTGGATTTTAATTTACAATGTGCTGGGTGAGTTGGTTTATAGAAGAGAATGGCCGAATGAATCGGTTGACGTCTCAAACTTGCAGAGCGGAGTGTACTTCGTCAAGTTAATTAGCGAGGAGCGTATCTACACAGTAGAACTTGTCTCGTCCTAAAAAAAGTTTACGGTTTTTGACTTAATCCTGAGATAGGTTTACAGTTGATTTTTCGTCCTGTAATACGTTTACAAGTTTACGCTTATTCGAATAATAATTTTTCCATAGTCGTTGGGTTATTAAATGATTAGAATGTACATTTTCAGGTGTAAGATTACCTATGCTTTCATGAGGCCTTTCATCGTTGTACAGATCAACAGAGGAGGTTAGTATTACCTTTGCTTGGTTAATGTCTTTGGGTTGATGATCGTAAAGATATTCCTGCTTGATTATTCCATTGAGCCGTTCTGCGATAGCGTTTTCCAAAGGATCCCCATTTTCAGTCATACTAATCTTTATGCGGTTGTCCTGCAATAGCTTTACATAACCTCCACTGCAATACTGAATACCTCTGTCAGAATGATGTATTAGTTTATCAGGTTGTTGCTTAAGTCCTTCCAGAGCCATCTTTAGGGCTTGCTGTGTTTCAATAGCTTCTAGTGACTCTGCTACATGGTATCCAACTACTTTATGAGAATAGGCATCTGTAATAAAACTGATATAGACAAAATTCAACTTGATCTTCCAGTAGGTGATATCACTTACCCACAGCTGGTTAGGTCCATTAGGGACAAAATCCCTTATCAGGTTGGGATATTTGCGCAACCAGTGAAAAGAATTAGTAGTATAGACGGCTCGTTTCTTCTTCCTCACCAGCAGGTGGTTGGCTGCAAGCAGATCAAACAAGGCATCTCTACCCATTTTGATCTGATGCTCTATCATAAATGGCTGCAGCTTTTCATACAGCTTCCGACCGCCCATATGCCGATGGCTTTTCCTGATCTGCAGAACTTGCTGCAAAACCAACTCTTGCTCTATAGTAATAGATTCAGTATGCCAAAAATGTTGATACCATGCCTGGCGGGTAATACCAAGTAATCGACAAAATCGTGTTATACCCACGTGCCGATATTTGTCCTTCATCTCCTGGATTACTTGGTACTGGACTTTTTTCTGATGTTAATTTTAAGCTCCTGTTCAGCCTTTTCTATCATTCTTCTGTAGGCCTCGGCTAATAACTTAGCATCTTCGAGTTCCTTTTTGAGCTTAGCCTCTGAAGAACTTTGATGTTGATTTGTATTCGATGATTCTGGCATAATCTCTAAAGATAATAACCTAGGCTTAGGAGTTTCATGGCCAAATGCCCTTAACCAATAAGTTAGTCTTGAATTACCAATCTTGTATTTATGCTCTATTTCTCTTCGAGTTAAACCGCCAATTAAAAAATCTTTGATTACATGTTGTTTGAATTCTTCTGTGTATCGACTTTGCCATTTTGATGGGTGCCGCTTTATATATCTGTCCATTTTAGGTTACGTTTTGTGTAAACCTATTTTAGGACGAGTCAACTGGTCAAGTTCTAGCGTTAGGAGATGAAGCGCATTTTCTCGTAGTTTTAGAGAAACGGGCACGAACCTGGTTTATCAGCTTTCCGAAAGTTCTAAGCTTTCGAAAAGCTTCCGGGCAGGATAACATTACGCACCGCGCTTTTGTTTTGCCGGCCTTTATGAACCCTTCAGGTTTCGCTTGGTTGCCACCCTTTTTGACCTGCTCCCTGACCAATCCCACTTAATGGTCGTCAGTGGATTTATCGTGCTAACTCAATTTCAATTGGCTCGTTGGTCATCATGTAGTTTGCATTTACTACGCTCGCATTGATAAACTTTATTCCAAACTTTTCTAATTCACCATAGGCTTCGTGAATATGCCCCGAAATATGTACTTGAGGGTTTACTTCCCTGATCCTGCTTAATAAATCGCTGCAGCCAACAGATTCGTTGCTCGTAGTTAGATCCAAAATTCCGTGCGCGGGCCCGTATGTTATCAAAAGATCGGTGTCTTCAGGAATTTGGTTCCAGTGCCTTAGAATATCAGCTCCCCTTTGTCGATTGAAGGCCCAATCATAAAACCAAGGTTGAATTGGAGATCCCCATATTTTCAATCCATCAATGCTCACTCCCGAGTCATTGAGATAGATGATGTTAGGACAGATTTTCTCATTTTTCCCCTGCACAGTTTATTTGAGAAAATACTCAAAAAACGATTGATTGACCATACAAGAAAAACCACCTAAATAAAGGGTTTGTTAGAAAAACAATACATTGTGCACATGTAACGAACCAGGGTAAACAGACAGACACACAGAAGGATGGTTGTAGGCAGGTTCCGCTAGCCTGCCTACAAAGACAGGTCTTACGTTTGAAAAATCAAGTATAAACAGCTGAAAAATATATACCGCTTGACAACAGAAAGACACATAATAGGGACTTTGGCTTTATTGCTACTCCCGATAATTCTCGTGCTCATGACAGCAATATGCGATGCACAGACATTCTCCCTCGAAGAACAAAAACAGCTCGACTCCCTCAATGCCATCGTTGCGAACCCCGCCAGTCATGACACTTCCTTAGCAAGGGCGTATGTTGGCTTAAGTGAAATTCTCTACGTATCCAATCTGGACACGATGATACCCCTTTGCGAAAAAACCCGAAAGATAGCCGAAGAAGCAATTGCCAGTAACCCACCCGCCGTGGTTTTGCGGAGTTTGCGAATTTCCCTGTCAGGGGCGTTAAACAACATCGGGTTTATGCATAAAAACCAGGGCGATATCCAGCTTGGCCTGGAGTACTATCACAAAAGCTTGAAGATAGACGAAGAACTCGGCAACAAACGTGGAATGGCCACCTCTTACAACAACATCGGGTTTATTCAGATGAACCAGGGCTCTATCCCCCTAGCCCTGGATTACTTTCACAAAAGTTTGAAGATACGGGAAGAAATCTCAGACAAACAAGGAACGGCCTATTCTTACAACAACATCGGGTTTATTCATAACAAGCAGGGCGCTATCCCTCTTGCCCTGGAGTATTTTCACAAAAGTTTAAAGATACGGGAAGAAATCTCCGACAAAAAGGGAATGTCCCAATCTTACAACAACATCGGGGCCATTCATGACAAGCAGGGCGCTATCCCCCTAGCCCTGGAGTACTTTCACAAAAGCTTGAAGATACGGGAAGAAATATCCGACAAACGTGGAATGGCCTACTCTTACAACAACATCGGGGGTATTCATAAAGACCAGGGCGACATCCCCCTTTCCCTGGAGTACTTTCAGAAAGGCTTGCAGACAAGTGAGGAAATAGGGGACAAGCAGCTGGTTGCCGGCATACTTGCCAACCTTGGCAAGATGCACCTGAAGCAAGCCTCTGCTCCCTCCTTCGCTAAGGCTTCGGAGGGCAAAAAGGCTACAGCCAACAAGTCCGGTGCATTGGCTTCAGCTAGAAAAGCGGGCGAACGCGGCCTTAAAATTGCCCAGGATCTTGGTTTTCCCGACCAGATAGAGCGTAACGCAGACCTTTTGAGCAAAGTGGCAAAACAGGAGGCAACCCTGACTACGCGCCCTGTGCTTCGTCAGGCGAAGTTCAAAGAAGCCTTGGAAATGTATGAACTGCAGGTACAATACGGCGACAGCATGAACAACGAAGCAACCCAAAAAGCAAGCATCCGCCAGCAAACCAAATACGAGTTTGAAAAGGCACAAATAATCAAAGAGCAACAACAAAAAGAACAAGCCCGAATACAGGAAGAAGAAATTTCAAGAAGAGACAACCTGCAATATTCTGTCATCCTCATTGTTATTCTGATGGTCTTCGGTGGGGTGCTGGGTTTGGGATTTGTTAAAGTATCACCGGCAGTAGCGGAGGGACTTATATTCTTCGCCTTTCTCATTCTCTTTGAGTTCTTGCTCGTACTATCCGACCCATATGTAGACAACATCACCGGCGGTGCCCCCGCCTACAAACTCCTGACCAACGCCGTACTGGCAGGAATGATCTTTCCCCTGCACAGTTTATTTGAGAGATTACTCAAAAAACGATTGATTGGCCATAAAAGAAAAACCATCCACGCAAAGGTTGCAGTAGAAAAACAATAAATAGAGCACATGCAAAAACCAGCTAATTGACAACGGCCAAACCCAAATTAACAACGCTGGCCTTATCGCTGTTTTTCTTTACAGCAACTGCTTTAGGTCAAGACTATGCCGACAAGTCCAGGTTTACTGTTCGAGAGTTACATCAAAATGACAATAACTGTCTCAAACAAGCATTTTTTCAACCAATTTTAATCCTTTAGGACGAATTTGGCTTGGTATATATTTAGTGAATAATAATTCTGTGAACGGAGTTTCCCTCGGCATATGGCGCAGGAGACTGATCGGGATAGGGTAAAATAGCGCTATAAAAAAGACTCTTATCCCATTTTACCGTTAACGGGAGCACCCCTTTTGTAAAAAAAATGCTTCCTCCCAAGTAGCCACTGGGAGCAACGTCCACTCTGATTACAGTGTCATGTATCGCATCACAGCAACTGGTCCAAAACACTTTGAATTTAGAAGTGTCAATAAGCTCGTAATCTTCTCCAAAAACAGTATCAATAGATCCAGGAAATGGCCCATGGATTGGGCTTGCATTTGGGTCATATCCTAAATAAATAGTATCCTTTAATCCTGTCCCTTCTTCAAAGTATATTGGAAATACCCAAGCTGGTTGTTGGGTAGCTCCTGGGATGGTATAGGTTTGGGCAAAAGCACACAGGCTGGTAATTGTAAAAACAAGGATAAGTAGGCGCTTTGTCATATGGTCAAAGTAACTTGTTTGTATGGTCACAATTCAAGCAAGGGTATTTGATATTGAATCAGTTTATATGTCTGGTTTTTAGGGTATAAAAGATACAATAATCGCGTTAACCAACAAGGGTGGGTTATTCCTTCATGAGTAAAAAAGAGTATTTATACCTATCTGATTTTCAGAGAAAACCCCACAACAAGGTGAAATGTTTTTAGAAATGATTACGGTGAGCGATGAGCCTTTTCCTTGTTGAGCCGGTCCAAATAAATGGGCGGCGGAAATGGCAAATTGATGATTGTAAATGTCAAATGTGAAATTTAACATGTGCTATTTTACATCATCAATTTTACATTTTAATTACGCCGCGTCTTCGGCAAGCCTTCGGCGGCCGAAGGCCATATTTATTAGGAACATCAATAATCCCGAATTCGGACCTAGATTAGTAATTTCGCCAAACAAGATGGACCAACAACACAAGAAACCAATATTGATCTGGCTCTACGCGGGTGCATTGCTGATATTTACCATGGTAATTGTTGGCGGAATCACGAGGCTAACCCATTCGGGATTGTCGATGGTGGAGTGGAAACTTATTATGGGTACCATTCCACCATTATCAGAAGCTGACTGGCAAGATACCTTCGCTAAATACCAGGCATTTCCGGAATATGAGCAGATCAATTCTGAATTTACCCTGGAAGATTTTAAAGGTATTTTTTGGTGGGAATACCTGCACCGGATGATCGGTAGGCTTCTTGGACTTGTTTTTATCTTTCCCTTTCTGTTCTTCCTCTGGAAGAAATGGCTGGACCCAACGCTTAAGAAGCAATTACTTCTTATGTTCTTCCTCGGTGGCTTTCAGGGATTTTTGGGATGGTTCATGGTGGCCAGTGGACTTGTCGACAATCCAAGTGTGAGCCACTATCGACTTGCGGCTCATCTGATAACCGCCACTATATTATTGGGATACATATTTTGGGTCATCTTTGGTCTTCATGAAAAAGAGGAATCTCCAGCCTTGCCCAAAAAGATTGGTTCGGTAGCTAAACTCCTCCTTGGATTGGTGCTGCTGCAGATTGTGTATGGCGCATTTGTAGCGGGATTGAAGGCAGGTTTTGTATTCAACACTTTCCCTAAAATGGGCGACAGTTGGTTTCCGATAGCGATCACCACACTTGAGCCTTTGTGGAAGAACTTTACAGAGGGACTCGCAGGGGTACAGTTTATTCACCGATACTTGGCTTTTGCAGTGGTTGGCGTTGTCGGCTGGTTGTGGGCGCTCTGCTCCAGGCAGGAACTGGGGACCGCTCAAAAGCAGGGGTTGTGGTTGATTATCGGAATGGTGCTTATTCAATTTAGCCTGGGGGTATCCACCCTCCTTTTGGGTGTGCCGATTTTGATCGCAGTTTTACACCAAGCTGGCGCGATGCTGCTGCTGATTTCGGTAGTCCACTTTCTTAATGGGCTTAGGCAATCCTGAATTAGCTTAACTTAAAAGCCTACGTCCTTTGGGCGTGGGCAGGTTCTGGCAGCTATGCCTTCTTATTTGTTGTTTGCTATTCTATGAACAGTTGAATAATAGAACCATTGAACAGTAGAATGAAGAAATTTATTAACTAATCGGATACAAACAATTCATAAATCGTGATTCAAATGTTCTTTGTTCCAATGTTCAAAAGCCCACTTTGGGGGCAACTCAAAGCCACCTTCTAAGAAGGTTTTTTTACTATTTAGCTTGAGTTTGAGTTATTGACGTGATCAATTTTTTATCTTCGAACCAATCATAATTCGTAGATAATCTGACGAACAGGTTAGCATCATCCCCATTTCAGGATAGATACTATTCGCCTGCATAGTTTACCCCTGACTTCCATTGAAAGGACTCTATTAATTTAACCACATCCTCGCGAATGAAATCGATCACCGGGGCCAGGGAGTCGTTTCTGGGAGCAACATCAAAATAGAGCGCTCCTCGAAAA
>JAESRW010000106.1 GCA_016764395.1 Flavobacteriales bacterium
GTTTCTGATAAAAGAACTTCAGATATTTTGAAATCATAACCAAAGCCACCCTCAAATGAAGATAAAATGGGTTTCATGTTTTTACGATACTTCTGATATAATTTATCATTAACTACATCAAGACCTATTAACATTTTGTATTTCATCCTTCAAATATAGTGGAGTTAGAATTTGTCACAATCTACCATTGCTAAGTCTATTAAAAAAGCATGCAATCATTCCCATACGGGATTGACTGCATGCCATTGGAAATTGATGATTTATTCAGACCAAGGAAGTAACACATGTCTTCCCGTAACTTTTCCGGATGCGACCAATTCGTGCACCTCGCCAGCTTTGCTGAGTGGAAACGTTTGATCCAGTATTGGCTTGATATGACCTGCGGCGACTTGATCCAATCCCCATTGGAAATCCTCCACATCACTGGCCATTGAACCGCGCAGGTGTTTCTGAGCGAAAAATAAGCTTCGGATATCAAACTTCACTTCAGGACCCGCTGCAAAGCCAAAAGCAACAATTATCCCAGTTGCCTTCGTGGCTTCAATACTCTTAGCCATTACATCTCCCGCCAGGTTGTCAATTACAACATCAACGCCTTGTCCGCCAGTCCATTCTTTAACACGTTCGACAAAATCCTCGTTGTTCGTATTTATTACCAGGTCTGCACCCAGGGTTCTGGCAAATTCGCCCTTGGCATCACTGCGTACCGTAGTTGCTACCTCWGCYCCCAAAGCTTTKGCMACTTGAATTTGCATGCTACCAGAGCCTGAAGCCCCAGAATGAACGAGCACTTTATCACCAGCTTTCACTTCACCWACMACYTTWACAGCGTGAACRCCYGATGCYAAWGGWACCGGCARRGTGGCYGAYTCTTCYGGTGTYAACC
The DNA here is from genome assembly GCA_016764395.1 of Flavobacteriales bacterium. Classification (GTDB taxonomy): domain Bacteria; phylum Bacteroidota; class Bacteroidia; order NORP154; family NORP154. The sequence goes on from JAESRW010000106.1 coordinate 887, forward strand.
CKGTTTCATCTTTGATCAGGGCATRTRCWGGAACYTCCATATACTGSGTATAAGYTCCRGAWATATGYAATCCAGGYARCCCRAAWGTWGGAGCWGTTACCGTRGGWCGAATRTGCGTCTCYTCTSYATTTTGTGGATATCCAGGAACYACRATWAYGCGMTCYCCRATTTCAAAMCCASTYACRCCTTCACCTAGYTCMGCTACYTCACCKGCTGCATCWGCRCCCARKATATGAGGAAATGGAAGTTCSGGWACWATAGAYCCTTCACGGATATAATGGTCCAAWAGATTRACACCTGCMGCCAGTACTTTAACCAATACATGGGCAGGYTTRGGCTGRGGYCTTTCWATTTCTTGGTATTGGAGTGCCTCAAAGTCCCCAAAACCGTTTATGACAGTTGCTTTCATCTRTTWATWTTTTRATTYTTATTAAWTCKGYTAGNTGAAACTCGCTTATAAYCWTCCTYCYGTRYMWTRSAGAGKTGATMAMSCKCGYTTCMTCTTGTAGAATKTTAAATTGATWRATTTACTCCTACAAAGATCTGACAAGAATTGGGGGACATGGTAGGTAAGGATTCCCGATGAGTTGGCAATTCTTCCTACCTATGAGATACCTTTGAATTCAGAGGGAGAAACGCCCTCCTGCTTCTTAAAAAAGCGGCTAAAAGCCTGAATATTGTCATAGCCGATGTCGTAGGCTACTTCCTGTATTTGCATATCAGTATGGCGCAAAAGTCTTCGAGCCTCCAAAATTTTTCGCTCCTGTATGTATTGTAATGGTGTAATGGATCCCATCTTGGCGAAAACGTTGGATATGGTCTTAGGGGATTTATGCAACAGATCTGCATATTCTGCTACGGTGTGTTTGGTTTTATAGTGCTCTTCTACCAGGAAATTAAACTCTCTAATGATATCCGAGTTCAATTTCTCCTTTGGATAATGCGCTTGTGTCTTGTACAGTCGCGTACAAAGGATCAAATACCTTTTCAACATAGTTTGCAACATATCTGTTTGCAGGCTATCATTCGACTCCATTTCAATGGTGAACATTTTCCACAGGGTTTCAAATTTCTCCAACTCCTCCTCAGGAATTTGAATGAAGGGCAATCGGGTAGCCCCATAGAATAAAATTCCCTTACAGCCTATTTCGGAATCATTATCCAGGATACAGTAAAAAGGTCTGTTAAATCTTAAAAACCTAACTTTCTCAATCGATTTCACTTCAATTTGGTGAAACTCAGTCAAAAAAACCACCTGGTTTTTAACAAAATTATACGCTTCATCATCTATCAGCACTTCATTGGTTCCAGACTCAAACCACAATACCATCAAACTGCGTTCAAGCTTTTCATTGAGCACCTGAGAATTTTGCTTGTCTATTGTCGCTAGGAGCAAAGACTCCTTAATGTTTCCATGGAATTTCATGTTCTTTAATCTCTATTATTCTTTCAACTGGATCAGCAGACAGGTTTCAATATTTTTAAGGCTTCAAAGATAGGTATCCAATCTAACTTAATGGGTTGGCTTGTTTTATTTGAAGGCATCAACGGATGGATTTTACCGCTGCTCATCTAAATTTCCACATCTATCTAACGCACAAATCAGGGTCTTAGTTTTTCAAATTGTAACTCCCAATTACTGAGCATCAACTTTGGTAGCGAACTACGCGTAACACATGATTAAACAATCGGTTAAGGAGTTATATTAAAATTGGATTTTAAAAAATAATTGTATCTTCAACGAGATAAAAGGCATGATTGCCTCCCTTATTATGCAATTATTTGAAGAAGTTACCCGCCCTCTTTACCCAATGCACGGCTATTTTATATAGCCTATTTTTCTTCAGGACAACACAGAACGCATACGGCCAGGATCCCATCTGCAACTGCGATAGAACCTTTTATAGTGCAGCACTTTTTAGCTCAGGATTGAGCTTCCTCATACCCCTAAACGCTTCAGGCGTATTTGACAATTTTATCGATGCTGTCTCAATGCATTGACTAGATGTTCAACCAAGGTTATACAGTATAAATATGCTATCGCTATGATAAATAAGTTCATCGTTATATGTTGCCTTTTTCTAATTACATTGTTATTTAGCATCACGAGAAGCGCGTTCGCCTCACATTCCATGGGCGCGGAACTCACCTATGAATGCCTTGGTGCTAACCAATACGTGCTCACGGTTTCCTTTTACCGAGACTGCTCCGGAATTAGCGCCCCTGCTAGTGCTACAATAAATCTCATCGCTCCTTCCTGTGGACAAAATTTTTCGGTTTCACTGCCCCAGGTAAGTTCTCAGGAAATTTCAGCTCTGTGTCCTACCGCCTTAAGCACATGTCAAGGCGGATCTCAACCAGGCGTTGAACAATATATCTATGCCGATACGGTATCCTTGACTCCCTGTCCAGACTGGACTTTTAGTTGGAGCCACTGTTGCCGGAACCCCCTCATCACTAATTTGCAAGCACCTTCGAGCCAAAATATTTATGTAGAGGCGACTTTAGACAACACAGGAAATAGCTGCAATTCATCTCCAATTTTCACCACACTTTCAGTACCCTATATTTGCGATGGACAACCCAATAGTTACAACCAAGGTGCCATTGACGCCGATGGCGATTCGCTCGTGTACTCCCTTGTAAATCCTTTAACGACTGGGGCTGCTCCCATTGCTTATCAACCAGGATTTAACCCTATCCTTCCAATATCTACCCAATCGGGGTTAGTGAACTTCAATTCAGYWACAGGMCARATGGATRTGGTRCCCAATGGCAYTCAGGTAAGTGTKGTARCCRTATTGGTTGAGGAATACCGCAACGGKGTACTCATTGGCACCACCATGCGCGATATACAGGTCMTYATATTGAACTGCGGCAATTTACAACCACAGTTGGATGCTCCTGGGATYACCAATCTTCWGGGRGGKACGCTTTTAGAYACCATGTCKGTAGAAGTTTGTGYAGGKAACAATRTKAGCTTCGAKGTTACRKCTTCSGATSCTGACMWYGGRGATRYCATTATTATGACCTCWAATGCCGCATTGGCCCTGGCYGGGGCTWCMTTYASTTCATCTGGCAWCAACCCGGTATTGGGTACATTCAGCTGGACTCCWGGAGTGAATGACRTGGGYSTCCATATGTTCYTGGTTGAAATTAGCGACGATGCTTGTCCTATAACAGGTAGTAGAACGTACCTTTTGGAAATCAACGTAATCAACGGAATTTATGCTGGACCTGATAAGTTTCTCTGTCTTGGAGATAGCGTACAACTCAAAGTTAACGGTTCAGGCAATTTCACCTGGAATCCGGCTTTTGGGTTAAGCAATGATACGATCGCCAATCCAATCGCATTCCCGACCACCACCACTACATATATTGTTACCGCTTCCATGTTTGGTGTCTGTGATACGATCGATACCATTACTATTAATGTGGCGCCTAACTTTACAATTTCACCTAACCTCGATCAAATAATATGCATTGGTGGTTCAGCACAGCTGGATGTAGGAACAAGCCCTGCTGGAAGCTATAATTATCAGTGGTCACCGGCCAGCACCTTAAATACTGATAGCATCAAAAACCCAATTGCCACTCCTCCGTCTTCCACATTGTATCAGGTTATGGTGACTTCCTCACTAGGGTGTACAAAAACTGGGACTACCAACATTGATATTGTTCCCCAAACACTTACTCTAAATCCGTCTGCAGATAACCTCGCTCTTTGTCTAGGAGATAGCACGACTATTTATGCCAATGTCAACAATCCAAATAATTGCAATGACTATGTATTAAATAATATTGTATACGCTCCAGTTTTAGGGTCAGGAACGGCAGTTGCATTAAGTGATGATCAGATGTCTCCCGCGTTCAATATCGGATTTAATTTTCCCTTTTATTGTGGTAACTACTCCCAATTCTATATTAGTTCGAATGGATTTATCACGTTTGACTCCTCTGCTTCCAATGGTTGTTGCTCTGGCCAGGTGCTGCCATTTGCAACCATTCCCAATAAACTAATTGCCTTTGCATGGGAGGATCTCAGCCCCCAGTTGGGCGGCTTAATTGAATACTTCACCACTGGTGCTGCACCCAATAGGATCTTGGTTGTCAATTTTAATGATGTGGTGCATTTTGGTGGAACAGATTCCGTAACCTCTCAAGTGTTACTCTATGAAACCAGTGGCATTATCGAAATACATACTACTGCCATGCAATCTGATGGTGGCAATCACACCATGGGTATCGAAAGTGATTCCGGGGCTCTAGCCCTGGTGGTTCCAGGTAGGAATAGCACCAATTGGTCGGCATTTAATGAGGGCATTCAGTTTGTTCCAGACCTTGCGTTCCTACCCTATACCATCACTTGGCTAGACCCGGATAGCAATGTGCTGGGAAATGATTCAGCGCTCGTTGTAAGCCCTGATAGTGCCACCATTTATACCATCTCGGTATCCAATGGTGTTTGCAACGATTTAAGCCAAATTTCCATTGATGTGTTCAGTATCAGTGCCGGACCTGATCAATCAGTATGTGCAGCAACAGCTGTTCAATTAGATGCGGTAGTTGTACCATCTCCTGTTTCAATTCCAAGTACATGTGGCGTTTCTTCCGGTTGTAACGGTACAGGATTAGATTATACTGTCGGTACTGGAACCAGTTTCAATAACGCAACAACTTATCCTGCACCGTATGGAAATTGGTTCAAAAATGCCAAGCATCAGATACTCTATACCGTCTCAGACCTTCTGGCCGCTGGCGTAACTCCAGGAACCATAACAGATATTGGCTTCTTTATTACTTCGATTAATGGTACGACGATCTACCAGGCATTTGAGATAAAACTGGGGTGCACATCCATCACTGATATAACTACCTGGCAGTCTGGATTATCTACGGTATTCTCACCCAAGGATGTAAATATTGTTAGCGGGCTTAACCAGCATATTCTGGATACTCCATATGATTGGGATGGCACTTCTAACCTGATCATTGAATTATGTTATAATAACTTGTCAACCTCATTCACTAACAACAGCTCTTCGCCTTTTACAACAACAGGGTATACATCTATAATTTATTACCGATCAGATAACACTCCAGCCTGTCCTTTTATATCCAGTCAAACTACCAGTAATAACCGGCCAAATATGCAGCTCACAATTTGTAATAGCCCCAATAATATATCCTATAGCTGGACACCTTCCACAGGATTGAGCAATGATACAATTGCCGACCCAATCGCCTCCGTAAATGACACGACCACTTATACCGTGGCTATAACCCTTGGTTCATGTACCCTCAGTGACAATGTTACCATCAATACTTACCCCACCTCTCTATCAGCTACAGCATCATCGTTGAATGCTTCCTGTGGATCGGCTGACGGGCTAGGGTTCGTCACCGTTTCAGGAGGTTCTTTACCATATACCTATTTATGGAATGATTCCTTGGCTCAAACCACAGACACCGCTACCGGGCTATCCGCCGGCGTTTATTCAGTATCCATTTGGGACTCAGTGGGCTGCCAGCGAATCCAATCGATATTGGTGAGCGATTCAGGTGCTGCGTCAACTTCTATTGTATTGATCAGCAATATTACCTGTACTGGCTCAGCAGATGGTAGCGCAACCGTTTCTGTAACAGGTGGAAGCCCTCCGTTCACGTATCTATGGGATGACCCTGGGGCACAAACCAATGATACCGCCACAGGTTTAATAGCGGGAACTCACGTTGTTTCAGTGATAGATTCCAACGGTTGCAACAGCGCTGCTTCCATTACCATCGCGGAACCATTGGTATTAACTGCTTCGATTATGGGAACCCAAGTAACCTGTAATGGCGCTTGCGACGGCTCTGCATCCACCAATGTCACTGGGGGTACAGGGCCATATACCTATCTATGGGATGACCCGAGCGTCCAATCTACAGCTATTGCTAACGGACTATGTGCAGGTACCAATCAGGTAGCAATCGTAGATAGTAATGGGTGTACCGACTCCTCCATAGTGATCATTACGGAACCTGTTCAATTAACTTCAAGTACCAATACAACCAACAACACTTGTATTGATATGTGCGATGGGAATGCCGGCGTTTCAGTATCAGGAGGCACAACACCTTATGGTTATTTATGGGATGACCC
>JAESRW010000274.1 GCA_016764395.1 Flavobacteriales bacterium
GGGTTGCAGGTTGCGGGTTGCAGGGTGAAAGTTGAAAGTTGAAAGTTGAAAGTTGAAAGTGTTATATAGTGGAAGACAGGAAGGAAGAAGTGAGAGCATTTGCTGTTAGCGCGTGCCGTACCGTAGAAATGTCAAATTGAAGATGTAAAATGGTGCATGTTAAAATTTTACATTTGACACTTACAATTTTACATACTTTATAACATACTGCTCATGTCCTGTCTACCGCTCGTTAACCACGGAGGGCACTAAGAAGGCACAAAGAGCACAGAGGTTTTAAAAATTGCATCACTCTTGGTGAACTCTGTGCAATCTCCGTGCGCTCTGTGGTTATCATTTTTTAATGGCTAATTGGCATATTGCTCTTTGAGGTGGCTGAGGTATTTTGAAAAATTACCGTTAAATTTTGAGTCAAATTCAGCCTGGAATTCATTTTGCTTTTCGCGGTACCTCTTGAAGGTCATAAAGTAGGTGTTGTTCGGCATAAAATCATTCTGCAATACGTACTGATAACTTTCCGCATTATTGAAGTCAATCGTATCGGAGCTACTCAGAATGTCCCTGATCAATCCCTCCTTTAAAGATACTTTTTCTTCGAAAGTAAATGCGCTCTGTTTCATACTTCCATACAAACTATCAAGACGTGAAGTGCCCCGTGTCATGTGTTTACTGTAACTGAGGATATCTTCTATCGCCCCAACGTAGCGCTTCAGTTCTATGGAGTTTTCTCCATACTTGTGTTTCATAAAAACAATGGCTCCATTGTCCCCTACAAAGGTCGCCAGGTTTTCATTAAAACCGTCGTCCCCTTTGGTATACAACGTCCCATGCGTAAGTTCATGAATGATCAGTCTGGCCAATCCACCAGGAGATTTGTGCAACATATTTGACAAAACGGGATCATTAAAATAACCAAGCGTCGACCATGCATTGACAGCACCCAGATCAGTATCGTAGTCCATTGCTATTAGCGCTTGCTCCTCCAACAGCGCCTTTTCTTTATTGAAGAACCCCTTATAACCCAATCTTCCAAGAAATGGGAAATACCATTCATAGGGTTCCATCTCAAAGGGCATGGCAGCCGTTATTACCCAAAGCACAGGTTGGCCTTCCTGATCAAACAATTTCTTATAACTCTCCGAGTCATTCAGCCCTAAAGAATCAATTGCAAATTCCCGTATCTCTTGAATGAGCCGAAGCTTTTCCTTATTGTCTTCAGGATAATTTGGATCATTGAGCAGGTCAGTGATTGGAACAGCATCGTAAAGTATATGAAATTGACCCACTCCCTGCTGTATGCCATAAGAGATCATTTCTCCATAAAACACACCGCTTCCCAATGAAATAAGGAGTAGTATCAATATGACCTTGTTTCTCAAACGCATTATTCCACTGGATCCACAATTTTAGCCTGTACAAAGTGCAGAAATTCTGCATTCTTTGCTTTCACTGTACCATCTTCAAAATCCTGTGTTCTGCTCAATCCCAATAAATTAATGGATACGTAATCAGCTCGTAAGAGTTTACCGCCCTTCTTTTTTGGTTTGATCAGAAACATATTATCAACCACATCAGCCGTATAGATAGGCGCATCTGGAATAAAAACATACCAGGAAGTATCCCCCTTAAAAACAATCCGACGCACCAGAACCCCAGAAACCGGTAGCGATTGTCGAAGCGACTCCATTTCATAACCAATGCCTTCGGGAGCGACCAGCTTGATGGTTGTACCTGTGTAATTCTCTTCTTCCTCCATCTTGGGAATAAAAAAATCCAGTATTCCTCTGGGGACGTAGATGGGAGCTACATATCCCTGTATCAACTTAAAGTTCTCAAAACTAACGGCCAGATATAGCACCATATAGATGTTGAGCACCCATGACTCCAAAAGCAGGTGATTGGCCTCACTTTTTCCATACATTAAGAAATAAGCCAGGTAGGCAACATCAAAAATTGCGACAAGGCCCAGGATAATTTTGTACTTAAAAGAAGGACTGTTTAAAAGAATCGTTCTGTCAAAAAAGGATGAGATATTGATCAGGTTGTTTTTCATGGTTACCCATAGATGAATGCAAAACAGAAAGAACAAAGTAGAGATCAGGTACCACTGCTTGGCGATAAGATTGATCAACCAAAAATCATAAAAGCCGTGGCCCAGGGCCGCCAATAAAAGAAACACGGGCAATGCATATATTTTCCAAGCGTAGTTTCTATGCTTGGCAATTGCCATCCCGTAACAAATTACGGAAGTGAAAAACATATGGGCCACAGAGGCAAACAAAGCACGGCCATAAATCGCGAGAAGGTTACTCTGGTATAGATAAAGAACATTCTCAATAAATGCGAACCCCAATGCGGATACCGATCCGTACAAAATGTAATCAAAAGGCTCATTGACCTGTTTGGTCAACTTCAAAATGAAGAGAAAAGGCATGATTTTCACAATTTCTTCTATCAGGCCAATTCCAATTACAGAATACCACCAATCGTTCCAGAACTCCCCGTTCATACTGAGCCCCAGTCCATTCACCACATCCGTCAGTGGGAATACCAGAAAACTAAGAGAGCAAGAGATAAGGAATACCAGCAATAGAAACTTGAACCGTTCCCGTTCATAAATGTCAAGCCAGGTTAGATATTGATACCACATAAATGAAATTCCGAGGGACAAAATTATGCTGGTTGTGTATAGAAGCTCATCCCCTCCAAAAGACAGCGCCCTTCCATAGTTTGTATGATTCACAAAGAGAAGAGGCAGTCCTACGAGAATGATGAAATAAAGCGTCTCATAGAATTTTGTTGATGCGCTAAAGCTTTGCCAATTACCCGCTATTCGGTAAGCACGTCTAAAGTCTATCACCCAGAAGTAGATGAACAATAACGAAATTGCCAACGTGAGAAAGATCATAAAGCGGTTTCAATCAGGCTTAAAAGTATGTAAATTTAGGTGAATCCATCAGATACACAGCCACCAAACGAGAAACCTATGACCTTTATTTTCCAGGATCAGGAATACCTATTTCGAGATTTATCCTGTGGCTCCATCAATCGAAGTAATCAATATACTTCATCCCCTTTTCAACATACAAGGGATCATACGTCTTTGAATCACCACTTTTAGGATAGAGTGAACCTGTATTGTGATAATGGAAGGCGTCTTGGTATCGCTCTTTCCGCAATAAATGCCCGTACTCCAGCTTGATCCATTTGGCGCCCCACTCCAATGCATCATCCCCGCGAATATCGTTGACATGAACTTCCAGGTACAGGCACTTATAGCCCATTAGCTGAAATGGCCCCCAGGACTTGGATAAATTCTTTAACGCCTCATCTGATGCATCTGCAATCATATTCTGAGTAATCTTTTCAAACGTTCTCCCATTCTCATCTCTTACCTTTTTGAGCTTCTTGAAGATATGCTTCTCATACCTGGGTCTTACTGGTTTTCTACCCGAACATTCCAACACAATAAGTGCTTTGAGGAAGGGTGCCGGCAGGTCGTATTTCTCAGCTATTTCGTCCAACTCGCTTCCATAATTCGCCTCGGTCATCTTGAAGGCATTCACTTGCGTTCTGCCTCCCCCTTTGAAATAGTCCATGACGTATCGGCGAGCCTGGCTGGCATAGGTCCTGACCGTGATGTTGTCCTTGAGATAAAAGGCAGCCGTGCCCAGCGTGCCCAATAGAAACAGCAAAATGAACAATGGCTTTGCGCTTCTTTTGCTGTGTTTTCTGCTTTTCCTCGATTTAGCCACTGCTTAAAAACTTATGGTTCTTCTATCTTGTAGGATTTCAAAAAATCTCATGTAAAGACACGATTTCTACTGGCAAAGCTGCTTGAATATCTTTCCGAACGTTATTCAGGATTGCGACGCTCCAATTGCTCGAGCTCCTGTACTGCCTCTTCCCAATCACTCATAAGCTCTCCAAGCCTTTTTTGCTTCGCCTCATAAGCTGCAAAAAATCCCGCTTCACCAGATAACTCTTTAAACTTAACCGAATCCAGAAGATCCTCATCGTGTTGTTTCAGCTCTTTTTCAACTTGGTCAATTTCTTTTTCCAGCCGACCTGATTTGTTCCTGGCTTTGCGATGGTCTTTCTGCCAGGTTTTTTTGGCCTTATAATCCATCTGGTGTTCTGACTGCGCCTTACCGTTGTTTGTCTTAGATTTCAGCTTGGCCATTTCGAGCGCCTTCAGGTCTGACACATTACGCGCTTCGAGGAAGGCCGTCACATCACCGATATATTCCTTGATTTTTTGATTCTTGAACTCGTACACTTTATCAGTAAGTGCCTGAAGAAAGTCTCTATCGTGAGAAACGATGATCAATGTTCCATTATAATTCACCAGCGCCTGCTTGAGGATATCTTTTGAGCGCATATCCAAATGGTTGGTTGGCTCATCCATAATCAATAAAGAAACAGGTTCAAGCAATAGTTTACAGAGCGCGACCCTGGCCCGTTCTCCTCCCGAAAGGACCGATATCTTCTTTTCTACCGTATCACCTGAGAAAAGAAAAGAGCCCAATAAAGCACGGACTTTTGATGATGAGTGCTCCGTAGCCGCTTTTTCCACGGTCTCCAACACAGTCAGCTTATCATCCAGCAAATCAGATTGGTTTTGCGCATAATAACCCACCTTCACCAGATGACCAAGCTTTAAATGTCCGGTATAATCCAGGGCGTTCGCCAGTATTCGGGCCAACGTTGTTTTACCTTCTCCATTCTTTCCGACGAATGCCACCTTGTCCCCATTATCAACTGATAGCGATACATCCTTCAGTACTTCTAGGCTGTCGTAATTTTTACAGATGTGTTTGGCTTCAATGGTAACCTTGCCGGAATGGGGTGCAGGTGGAAAGCGAAACTTCATTGTAGAATTATCGGTAGCATCAACCTCTACACGATCCAGTTTATCGAGCTTCTTAATGAGCGACTGTGCAAATGCAGCCTTACTTGCCTTGTATCTGAACTTCTCAATTAACTTCTCTGTTTGCTTAATGTGCTGATCCTGATTCTTCTTGGCCTGTACCTGAATAGATAATCGTTCTTCTCGCAAGGTTACATACTTGGAATAGGCCGCCTTGTAATCATATATCTGGCCCGCTACGATTTCGATCGTCCGATTGGTAACAGCATCCAGAAATGTTTTATCGTGTGAAACCAGTATGACCGCACCCGAATAATCTTTGAGCCATTGCTCCAACCAAATAATGGATTCAATATCCAGGTGGTTGGTCGGTTCATCCAGTAGAATACAATCAGGCTTTTGCAATAAAATTTTCGCAAGCTCAATCCGCATTCTCCATCCTCCAGAAAACGTATTGGTCTGCTTCTCAAAATCATCGATCACAAATCCCAGTCCTTGCAAAACCCGGGAGCAGTCTGCTTCAAGGTTGTAGCCATCCATGGCAATGAAAGCCTCTTCCATTTCACCGATGTCAGCTATCAGATCCATATAGGCATCACTTTCCGTGTCGGTACGTATGGCCAAAGCCTCATGGGCCTTTTCTAATTCCCGTTGTAGCTTTTTAACCTTTACAAATGCCGTTTGCGCCTCCTCAAGCACCGTTTTCCCATCCTCAAAATCAAGATCTTGGGTAAGGTATGAGATTTCGTAACTCTTAGACGTGGAAATACTCCCCCCATTTGGAGCGAGGGCTCCAGACATGACATTGAGTAGTGTAGACTTTCCTGCACCATTCTTTCCAACCAACCCAACCCGTTCGCCTTTATTGACCATAAAGGTGATGTCTTTAAAGAGTGATTGCCCTCCAAAATACACGGTTATTTTACTCAACTGTATCATGCTGCAAATTTATGGATATATCCGTACTTACTGGAAGAGAAGGCGTGTCAAATTCAGACATAGGTACGATTGTACGTGCTTAGAAAGGGGGATGTGGATCAAACAGTTTCTGTTGGCTTCCGATTTTTGAGAAACCCATTCAGCAGAATAGAAATAATTGATCCTCCTCCAAAGCTATTTATTGGAGGAGCAGAAGTTCCTTCAAAAGGAAAACCTAATACTAAAAAAATTTTAAACATTATACATCATATAAGGTATGGAATACGCTAATCATATAACCGTTTTACAAACGTAACTCTATTAATTCAGTTCCATTGACATTTTCTAGAATGTAGCAGGAGTAATGAAATGCCCAAAATAACTGTCGGACTCGCGATGACATTACTTATCATCGGAAATATAATTGGTGTTTTTTCTGACGCTTTGATAAAAACTCTGCCAGCAGATACTGCCATATACCAATTTGTATTATTTCGTCAATTGACCGCAGTGCTGATTCTACTTCCATTTTGTCTACTCAGTAATAAACAAAGCCTCTTCGCTGGCCTCAAATGGCACTTTATACGTGGCCACATTTGGTTATTAGGGACAATATATATGGTATTCGCTCTGGGCGCTCTGCCGTTAGCTACCGTAAATGCTATTTTCTATACAGCGCCTTTGCTTATGCTGCCGTTAGCCATGATATTGTTTCAGGAAAAGCTGACTAGCCACTCAATTGCTGCTGCTGTTTTGGGCTTTATCGGCGTACTTATCGTGGTCAAACCAACACAAATTAATTGGGCAGCGATTGCCGCTCTTGTCGTCGCATTGACTATGGCTGTAAATAATTTATTGGTTCGTAAATTACCTCAGCATCATAATGTGTTCCAAACTTTAATGCTCACCAACCTAGTAGGTATCCCAGCCGCACTTGGGTTGGCGTTATGGGAAGGCAAACCTTGGGACTGGACTCCAATGTTAACGGCAACAGGCTCCAACACTTTTATCCTAATTTATGCTGGTATATGTGTATTGGTATATAGAGCAATCGAAGCCAGTAAAATTTCCAGTGCCGAATACACTGGTTTATTAGGTGCTGTAGTTGTAGGGGGGCTGTGGTTCGATGAAATACCGGACCTGAGCTTGGCTATAGGATCTTCTTTAATTATTATTCCGCTGATTTGGTTAGCCAAGATAGAAGCAAAGATAAAGCAAACAAGTAAAATAATATAAAT
>JAESRW010000107.1 GCA_016764395.1 Flavobacteriales bacterium
CAGGGCGACCAAAAGGGCTGGGGTAGCTGCGAGTGAGGAAGAAGGAGGAACTGCAAAAAGCATGACAAGCTCGGAGCGAAGCGGAGACCCGAAGGGCAATACAACTTGTTTTTATACCTCAAAAATAGACACGCATAAAAACAGGTTGTATTGGCTTGGCGTGATTTTTTGCTGACAACTGATGACGAACACCGCTGGATGGGCGGATATATGATGTACCTCTACCGCTTAGATCAGTGAGTGGAGCGAACGTACTTCTATTCTTCCTCTTTTCGTTTAAACCCGATTTTCGGCCTGTTTTTGTATTCCAGGGCTTCTTGTTTGGTTTGCTCAAACTGTTTTAGGTATTCAAAAATCAAAGATATCTGATCTCCATGACCCTTGACACTCTGGCGGATTTCTTCCAGTTCCAATAACAGGTCTTTGTGAGTGAGCAGCATATCTTCCATTTTCCAGAAGGTGCGCATAACTTGAATATTAACCGTTATAGCCCAATCACTGTTGAGTATTCCAGAAAGCATCGATATCCCTTCTCGTGTAAACGCTTTGGGAAGATACTTAGCATGCTGGCCTCTCTTTAAGATTCCAATTTGGAATCTTAAAGCATCATATTCCTTTTTTGTAAGCTGGAACATAAAGTCATCTGGAAAACGCTTGATGTGCCGATTCACCGCTTTATTCAGGTTTCCCGTGGTGACTCCGTACAACTCTGCCAACTCCCTATCCAACATGACTTTTCTCCCTCTAATAAGGTGAATTTTACTCATTAATACTTCTTCGGGTATGGCTACTTCTTTACTCATTTTTCTATTTGTATTGCTCGGATAAATTTAGCTTTTAATTAGGTGTCACAATTTGTGATTTCAAGTTTTGCTTTACCAGATAATACTGGATAGTCTCTTTCCTTTAACCCTTCATTTTTACCTGCTAAACCCCACACGGCTGTGAGCGTAGGGGTCATGTCCTTCATCCTCATCCAGTTCCAGGTATTTTCTCTTAATGCCCTCTTTGACAAAACCTACCATTGTGGTCACTCCCCATTTTTCCATGATCTTGGTCTTGGCGCTACAGACGGTATTGGGATGTATGTCTAACAGATCGCAGATCTCTTTCTGACGGTACTCTGCCAGCAGTAGCTTCATGATTTGTCTTTCTCTTTTACTTAATGGTTTCTGATACATGGGCTTAAGTAATGGGGCTACTTCGTTCCGCCTAGAGGAACTTCGTCGTCCAAAGGATGGTACTGATCTATATCGCTTTGCAGGTCTTCTAACTTATTGACTAAATAGGCTTCTGTACTGCTTACGTATCTGTGGCCCGCCATGTATTGGACTTGTCTCAGGTTGTATTTACCTAACCAATCGGTGATCACGCTGGCTCTTATTTGCTTGCAGTTTATGTGCTTGGGGTTTTGTTCTCTTAAGATATGGGTCAGGCGTTTCCAGTTGTTATTGGATTGGGTGTTGTGCCCGATGCTTACAAAGAGTTGATCGGTTTGTTTCCCTGTCAGGTTGATCAGTTCCCCTCTTGTTTGCAGGTTGTATTCCATCAGTTCCATTATCTGGTGTGGCTTTAGTTCTAGTTCCCGCTCATTGCTCTTTCGGCTTCCCTTTATGTATATCTTTCCTTCTCTTAGCTTGAGGTCCTTCGGTGTCAGGTGGTCTATTTCGGATGTTGTGAGTCCCTGGTGTACCAATAGGCTCAATGCGGCTTTGTTCCTTCTTCTGCTTAACTTGTATTTATTCCACCAGTTCCGGTTTTGCCTTGGGTCATTTTCTTGAGGCAGCTGGTAGTTGTTATAAAGACTTTCTAATTCTTGTTGGCTGTATATAGGATAGAGAGCCTGTTGTTTGATGCCTCGTATTTTAATGTGTTGGGCCGGGTTGTCTGTTCTTTTTTCATATTGGATGTGCCAGTCAAAGTAGTGCTTTAGGGTGTTTAGATGGAATCTCCTGGTTTGATTGCCCTGCCCTTTTTTCTTCAGGTGATTCAGGTAGGCCATAATGTCTCCCGCTGTGGCGTTTTCGGGTTCTGCGGTTTCTCCATCTAACCAACTGATAAAGTCAAGCGCGTGGGTGTTGTAATGGGTGATGGTGCTTTTGCTCAGGTCTTTGGCTTCCAGGTATTTTTTAAAGCTGCTCATCTTGTTCAACCAAGTGTGTATATATCTGTGTAGATTCCAAGCTGCTGTGCCCTAAGAACCTGCTTATCTTTTCTAAGTTCATTCCTGCTTGCAACAGGTGGGTGGCTATGGAGTGCCGTAGATTGTGGAGGGTCAGGTGTTTTTGCTGTAGGTCAGTGTCTCCTGTTATTAATTGCAATGAGAGCAGCCTGTGATAAAGGGTGTCGCCCGTGATTGGCCGGCCTGTTACGGATATAAACAACCTGCTTTCTCTCTTGTCTTTTGTTAATACGGGCCTGTGGTTGTAGATGTAGTCTTGCAAGTAGGCTGCATTGGTTTTATTAAAGGGTACTAAACGCTGTTTGTAGTTTTTCCCTTTTCTTACGTGCAGGGTTCTGTTGTCCAGATTGATATCATTCAGTTCTAAGTGTACACCTTCATTTCTTCTCAGTCCGCATCCGTAATAAATGGTTAATAGTGTCCGGTCTCTTGCATTGAGGGCTTCTTGTTTGGGATGTTCGGTTTCTTGTTCTGTGGCTTTATAGAGGTGTTTTATTTGTTCGGGTGTTAATATGGTGATGGCTGCCCTATTTAGTTTGTGTTGCTTTATTCCGATTGTCGGAACGTGCTGCACGCCTTTGTGGTTGAGGTATTCCAAGAACTTCTCGATTGCTTGCAGGTGTTTGTTCAGGTAGTTATTGCTGAGTCCCCCGCCTCTTCTTTGATTGCTCCTGTTATTAATGTGATTGTAATAGTTCTTAATGTGTTTTTGGGTGAGTGTATTTATGGTTTGTACTTGCTGGCTTTCTAAGTGATGGAGGAACTCTCGTATTAAATTCGGCATATTGTACACGCTCATTTGGCTGTATCCCAAGATGTCCAACCATTCTGCAAAGCCTTTTTGTAAGTACTCGTAGGATTGGTTTTTTAAGACTAATTTTTTCACTCGGGATACCTTTTTGGTGTTCGGCGCGAACTACTGTGATAATGCTTTGGTTTTCTTCTTCTTAAGTGGTTCTCTTTTGGCTTGAACCGCTTGTGAACCGTTGAACTGCTTGAGGCTTTGAANATTCNNAYCCRMTRCNCMTGWSAYNNCTGGNTCTWYTARTWRTWGKTRNCKCMTNNTAGCWKMYNNTTKCMTMKRCKTWRYYKGYRRCTNTGTTTGCCTTTTACTTTTTTGATGTAGTGATTGATTTCCAGGCTTAGGTTATAGCGTTTTTGGTTACTGGGGTTGACCCGCAGGGCTTTTCTTACTTCTCTATTGGTATACTGCTTCTTTCCTTCTTGTTCCAGATAGCTTTTTACCGCTTCTAAATAGTTCCGGCAGGCACCGGTGAGTTCATCGGATTTTCTAAGGAGGATTTCTTTTAGGAGTTTGTTGGCTTCTGTGATGTCTTCCAGAGTGGTTTCGATGTACATTTCTCCGGTCTCCTTGTCTGTTTTTTGTTCTCTCTGGTATTGGTGGTAGTAGGTGATGGCTTCTATAAATTGCAGATAATGGTTGTTGGTTCTTCTGGGTTTTAATACTTCGGTGGGGATGTTGAGTTGTTCTGCATAGGGGTTGATGACTTTTACGGGTTGTAATATCCGCTGGCAGTTGCGCAAGAGTTCCGCTGCTTGTTGTTCTTGTTCCTGGTCTATTTTTCCTGCGCTTAAGCGTCTTTGGTATTCCATTATTTTCTGGTCTTGTTCCTGGCTTTCATCCAGGTAAATAAGGAAGTTTCGGTTTGCGTTGTCTTCGTATAGCTGTTCCTGGGTGGTGCATCCGGCTACACTTACAGGACCTTCGACTATTAAGTGGATGGTTCGGGTTTCTCCTTTGGTGTTCTTGTGGGCGATGGTCTTGGATATTCTCTTTTTACTCTGGAGCTCACGTAAGGGATAGAGTACATTTTCTGCGCCGTCCAGGTCTTCTATTAATATGAGTTTGTTTTTAAGTTCTCTCTGGCCAAAGTAGTAGAAGGCGTTTTCGCTTAAGGTGGTTATTTCTATTTTGTCTTCTTCGGGTATGAGTTCTCCAACCTTTTCCTGAAGGTGGGTCTTGCCTATTCCGCTTGCTCCCAGGCTTACAATGTGAAGGGGTTGTTCTCTTTTTCTGCTTGTAAAGATCAGGTACATCAGGAGTCTGTTGGTTTCTTCTCCTATCATGCCGCTTTGGCCTATTGTTGCTCCTGTGCGCTTCATAAGCTCCGCTTGTTTTAAAAAGGTGGTTGCTGATTCCCGTTCTTTCTCTGTTAATGGCTTGGTTTTGATTTCGTAGGTTGCTTGTCTTTCTATTTCTTCTAATCTGTACTGTTCAAGGGATTCTGTGAGTTCTGAGAGACTGGCTTCTATGATACTGGTGCCTACTTCTAGTTTTTCCGCTACTTTCCTGATGAGCTTTTCTGTTTGGTTGTCGTTGTACAAATCAAGGTTATGGCGTACAGGTGGGCGGGGGCTGTCTTTTAGTTCTATTTTTAACGTTACCCGCATTCTGTCCAAGCCCTCTATTTTGATTCCTCCCAGTACCGACAGGGCTAATACGCTGTTGCTGTACTCTAGTTGTTCGTGGTTGGTGGTGTCTAGTTGTTGTTTTGCCATAAAAAAAGTTTTTCCCTACAAATGTGTGGTAAAACTACAATATCTATCTTCCTCAAACAAGCTTTTATGATTTCTACCCTACATTTTTATAGTTAAATTTGTTTTCATGAAGCTATTTTCTAACTGATTACCTACATTTATGACCTTTGGAGAGCGTTGCACACAGATAAGAAAGCGTAAAAAGGTTTCCCAGGCGGACATGGGTAAGCTGCTCAGTATTGACGGGGATGCTTATGGCAGGTACGAGCGCGATGAGGTAAAGCCGTCTATTGATATGGCTGTTAAGATTTCCAATGCTTTAATGGTGTCTTTAGATTTCCTGGTAGGCAAAACGGATTTGGAGCTGGACAATAACATGCTTAAAAGGATACAGGAGGTGTCCAACATGGATGAACAGGACAAGGAGCATGTCTTTTCTCTACTGGATGCGTTTATTGCCAAAACAAGGCTCAAGGGATTGATCTGACGGCAAACACCGATGAGCCGCAGCATACTCGCACGGACGTGGACGGCCGCGCTAGCAGGAGCTAAACTGCTGAACTCACTTTTTTGAGGGACTTGTAGGAACCTCGAGCATTAATAAGAGAACATTATTCAACAAAACAGGAATCTTTTTTTTCAAATTTTCAAGTTGCTTAGAATTACTTTCTTTCCTCTTAATTCTTAAAGGGATTAGTTCATAAGCACCTTGAATCAACACAATCTTGAGTTTAATATGTTTCGCTTTGATAACGACATTGTTTATTCCCTTGCTAGTTGTGCTTGACTCCCCCGTGTACCGAAACCATTTTTGTTTAATCCTAAATTTATTTTTGCCAACAAATGAATATAAGATCTTTTCTTTATCCCTTTCAACTCTTACAATATGGCGGTTTTCTCTAATAACTAGCTTAACAGTGTAGATAGAGTCTGGCCCCCAATAGTACAGTATTTTTGTATTATGAGTCCCGTTCTTTTTGATCCTAATATTGGCATTTTCGATTATCTCATGTAAATAAGCCAGGTCATCTTCAAGAAATCCCCGCTGCCCATGAAGGTGAATCGTCGTTAGACTAAATACTACAAATAGTACGACTCTGAAGATTCTTGAATTGCAATTTCTACAATCTTCCATGATTATTTAGGTAAATAATAAGTTTGTCCCGCATTTTTTGACTAAATACTACTGAACAAAATGAATTGAACTCTTAAACTAGTATATCCACCAGCGATTATTTCATATAGATTGTCTGGCCTTATGTGCTATTAACACCACACCGGGCATTATCTATCACTGAACCTAGGAAGAGAATTCTCTTTAATCTCTCGAGGTGGGTTCTCGGAAACATCAAATTTCTTAATTCCACCAACTTGGAAGCTAAAATCAATTATCAATGGACTTGGCGTATCCTGAACTCGTCTTAATTGTTTTGATGTGAACTTCTCGCCTGTTAGGCTACTTCGAAAATCCCTTCCTGTTAGCTGAAAATCGTTTTTAATTCGGAGAATAAGATTCTCGCTTTGTAACTGAACGATACCAGGGTCTTCAACATTTTTCTGCGTTGGATCTTCATTAAGACCATTCTCTGAATCAACAAAAGAAGACAAAATACTTCCTGCTATTAATGCATCCAAGTCTCTTATGGCAAGATCAGCCCTAGGACTGCCTGCCTCAGCCTCTGCAATGGCTATCATGATTGTTCCTGTTTCCTCATCGGTAAATTCATTTACCCCAACCGCATCCCTTCTTATTTCTATTCCCGTACGCTGCGCAGGTGTCCCATTAAATGCCGATTCATCATCTCCCACAACTTGGAGACTAAAAACTGTTGGAGAGCTGGCTGCCTTAACCAAACCATTAAATACAGCTCTTCTGTCTGGATCATTTAAAGTTTTTAATGCGGCAGCAAAATCTTCGGCATTAATTTCTGTGATGGAATTGGCATCCCCTGCAATTAACAATAGATCCAAAACCACCTGATTACCAGAAAATATCGTTCCAATGGCATTATTGAAACCACTTCTAGATTTGTCATTAGCTACTTCTATAACTTCACCATCCGGATCTATATAGTATATCGGGTTGCCTAGAGCGTAGTTATATGGAGAATGATTGGGAAACAACTGCCCCTTTGGGTCAACTGCTAGCCACCTTCCCAATCTTGGGTCATAAATCCTCGCCCCATAATCATAACTATTGCCAACTCCTTTTATCTCATCATCTTTTTCTTTACCGTTAAACCCATACCTATAAGTACTTAAGCATTTTTTGAGTCCACCTTCATTTTTGCTTACTACCCGCAAATGATTTTCA
>JAESRW010000108.1 GCA_016764395.1 Flavobacteriales bacterium
TGGCCAGATCAAGGATGGTGATGCCATTGTTGGAAACAGAACAAAAGTTAAAGTGGTTAAGAACAAGGTGGCTCCACCTTTCAGGACGGCAGAATTCGATATCATGTATGGTCAGGGCATTTCCAGAATGGGTGAACTCATTGACCTAGGTGTAGACGCGAATGTCATCCGCAAGAGCGGCTCCTGGTTCAGTTATGGAGAAACAAAACTCGCGCAAGGAAGGGATGCCGTTAAGCAATTGCTGAATGACAATCCTGAGCTAGCCGAAGAAATCGAAGCGAAGACCATGGATGCCATGGCCGCCATGAATTAATTACCATGAAGTTTTTCTCGGGAGAGGTACATCCAATACGATGGCCCAGATTGCTATTCATTAGCTTTCTGGGCTTGTCGCTTTTATTTGCTTGTAGTACAGGAGCAGATGAAGAAGGCAACCGGTCAGCAGTGAGCACTGATCTTTCAGTGAGTGATCAAATTGCTGAATATACCGGGCAGATCAATGCCAACAGGATGAACGCTACCGCCTTTCACAAGAGGGCTCAACTCTATCTTTTCGATCGAAACTTGGGTTCGGCGATGGATGATATTGCCGTGGCGATTAAAATTGACGATAAGGTAGCGGACTATCATTATACCCTATCCGATGTTCATTTTGCAGGTGGCAACGTCGTTTTGGCTACTGAGGCCCTAGCGGATGGACTTCAACTGGACCCGGAAAATGTTCATGCCCTTTTGGCTCAAGCGCAGCTTTACTATGCATTGAGAGACATGAAGAATAGTGTCGTCACGCTCAAACGTGTGCTTGAGGTTGACAAACACAATGCAAAGGCTTACCTGATACATGGATTGATCTTCTCGGAGCTTGGAGATACGACCAGGGCCATGAACAGCTTCCAAACGGCTGTAGAAAATGATCCACAATTGGAAGAGGCTCACCTGGAGTTGGGCCTGATTCATTACGCCGAGCTCAACCCGCTAGCGGTGAATTATCTAGACAATGTGATTGCGTTGAACCCTCAGAACACTTTGGCCATGTACACGAAGTCGATGTACTATCAAAAAACCAGCGAGGTGGATTTGGCGATTGATGGGTACAATCAGATTTTAGGAGTCAACCCCAATCATGCTGAATCGCACTATAACTTGGGGCATATACAAATTGAGTTCAAGGAGGACTACAAAGGAGCAGTAGCACACTTTTCCAATGCGATTAAAGCTGACTCAACCCACTACAAGGCCTTTTACATGAGAGGCGTGAGCCTGGAACGTCAAACCATGTACCCGGAGGCCAGACGCGACTACCTTAAATCTCTGGATCTACAGACCAATTACGAATTGGCTATTCAAGGACTGAATCGATTGGATAAATTGGGGCAGTGAGCGTTTTTAACGCCCATTCATCTTAAGAGACAGTAATCAGCAACAACATTGACTTAACGGTAGAGCTGTGCAATGCTGTATTTTTTAGGTTGACATTCTCCTGATAATAAACTCGGTTTAATTTTTCACAACCTCCTTAATTAACGCCAGATTTGATGGTATTTAGTTTGTGCTGTACATGTCATTTCCACCCCCCTGTTTCATAGTTGACGAGACTTATCTTTATACTTGTGTCATTTTCCAACAGTGTCTTGATCCTGTCGTGAACAGTTGAGTCGTTCCAATTTAGATTTAACGCCCAAACCAATTTTTGGGAATATGGAAAATATTCTTTCATCAACCTATAATTGTCAACGCTTTGGGAGATCACATCCAGTTTGTACATGGCAATTTCAGCAGCTATTTTTTCTATTTCTTTCTTTTGCTCATCTCCACTTAAGTAGGCAAGGTTGGCAATATAATAGGACGTATAAAAACCAGTATCGCGCATTTCTGGAATGCACCTTGCATTGTTAGTTTCAAGGACTAGATTATCCTTTATTCCGTACTTATCGCGTAGGTAATTGAGACGTTCAATCACCTCCTTGACATTCTGTTTGGTTAAGTTTTTTAGATCCAACCAGAAGTAATGTGATGTTATGTTATTCACATTGGAGAAATAGATATCCAGAGACAGATGGATAGATTTAGCGGGAGGGTGTCGCACATCCAACACTCCGTTTTCATAAACAATGTCCAACTCCATTCCATCAAATTTATCTTGCACATAATTCAATCTTTCCAGACTATTTACGCGGTGAACCCAAATTCTTGAAGCATACGCTGGTAATGCCTGTAGCGTTTCCGAATGAAATATTTCATCTGGACTTTCTTCAGATTTAACACCTTTCTCAGCAAAAAAGCTTCGCGATGCATTATAATATTCTGATTTCACCCCAAAGAGTTCTTGAATACTGTGTGGCAGGTTATTTAACGTGAATGGCATTTCTGAATTGTTTGTTGCATTTGTCAGAACTTCCCCTCTTTTCCTTTTAAAGGATTTATTAGACCAGATTAAAAAAGGAACACTTTGCATATATTTTGACAATAGCTCTTGAGAGTGCCCGTGGAAGTCCCTAAAGTCATAGACTTCATCCCCATGATCAGATGAATAGACTACAGCACAAAGCCCACTTTCCGATTTCGCTTTATCAATTACCTCTGAAATAACATAATCATTATATAGAATGGCATTATCATAATGGTTAATATAACTATCAGCATGATCCCCAAAAAGTGATTTTTCTTCGGTCTTAAATACGTCGAATTCGTTTGGGTATCTGTTCTGATAGCTTAAATGTGTTCCCATGAGATGGATAAAGACTACCTTTTTATTTTCATTATCCTTTAAAATATCACTTAACTCTGGTAAGATCTCCTCATCAAATTTATTTCCACCTAAGGGGTTGATGAAGATCCTTTTATGTGCCCTCTTCGCAATCGCAGAAACTATCGTTTCATTTTCTCCAATGTAAATTTGATTACTTAACCAATACGTACTGAATCCTGCTTCATTGAAACAATCTATTAGCGAATATTTTGTAAAGTCATCACTAGAATCCTTTAAAACCAACATGTCTTTTATTGCTTCTATAGTATGAACATGTGAACTTTTCACCTGCTTAAAAACAGTTAACTCATTTTTTAATGCACTCAATTTTGGGTTGGTATTTCTTTCATAACCATACAATTGCATATGGAATTTACTAGTCGATTCACCCAAAACAATGATGTACGTTTCCTTATCTTGGACTGTGGATTTTTCCACCCGAATAACTGGCGTTGCCCCGAAGGAATCATTCAGCACTTCTACCTCTCTCTTATAATCGAAATAAGAAGAACTGAGTCTAAAGGCAGATAGTTCCTTTAAATAAGAGATAGACGATTTGGTGTAGGCWACATATGATACTGGTAAAAAGCAAATCACAAATGCCACTATCGAAATTCTCGTGAAAGCTGTATGCTTTATCCWCCTATACAATAAAWCSATTATTGCAGGAACTAACAGGAATGCAAATAGCCAAGTGAACAGATGAAAGGTTGAATAATCGGAAATAAACTCCAAGGTCTCGTCTCCATTTGTAGCGTAAATCGAAAARWAYGACGATGCRTTCGCTCTGGTCTTATACAAGATAACGTGYAAAAAATCAATAATMGCAGCAATGCAAAGTGTAGTAAAAAGGAGGAAGGCRTABAAAKACCTCCCGAGCTTGCCCAGGAAAATGAACGGAATATTTATCAAATAAAYAAGYACMGCAATTGTMGATGATACTTTTACAAAATGCTTRGTGATAATGCTATARCTATRATSAGAGTTATTGAAATTATAAATTTCGTTTAGGTAAGMCAAYACKAGGGGAGCAAGAATCAAATACATGGCKATACMACTTAWKGTACAATAGGCAGACCATYTGAGCTGTATGGATTTCAATTGCTTTTCTTCTAATAGGGCATTCATGAGATTAATGTGGAATGGTATTGAGGTTCATTAACATGTTACAATGTCGTGATAAACWCAATTGKGKWTMTKCWACWYWTGAYTKRWMWRWAWSMWWWRCSYKTWWWCRSKRRRKYTACWGARYMWSRRAMRMKWWAKMAGRSAYTTCGATAAGGAGTTTAAAATCATGGCCGTCAATCTATGTTTGACAGGAAAGCCTACCAAGGTAGTTGCTCAAGAGCTGGATATCCATAAAGGCAGAGCTTCATCACGGTAGCTAGATGAAATGAAGGACGACCCTGTTTATTTAGCATGAAGTATCTGAAGCCAAATTGTTCGAGATCCAGCATATCGACTAAAGTCCACTGCTCTAGTTACTCATCAATCTATCTCAAAAGACTGAAATCACACATCTCTACATGGTTATGAACCTTAGAAAAGATCGTTCATCACTTTTCTATTAATCCATCGTTACAGCATGTTACGTGTTGCTTTTTACCAGTCTGCCCTTTAGCCTACTTTCAAAGAAAGCATGAGCAGGAAAGATGAGAGCCGCAATGCCCGCGTTGAACAAGAGCTTGATGCCCGGCGCACCACCAGACCAGTTTTCAATATAAGGGTCAGCAAGTACAAGCAAAAATTCAAAGAGGATAAGGAATGAAAAGAAGATGATACCCTCGGCCATTCTTACGTTCACTGCGACAAACCCAAGAGAGAGCACCCCGGCAAAGAGTACGAGTATAGCAATAAGGATTACAGAATATTGCAGATTATCGCGTCTGCTGGTTACTTCAGCTTTGACGCGAGCTTTCTCCTTTGCTTGCTGATCTTTTATAAGCTGTGCTTTCTCAAACTCATACTTGGTCTGCTGGCGTATGCTAGCTTTCTGAGTTTCTTCATTATTAATGCTATCGCTCATTATGATCTGGAGTTCGTACATCTCTAAGGCTTCTTGGTAAGCACCTTGTTTTTTGGCAATGCGACTCAGCACACGCGCACCCTGTTCTATAWGRTCAGGAGAACCAATTTCGYGKCCWATGGYTAAACTACGGGTGGCATAMCCCTTGGCTTCGCTAARCCNNCCTNGMYCCCCTTGYTCCWCSAGTAGTWGGGCAATGTTTCCCAAACTGCGGGCTGTGCCTGCTCTCCAACCTATTTCTTCTTCTATCTTCAAACTCTTCTCAAAACACTTCAACGCCTCAGGGATGTCGCCTTGATCTTTATAAACATACCCAATGTTGTTTAAAGCGCTAGATATGCCCGATTTATCCCCTATTTCTTCATATATATTTAAACTCTTAAGATAGTATYGCAAGGCTTTGTTAAATAGTTCCACCATCACTRAAGCTTCGTTGGAKGCTTCGCCTTGACTATAATAGATGTATCCAATATTGTTGAACGAGTCAGCTATGCCCCCTTYATCACCGATCTCCTCTCGTATCTTTAAACTCTTATGATAATACTCCAACCCCTTAAGGATATCTCCTTGATCATCATAGATAGACCCAAKATTGTTTAAAGAGGTAGCRATGCCTTCTTTATGGCCTATCTCTTCTTGTATCTTCAAGCTCCTATGATAGTACTCCAATGCTTCGGAAATGCCGCCTTGATGCTTATAGATATACCCAATATTGTTCAAAGCCTCAGCTAGAAAAAACAAATACTTTTTTTCAAGGGTGGGGGGCAGTATTGCCTGTCCGGCTTGCAGGCTAGAAAATATATTCTGCACCATTACGTACATGAATTGATTGTATTTTGGCCAAATGGCTTCATCCCAGCATTCTTCCACGATATGCACCAAATAATTAAGTTTTGTTGTATCGTGGGTTGCTTCGTGGTATCGTTTTAAGGTGGAGTCAATCAAAGTTCTGTCAGATTGAGTTAGATCGTCTAACACTAAGGAGTCTACAAGGTAATGGGACCTGTCAGCAAACCCGCCGGCGTGCCGTGTGCCACCGCTTATGCTGAAGGCGACACGCGGTCGCCCAAGGCTTTGGCCGCCGGAGACCGGACGGGCAGATTGAGCGATGGTGACAACAGTTACTAACCATAATAAAGAAACCGCTATGAAGTATCGTTTTACCACTCCGCGAAGATAGCGATTCCCTCGATCGGCGAGCGGCACGTTTTACCCAATGCGCTGTAATGGGAGCATGCGCATTAACTCCAACTAAGATATTGAAAATGAGCAATATTTCTTGTTTTTAGGTATGCGGAAAGTAAAGAGCTTAGAATCCGTTCAGAAGCAGCTCTTCCAGA
The DNA here is from genome assembly GCA_016764395.1 of Flavobacteriales bacterium. Classification (GTDB taxonomy): domain Bacteria; phylum Bacteroidota; class Bacteroidia; order NORP154; family NORP154. The sequence continues at coordinate 6,116 of JAESRW010000108.1, forward strand.
AAGAAAAGGGATAAATGAGCCGATATTTTCTAATACAATGCTAGGGCACATTGCGTCCTGCCGTTGCTATAAAAAGGTCAGACCAATTCTTCTTCCCAGGCCAGTTTCAAATATTCTAATTAGTGTAGAGAGCTGAATATTTCCCTTCCCATTCTCTAATCTGGAGATATAGCTTTTCTTAGTATTTACCTTATCAGCTAATTGTTGCTGGGTCATATTGGCTTCTTTGCGAGCTTCTTTGAGCATTTCGCTTATGATAAACATGTGCGCCTTCCCTTCAAACTCGTTTCTTTTTTTAGCGCCGACCTTGCCGTATTTCCTATCTAAAAGCTCATCAAATGTCTTTGCGTCTTTCATCGTTTTGATTTTTTTAGATTCAAATATTCCTTTTTCAATTTTTTAGCTAATTTAATTTCCTTTTTAGGGGTCTTTTGAGATTTCTTTTGAAGTGCATTCAGTAGAACTACCAGTCTGTTTCGATCAAAGAAGCAGAAGATTCGAAAAATGTTCGACTGATATTCGATACGTATTTCATAAATCCCTTCAGTACCAGATAAATGTTTTAAAAATTTCTCCGGAACTCGCTCAACTTGTTTAATTAATTCGAATACATATTCAATTTTATCCTGTACTTTTTTTGGCTGCTTTAAATAGAAATCTATGAAATACCTTTTGTGGAATACAATCTTCCGAATCATTCCATAAAGTTAACTTATATGATAACTAAACCCAAATCGTTTTATTGCTCAGCGTCCTACTTTTATGTGCTGGGTATTGCCAGCTATGAGGATGAAATAATTTAAACCAACTCACTGTATGTCGTTGATTTAAGGAT
>JAESRW010000006.1 GCA_016764395.1 Flavobacteriales bacterium
ATTTCACTCCCATCACCAACATGTCATCAATTTGCTTATGACTGCCTTTCCAATCTCCCATCGCCTTGCTCAAAGCTGCTCTCTGTTGATTCATTTTGAGTTTTGAATTATCTAAAAGCAATTGTTTGAAACGATGGCCGCTAAATTTGTTTCTCTTCTCTCCACCAAATTGGTCCTTGTAACCATCAGAAAACATATAGATGGCCATGTCTTTCTCAATGGGTATTTCATGCCCGGTAAACTGTGCTTCGACTTCTTTCCCTGCTCTTATTGATCTACCGCCAATTGATTGAAGATTGGCCTTTATCACTTCAAGGCTACCCTTGCGTACGACATATAAAGGGTTCATCGCCCCGGAAAACCGGATCATTTTACTTTTCTGATCAATCACACACAGGGCCATGTCCATACCATCGTGTGACTGTCCATTTTCATCCCCATGTTGAAAGCTATTGAGTATTGAACTATGTAATTTTCCTAAGATGACGGCAGGATCAATGATCTGCTTTTCAATGATGATTTCATTCATTAACGTGTTTCCTATCATACTCAGAAAGGCACCCGGTACGCCATGGCCGGTACAATCAACAATGGCAATAATTGATTTGCCGTTTTGTTGAGAAAACCAATAAAAATCCCCGCTCACTATATCTTTGGGTTCGTAGTAGATAAATGACTCGGGCAGGTGTATTTGAACGTCGCTTTCAGGCACAAGTATGGATTGTTGAATGCGCTTAGCGTAGCTAATGCTATCAAGGATGTTGGTTCGCTGTTTTTCGATCATATTGTTTTTTGCTTTCAGCATAATGTTGGCCTTTTGCTTAAGCCGGAAACGATTGATCAGCAGTACAAAGAACACCAGGAGTAATACCAGTCCGCCACCGATCGCATACATAATCACCTTCTGCCGCTCGCGTTCTGATACAGCCACGGCCGTCTGTTTGGAGTGCTCTGCCTGTTCCATGGCTAACTTCTTATCATACTCAAAACCTGCCTCTAGCTTGCCCACCTCCTTGCTTTTGTCTTCATTAAACAGGGAGTCTTTGAGATTGGAAAACTCTGCATAGTGTTCGTAGGCTTTTCGGAATTGACCAGTCTCCTGGTAGAGACCACTTATCGCTTGTTCTATGAATGTGTTTTCATTCAATAAGCCTATACTTTTAGAGAGGGCCAGCGCTTGAAGTAGGTAACGTTCTCCCGCGGTGTATTTTTGCTGTTTAGTGTAACATGAACCGATGTTGGCCAGGTTAATAACCATACTTCTTTTAATTCCATTTTCCTCACATAGTTTCAGCGCTTTGAAGTAGTATTCCAGCGCTTTGGGGTAGTCATCCTGATTATCGAAAATTGTCCCTATGTTGCCGAGATTAGATATGATTCCTTGCGTTATCCTAATTTCTTCATATATTTTCAACGCTTTGAAATGGTACTCCAGCGCTTTGGGGAAATCTTTCTGATTTTTATAGATTGTCCCAATGTTGCTAAGATTGGAGGCGGTTCCTGATTTTTTTCCAATTGCCTCATGCAATTTCAGTGCTCTGAAGTAATACTCAAGCGCTTTGGCGTAATCATTCTGTTTTTTATAAATGATCCCAATATTGCTGAGATTTTTGCCAATAGCGTGTTTATTATCTAGTTCTTCTCCAATTTTCAGCGCTTTGAAATAATATTCCAATGCTTTAGGGTAGTCGCCCTGGTAATTATACACCACCCCGATGTTACCTAGGTTGTTGGCAATCTCTTTGTTTTCTTCCAACTGTTCTCTTCGTTTCAACGCTTCGAAATAGTGGAAAAGGGCGAGAGGGAAGTTGCCTTGTTGCTGGTTAAAGCTACCCAGATAACGATGGGATAGTGCAGAAGCATGGGTGCGGAAAGGTGCCTGCCCTGACGTCCTTTTGATAGAGAAGGGGAGCTGTGTGCATAGTTTCAATGCCTTTGTACTCAGCAGGATGGACGTGTCGAGATTTTGGTATTGGAGCTTCCAGGCGAGAACGTTGAGCGTGTTGATTCGGGTTGTGTCGTGCTTAGCTGTTTGGATGAGGGTTTTCAGGGAGTCGATCTTGCGAGATTGAGCGATCGAAGATGCATGGAGAATGAGGAACAGAAAGACCGAGAAACCAGCGTGCTTCATGATTCGAATCTAAGCAAAAAACGCACGTACCTGGAGACAATTCGTGAAGTCTATACTTGAGAAGTTCCTGCTAAAGTTCTAGCTTGCCCATCAGCTGATTATGCTTGGATGAAAAGGTGTAGGTTCTAATGCCGGTAGCATTGAACCAAAATTCACTATGAACAACAACTTCTAACAAATAACCAAATCACCACCCACTAGCCAATACATCCACCAGGTGCATAACCTTCAGATTGGAATTGTTCTTCTTGGCGAAGCTCTCAATATGCATCAGGCAGGAAGAGTCGGTGGAAATGATGTACTCGGCGCCGGTATTATCGGCATGCATCACCTTTTGTTGTACCATGCTCGCAGCAATGGGTTCAAATTTGGCGGAAAACTGCCCTCCAAATCCACAACAAACATCTGCCTCTTTGAGCTCCTTTAGTTCCAGTCCTTTTACCTTAGCAAGTAGTTTGTAAGGGGCATCGTTTACCTGGTATTCTCTAAGAGACGCACAGGAGGAGTGATAGGTGCCAACCCCATTCAGCTCTGCACCAAGGTCCTCAACTTGTAGGGTGTTTACCAAAAAGTCAGAGAGTTCGTACATATGCGAACGCACTACTTTGCAATCATTGTGAAAGGTAGAGTTGTGAAACAGATCGGGGTAGTAATTCTTTACCATTCCTGCACAAGAGGCTGACGGCGTGACGATGTATTTACTATCGATAAATTCCTTGATGAATTTTCCGCCAACTTCTTTCGCCTCTGCGTTGTATCCAGAGGTAAATGCGGCCTGCCCGCAACAGGTTTGTTCTGGATTGTAGTTTACCTCGCAACCACATTTCTCCAGAATCTTAACCATGTTCATGCCCGTTTCGGGATACACTTGATCTATAAAACAGGGAATAAAAATGTCAACCTTCATATACGAATGCGAATTGCTACGAATTTACGAATGATTGCGAAAAGAGCTAAGTCTTTGTCAGGCTAATTGAAGTGTATTTCAAGAAAGAAGAAATAGAGCAATAATGAAGAAACCACAATGAAGGATTTTCTAACACCAAAATGCTTGCAGTGGAGGATTCGTACCATTCGTAGCAATTCGTATTCGTACTAAGCGTACTTCCACTTTTTTATTCGACTCAACAAAACGATTCCTACGACAAAAAAGACAACCAACAGCGCGATTGAGTCACGCATATTTTCTGTCCAGTGCTCCATTAAGCCAAAACTCAAGGTGCCGATTACCACCGATAGCTTTTCCATTACATCATAAATGCTAAAGAAGGTGGCGTGATCCTCGGTTTTAGGCAGCATTTTAGAGTAAGTGGACCTGGAAAGTGCCTGAGATCCACCCATTACGAAACCAACAAAAGCCGCTGCGATCACAAACGTGTTCTGCTCGTAGATGAAGTATACCCAAATACAGAGGGCGATATAGATGGTCATGATAACAATAAGCGTCTTAGTGTTTCCGAATTTGCCTGATAGACGTGAAAAACCAATGGCGCCCACAATTCCAAATACCTGAATAACCATGATTGCTACAATCAACAAGTCTGGGGCCGCACCGATCTCCTTGGTGCCAAAATTAGTCGCCATATAAATGACGGTTTGTACGCCTGCATTGAAAAAGAAGAAGGCCATTAAAAAAGTGATGAGCAAGCGTGATTTTCGTAGCTCTTTCCAAACCAAAAGAAATTCTTGATAGCCTTTGAGTAAGATGTTTCCAGATACTTTTCGGTTATAGACGTTGTCTGGGAGCCTGCTGAACGTAATTTGTGCAAACCCAATCCACCAAATTCCGACCATTACGAATGCCACCCGAGCTGCCTCACCCTTATCTGCCAGGCCATACATTTCTGGRTTCATTGCCATACTTAGGTTTAAAGCGAGCAGGATCAGGCTCCCAAAGTACCCAAAGGCAAAACCGCGTGCGCTAACCTTATCTTGCTCCTCAGGTGTAGCTATTTCTGGCAAGAAGGAATTGTAGAATACAATGGACCCGGAATAACCTATCGTGGTTAAAGCAAAGGCGATAATCCCAAATTCAATATTGGTCCCGTCGAAAAAGAACAAGCTCATACAAGATAGCGCGCCCAGATAACAGAAGAACTGCATAAACTTCTTCTTTGATCCTGAATAATCCGCGATAGAAGACAGGGCAGGGGAGAGGAGGGCAACTAGAAGGAAGGCAGCAGACAGCGTGTAAGCATACAGCTCTGTATTGATATAATGGCGTCCGAAAAAGGACACGACATCCGAGCTCGCACTGCTGGTAACTTCATTGAAATAGATGGGAAAAATAGTGGCTGTAATGACCAGGGCGTAAACAGAGTTGGCCCAATCATAGAAGCACCAACCGGTTATTACTTTTTTGTCTGATAAAATCGCCGGCTTCATGAGTCTGTTATGATGGAGTTGCTTCTTCTGAAGCAGATGTATCGAAGGACAAAATACAAATTAGACAGCTAAGAGATGGCCCTGTGAAGATTGGAAGAGTACATAAGTATTTAACCGCAAGGGCCGCAACGTTTTCGCAAAGGACGCAAATGGTGCATGCAATGCGAAACGTTTCTGGTATTCTTAATGATACGTTTTATAACCCTCCTCGGCCATTTGCATCCTATATCTGGAATGCCCAATCAAGACCATTTTAGCAAGAAACTTCCAACTAAATCTTTTCGCTCTTGGCACCTCTATTGCGACCTCTGCGGTTAATTTTAGCATGTAAGTAGTATAAGTCTTGGTAAACGCTCTGAGCGAGCGACTTGTACTCCTAATCGTACCTTATGGCAACACCGATTCCTTAGACGCTAACAACGTGCTGATATTCCTTAATCGTATCAATAAAACACCTTACATTATCCAATGGTGTATCAGGATACACTCCATGTCCCAAATTGGCGATATGCCCAACGGGCCCCATTGATGCCAACATCTGCTGGGCTCCTTTCGCAATTTCTTTACGGGAGGCATAGAGGCCAGCCGGATCGTATTTTCCTTGTACCGCCTTCCCCGCAGCTTGTAAGTTGCGTACATCTTCTGTACTGGCGTTCCAATCCACTCCAATGACTTGGCAATTCAATTCCTTCAACTCATCAAAAGTATAGTTCGCTCCTTTAGGAAAGACAATGATCGGTACTTCATCAATCGCATTGCAGATCTTTTCCAGATAAGGGAGTCCAAATACCCGGTATTGTTCTGCACTGAGCACCGCTGCCCAGCTATCGAAAATTTGAAGCATATCTGCTCCTGCAGCAATTTGAGATTTGAGATAATTGATCGTACTGTCAGCAATTTTATCCAACAATAGATGTGCTGCCTCAGGTTGCTGATACAAGAATTTCCGCGCTTTTGAAAAGGTTTTGGAGCCCTGTCCTTCCACCATATAGGAAAGAAGCGTCCAGGGGGCGCCTGCAAAACCAATAAGTGGGATCCTATTGTTGAGTTCTTTCTTTACCAACTTAAGGGCATCATAAACATATTGGAGCTCTGGGCCCTCAGCGACGCGGAGCTTTTCAACATCAGCTTGAGATTCAATGGTTTCGAGAAACAGTGGCCCTTTCGCCTCAATGAGTTCGTAAGGGAGCCCCATTGCCTCTGGCACCACCAAAATATCTGAAAAGATAATGGCCGCATCCACACCCAGTATGTCCACAGGTTGGATCGTGACTTCACAAGCCAACTCAGGCGTTGTAACCAGTTCTTTAAATCCGCTTACGCTGGACCTGACTTTTCTGTACTCCGGTAATATTCTTCCGGCTTGTCGCATCAGCCATACCGGCGTGCGCTCCACAGCCTGACATGCAGCTGCTTTTAATATGAGATCGTTTTCTAGCAATTTATAAAGATGAAAATGTTATTCTGGAGTTACCTTGGAAAAGAGGTATTGAATATAGCTGGTACTGATCATTTTTAAATTAGATACATTCTGAACAACCCATCCATGACGGGAAAAGTTATTCAACATATATACTTCATTATTGAGCACAGCCACATCTTTACCAAAACCTACTTTGATCACTCCATCTCCTTCGTATTCCAGTACATCACTAAGGGAGTGTTTCTTGGATGTTCCAATTTCGATATATGCCAGAGATTGGATACCCGTTTTTTTAACCGTATATATTACCCGTACCATCACAAATTCAGTTTAATGAGTTGAACTTATTTGTGGGAAGCTATTTCCATCTAAAGTCGGTACAAGTAGAAGCATGGTTAAACAAACGACAAGTAGTTTTCGCATGCTATAAAGATAAAAAAAAGCCCCTGAAAAATCCCAGGGGCTGAATTTTATTCTTGGTAAATTCTTAGAACTTAACCGAAACACCTACTCGCATTAAAGGGCCGCCGATAGCTATCTGAGCGTTTAATCCGATATCGTATTTGTCTCAATTCTTTTGCTTAATCAAGTTAAGGGCGGAACCAGCTTTAAACCAGTCAATTTGCCCTTCATTATACGTGTGATTCACTTTAAAAGAATCTGAGCTTCCATCCGCATGATTTAGAACCACGGTAAGTGGTTGCCCCGCCGTGAATTCTGTTAAACCAAGGATATCAATGGAATCATCTTCCATGATCTTATCGAAATCTGACTTGTTATCAAAGGTGAGTCCCAGCATGCCCTGCTTCTTAAGATTGGTCTCGTGAATTCTTGCAAATGATTTCACCAGGACCGCCCTTACTCCAAGGAACCGGGGCTCCATAGCGGCGTGCTCCCTTGAGGAACCTTCCCCATAATTCTCATCACCTACAACAATGGTCCCAATACCTGCCGCTTTATACGCTCTTGCTGTGGCCGGTACTTCTCCATATTCGCCATCAAGCTGATTCTTTACGCTGTTGGTCTCCCCGTTAAATGCATTCTCGGCTCCTATAAGGCAATTGTTGGAGATATTGTCTAGATGACCGCGGAAGCGCAACCATGGCCCCGCCATAGATATGTGATCTGTTGTACACTTGCCCTTCGCTTTGATCAACAGTTTCATCCCCGTGATGTCATTGCCATCCCATGGTTCAAAAGGGATGAGGATTTGCAAGCGCTTAGAGTCAGGTTGCACAACGACTTCAATGCCTGATCCATCTTCGGCTGGTGCCTGGTAACCCCTGTCTTTAACGTCAAAACCTTGTGGTGGTAATTCCCACCCTGTAGGTTCTTCCAATTTTACTTCTTCACCTTTGTCGTTGGTGAGGGTGTCTGTTTCAGGATTAAATCCCAAATCTCCTGCTATGGCAACTGCGGCTACCATCTCGGGAGAACCAACAAATGCATGCGTGTTGGGATTGCCGTCAGCACGCTTTGAGAAGTTTCGATTAAATGAGTGGACGATCGTATTTTTTTCCTGCTTGTCTGCTCCATCCCGATCCCACTGTCCAATACACGGTCCACAGGCATTGGTAAATACTTTGGCTCCGAGCTGATTAAATATATCAATGAAGCCATCCCGCTCTATCGTATATCTGACTTGCTCTGATCCGGGGTTGATGCCAAATTCAGCCTTCGGGGTGAGTCCTTTGTCCAACGCTTGCTGGGCGATGGAAGAGGCTCGGGAAATATCCTCGTAAGAGGAATTGGTACAAGAACCAATCAGTCCCCATTCTACCTTCATGGGCCAGTCATTCGCGGCTGCTTCAGCTTTCATGTCGGAAACTTCTGTTGCCCGGTCTGGAGTGAATGGGCCGTTGAGGTGAGGTTTCAACGTCGAAAGATCAATCTCAATAATCTGGTCGAAATAGGTATTGGGATCCGCATAAACTTCTGGGTCAGCTGTTAAATGCTCTTTAATTTTGTTGGCTTCATCAGCTACATCATCGCGGTCCGTGGCTCTCAGGTAGCGTTCCATCGACTCATCATAACCAAAGGTGGAAGTGGTCGCCCCAATCTCAGCGCCCATATTGCAAATGGTCCCTTTACCGGTGCATGACATGGATTTAGCTCCAGGGCCGAAATACTCCACAATGCATCCGGTACCTCCTTTTACCGTGAGGATGCCTGCTACTTTCAAGATCACATCTTTGGGAGCCGTCCACCCGCTTAATTTTCCGGTAAGGTTTACGCCAATGAGTTTTGGAAACTTCAACTCCCAGGCCATATTAGCCATCACATCCACAGCGTCAGCGCCGCCTACGCCGATCGCAATCATTCCCAGTCCACCTGCATTAACGGTATGTGAGTCGGTACCTATCATCATTCCACCAGGGAATGCGTAATTTTCCAATACCACCTGATGAATGATGCCTGCTCCGGGCTTCCAGAATCCAATTCCATATTTATTGGATACTGATTCGAGAAAATTGAACACTTCATTGTTCTTATTGATGGACTCCTGAAGATCCTCACTGGCACCCATTCGTGCCTGGATGAGGTGATCAAGATGAACGGTAGAAGGAACCGCTACACTTTTTTTCCCAGCTTGCATGAATTGCAATAGAGCCATTTGTGCTGTTGCATCCTGCATGGCAACGCGGTCCGGCGCAAAATCGACATACGACGCTCCCCTCTCAAACGCCTGGAGCTCCACACCTGGCCAAAGATGACTGTATAAAATCTTTTCAGATAGCGTTAAAGGTTTTTTAACAATTTCTCGAGCGGCATTAATTCGCTCTTCCATTCGAGCGTAACACTGCTTGACCATTTCAATATCAAAAGCCATTACTTGTAAGTTTAAGATGAGGGGGTATTCCCTTTTATATTTTTCAGAATAGGCTCAAAAATGCCTCGTTCTTCTACTTGCACAAAGTACAAAATATTGATCTTTTTTAATCGGAAAAATCATTTTTTCCTACCTTGTAAGTTATAAGTATAATATCATGACAAACGGCGGTGTTTTATTAGAGAGTTTTCGGATTGCGATGAACGCGGTTAGAGGGCACCTGTTAAGGACGATAATAACCATTCTCATCATTGCCTTTGGGATTATGGCGCTTGTTGGAATATTGACTGCAATTGACTCAATAAAGCAGACCATATATACGTCATTTGAGAGTATGGGAGCGAATACTTTCAAGATACGGAACCGTGGGGTGAATATGCAAATAGGCCGGGGTGGTAAAAAACCAAGACGATATAGGAATATCACCTATGAAGAGGCCTTTCGCTTTAAGGAAGATTTTGGCTATGCCTCGGTTGTTTCGATATCTGCCTTTGGGACGGGGCAAGGAACAATGAAGTACAAGTTGAAGAAAACTGATCCCAATGTGACGGTTTTCGGTACGGATGAAAATTATTTGGCTACCGCCGGATATGATTTGGATAAAGGACGGAATTTTTCGTTGCATGAGGTGAATACGGGAAGCAATATGGTCATCATAGGAAAGGAGCTTAAAGAGGCCCTTTTTGACCCCGGAGACAATCCAATTAATGAGGTTGTTGGAATTGGAAGCGGAAAATATAGAATTATTGGAGTGCTGGCAGATAAGGGATCCAGTATGGGATATGGGGGTGATAACCTCTGTATTATACCGGTGAAGAATGTAATTAAACACAATAAACGGCCTGGGATGTCATATGTGATTTCCGTGCTGGTGAAAGGGCCTGAATATTTGGATTCAGGAGTAGAGGAGGCAAGAGGGGCATTTCGATTGATCAGGAAAGTGCCTTTGAAAGAGGAGGATAATTTTGACTTTATTAGGCCAGATAATTTAGCAGCTATGGTGATTGAGCAAATTCAAATGCTGACAGGAGCCACCACATTCATAGGTATCATTACTTTGATAGGGGCTGCAATAGGTTTAATGAATATCATGCTGGTATCTGTAACCGAGCGAACACGGGAGATCGGAATAAGAAAAGCAATTGGGGCAACAAGAACAATTATCCGGCGTCAGTTTCTTATTGAAGCGCTGGTGATCTGCCAGATGGGCGGATTGGTAGGCGTGTTTTTAGGCGTGCTGATTGGTAATATTATGTCTATGATTCTTGGTGGTGGGTTTATCGTGCCCTGGGGCTGGATCATTGGCGGGATTCTACTCTGTATTGTTGTGGGGCTTATTTCAGGAATCTACCCGGCAGTAAAAGCCGCCCGACTTGACCCCATAGAAGCCCTTAGATACGAGTAGGTGAAAACTCAGGAATACTTTCAATTGGATGAAGCTGTTTGGTTTCATCGCTTGTCAACTATATCGCGGCAGCTTCCTCGTAAATGCAAGTATTATAGGTAGCTGATGGTTAGCAACTATTAAAAAAAATATGAAAAACACTTTATTAATTCTATTGGCCCTAATAAGTTTGGAAGGGTTTTGTTGCAGCTGTATTGGTTTTGGTGAAATTAATGAGGAACAGTACAATTCTTATGACCTAATTGTTAAAGGACAGATAGAAAAAATTGAAGAAGGGGCTTGGACTAGAACTATTTATGTCAGGATTGAAAAAGAATATAAAGGGAATGTCAAAAGCGAATTAGTCTTAATTACAAGTCCTTCACAATCTGGGATATGTGGAATATTTCCGAAAACTGGAGAGACTTGGTTGATGTATGCAAACAAATCGGAGAATACATATTCCACAGACTTGTGTACAAGGACTAAAAGCTTAAATCCAAAAGCGTGGAATTATAACAAAGAAGAAATAGAAAGTGACTTGGTTTTTCTTGAAAAAAGATTAAAACAAAAATAACAGTTGCCAATAATACCTATATGTAATGCGGATTTTGGTAGTAATTTAAAAATTTAGAGCACTTAATGAAACCCGCTAAATCCTTGGTTTAGCTTTTGAAAATAAAAAGATAAAAACAAAACGCAAAGCTTTAGCTACGTACAGATTTGAATCTTTCCGCTTTCAAATCCCGCACTACTCATAGCAAGCTCGGGATGTTAAATTGATTGTTGCGCTTTTCAATATTCGAGCTTCGGCCTGAAAGTGTTTCAGTGCACACAATTGCAGGTACTTTACGGACTTTGCCCGAAAACAATGCAGATAAATCACGCCTTTAGCAGGAGTTACCCAATACGTAAAGTTCAAGACTAACCTATATGTTCTCTGAAAAAGGAACAATAGATCTATAAGAATAAAGGAAGGAAATGCTACTCCTTGATCACTTCGAACTTAAGATCAAATTCTACCTTAGGGTGTAGTTTGATCCTGGCGGTGAAAGTGCCGAGTTCCTTGATCGTATCCTCCTGGATGTGGATTTGCTTCCTGTCTACTACGTGGCCCTCATAGTGAATGGCTTCGGCAATTTGTAAGGTTGTAACAGATCCAAATATTTTACCTTTCTCACTTACTTTGGCTCCAACCTTGACAGTAAGGTCAGCAAAAGCATCGGCAATTACTTGAAATTCATCAATCAACTTTTGTTCTTTAACAGAACGTTGCTTGAGAATCTCCTCAATATTTTTTCGGTTCTCTTTATTAGCGGTAACGGCTAATCCTCTTGGAATTAGATAATTTCTTGCATATCCTGCTTTGACGGTCTTTACTTCGTCTTTGTAGCCCAAATGGTCCACGTTCTTTTTAAGTATTACTTCCATGATAAAAAATTGACCGTTATATTACTTGAGAAGATCTGCCTGGTAAGGTAGAATGGCAAGATGACGCGCTCTTTTAACAGCAGTGCCGATTTTTCTTTGGAACTTCAACGAAGTACCGGTTAATCGACGCGGAAGTAATTTTCCCTGTTCGTTAATGAACTTGATCAAGAAATCAGGGTCCTTGTAATCAATATGCTTGATGCCGCTTCTTTGAAATCGGCAGTACTTCTCTTTTCTAACCTCTACCGAGATAGGAGTTAAATATCTTATTTCTGATTGGTTTGCCATCTTTTAATCTCTTGAAATCTACTTTGGGTTACGCTTCAGTCTTGGCCTCTTCCTCTGTGGATTCAGCTTCGATCTCCTTATTGTCTTCTTTTTTTACCTCTGTTGTCTCTTCTGCAGACACCTCAGGCTTTGCTTCCACTTCTTTTGTTTCTGCTGCTGCTGGAGCTTCTACTTTTGCAGATGCTTCCTCTTTTGCAGGCGCTTCAGAGGTGGCTTCCGCTTTGGTCTCTTCAGCCGGCGCTTTTTCCTTTTTAGGTTCCTCTTTGGCCGCAACGGAAGGCTTCTTTTCTTCAGTTTTTTCCGTTACAGGTGGATTTACAGCTCTATCCTTTGCCTTTGCTCTATCCTTAATATTGAATGCAACTGCATGCTTGTCCAGACTTACAGTCAGGAACCTGAGGATTCTTTCATCTCTTTTAAATGCAACTTCCATAGCTGGAATCGTGTCTGAGCCACCTGTGAATTCAACGCAGTGATAAAATCCGGTGGATTTTTTTTGCACTGGATAGGCTAGTTTCTTTAAACCCCAACTGCCCTCATGTACGATTTCTGCACCACCACTTTTCAAAATTGCGGTGTACTTCTTTACGGTTTCTCCTATCTGCTTTTCAGATAGTACCGGGGTCATAATGAACACTGTTTCGTATTGTCTTGTCATCAAATCGCTAAGTAAGTATTATTTGTGTACGTATTTTAGGGGTGCAAATGTACAAAAAACTAATTTAGAAACAAGAACCYCAATGTGAAAATATATCGAGTAAGCTGATGTTTTTCTGCATATGGTTTCTCAAGTTTGTGCGATATTCGCAAAGATCTAAATTTAGTGGATCTACGCGCAGTGAAATTTGTGTGCCCAATGAACACTTAAAATACATCGTCATTTTTGACGTTATAGCAAAATTATGGCATATATGGAAGAGATACTCAGAGACTATGGGGCTCATTCAGTCAAACTGGTAGTGGCCCTCTTTTTGGGCATTTTGCTGGGCCTGGAGCGACAGAAGTCGGGCAAAACGGCCGGTATTAAAACACACGGATTGGTGAGTATGGGCTCAGCTCTCTTTGTCATCGTTTCAATAATGGTCTCTGATATGTTTGTTGTAAGTACCATATTTGATCCCTTAAGAATGGCTTCACATGTGATAGTTGGTGTTGGTTTTATAGGGGGAGGGGCGATAATGGTGAGAGGAGAGTCTATCAGCGGGCTTACCTCAGCAGCTAATCTTTGGTTGGCAGCCGGAATTGGAATGGCTACCGGATTTGGGTTTTATCCTCTGGCGATCCTGGTAACCGTGATGGCCTTAATGGTGTTTCTCATAGCCTCCTTTATTGATAAGAAAACCGGTCGTCGATTAGGCGATCAAGAATAATGCTCATTTGAACGGCTTCTCTCTAAAATACATGCTCCTTGCAAGCGCAATCGTTTTGCTCTTCTCGTGCAAGAAGGACCCTATTGATACAGACGCTTCTGCTAAGTTGGAATTTACTACAGATACGTTACAATTCGATACCGTCTTTACCACGGTTGGGTCTACAACACAAAATTTTAGGGTTCACAACAAGAATAAAAAAGCCGTCGTTATATCTTCTATCAAGCTGGTGGGGGGTGAGAAATCTCCATTTCGGATCAATGTTGATGGGGTTTCAGGAACGAGCTTCACAGACATTGAAATTCCAGGTAGAGATAGCATCTTCATCTTTGTCGAGGTGACCATTGATCAATCTTCCGGGGTGCTACCATTTATTATTAATGATTCTATCGTATTCATTACCAATACCAATGTGCAGGATGTAAATCTGGTTGCCTGGGGACAGGATGCACACTTTTTTAACGGGGCCGTTTTATGTGATATGACATGGACCAACGATAAACCCTATGTGATCTATAATTCCGTGCTGGTCGATTCGGGCTGTACCTTAACCATTAACCAAGGGGTTCAAGTGTATACACATTCGAATGCAGGGCTCTTTGTGGATGGTACCCTAATCGTCAATGGGACAGTGGATGACCCTGTGGTATTTCAAGGTGACCGGTTGGAAAGCTTCTTTGATGATCTACCCGGGCAATGGTTTGGGATCTTCCTCTTGAGAGGCAGTACCAATTCGGTTATCGACCATGCCATTATCAAGAATGCCTTCTTTGGGGTCTCGGCGGGATCGTTTAGTGATCCAGATTTAAATGCCTTCACCCTGGCCAATATGCCGGACGTTAAGATTAAGCGAACGAGGATTCAGAACATGTCCTTTAGTGGTATATTCGGATTTCTTGCGAATATCGAAGTTGAAAATACGTTGGTATACAATTGTGTTCAGCACAGTGTGCACCTTGCCTTTGGCGGAATCTATGACTTTACCCACGTAACCATGGTAAATTTAGGCGCCACAGGGGTGGATCATTCTGAATCGACCTTGGAAATGGGAAATTTTGCAGAGAGTGCCCAGGGGCATTTTTCAGCCGATCTGAATGCAACCTTTACCAATTGCATTGTCAATGGTTCCCTGGATGAAGAGTTGGTGTATGACAATGATAATATCGCTCAGTTCAACTTTTTGTTTGAGAATTGTTTGCTGACAACGGAATTGGATGTTGGCGCACAGATGGATTATGTCTCAATATTGA
The DNA here is from genome assembly GCA_016764395.1 of Flavobacteriales bacterium. Classification (GTDB taxonomy): domain Bacteria; phylum Bacteroidota; class Bacteroidia; order NORP154; family NORP154. The sequence goes on from JAESRW010000006.1 coordinate 14,493, forward strand.
AAAACAAGAACCCACTGTTCTACAATAGTAATGAGGATAACTACCATATTCAAAGTAACTCCGTGTGCCGTGATTTCGGGAAACTGACATTTATTTTTGAGGATTTAGACGATATTCCTAGAGATATTAAGCCCGACTTGGGTGCGTATGAATACACTCCTTGAAGTGTTTTGAGGTAACGCTATTTAGGTGAAATCCTGCAGCCATGCGCTATTCTATCGCGCAGAACTAGAAGCTTCGCACAGGCTTATACGAGCTGCGTTAGGAAAGCTAAGGTGTCAATGCCATCTGCATAATCGTCAACAGCTGGGGATTGTGCCTTCCCAAAAGGAACGGTGCGTAATCCAGGAACAGGCTCTTTCGCTATCACGCATTGAATCTGATCTTGAGATTGATTCAAGGAATGCAACATGGTTCCGTAATCTGAATAATATTCATAATGTAATACAGCCACCGGAGAAGCTATTTGCTGATCTTCTTTCAGTAATATAAAGCCATTCTCTATAAGTTTCGTCTGTGCCATGAGGTTGATGGCCTTGTAATAATCGTAGTTGTTTCCGTATTTCTTATTGCTGACAACCTCTTTAAAAGGGAACAGCCCTTTGAAGATATGATCCAAATCATACCCATCCGGGACGTAGATTTTGGAGACGCTTCTACATCCAAGTCCAAAGTAATCGAAGATATCGTGACCCAAAGCAATCAGCTCTTCTTCAGTTTCGCTGCCATCAATAACTGCAATTGCATTTCGGTTTTTCCTGATAATGTTTGGGTACTTTCCAAAGTAGTATTCTATATGCTTGGAAGTATTGTCACTTCCAGTTGCAATAATCGCATCAATATTTTTCAGGGTTCCGGTGGTAAATTCAATCTTGCTTGAAAAGCTTGGGTCAATCTCAAGCAGTACATCCGCAACCAAAGGCAAGAGCTGATCATCCTTGGAGGAAAGCTTTCCAACAAACGTATTTCCGGAAATTAACACACATAAAAAGTCATGGAACCCAACCAAAGGAATATTACCAGCCAGTAAAACCCCAACGCGTTTGGGTTTGTGCTCTTGGAGCTGATACTGTTCAATCCACTCCTGAAGAGAGGACTTGTTAAGCATCTTAGCAATAGACGCAATAGCCTGATCAACATTAGCTAATTCAAACCAACCATTGTGATAAATGGCCCGAGGAAGATATGCTTTCAGCCGAGTTGCAGATTCGTATATTTCCTTGTGGTCTGGCTTAGCAATTCCACTCAGGATAGCGCCTAATGCGACAAAGGAAGTTGTGCTTTCAGAATTCATTTGGACTGTCATTCGCTGCCCAGTAACCACTAGCAGGTAGCCAGGATATCAGCTTATACAAAAGTAGGCATTTAAGCAGCACAAGAAAGAAAGGATGCAACGTTGGGCATCCATCAATTGTTAACAACGGAAGTTGGATAAGTACCCGGTTTGATTAGGGCATTTTTTCTTTATTCCGTATATTTGTAGTATGCTTAATCAATATTGAGAGTAATGGCAATAATTATTACGGATGAATGCATTAACTGTGGGGCGTGTGAACCAGAGTGTCCGAACAATGCAATCTATGAAGGTGGAGCTGAATGGAGGTTTTCCGATGGCACCAACCTTTCAGGAGATTATAATGGAAAAAGTACGGGCGCTACGATCGATGCTGATGAAGCGCAAGATCCAGTAAAAGGAGGCGCTCATGGAGCAGATGGTGATGAGTTTTATTATATAGTACCCGACAAATGTACCGAGTGTAAAGGATTTCATGATGAACCGCAGTGCGCTGCTGTTTGTCCTGTTGATTGTTGTGTAGACGATCCGGACCATCGAGAATCTGAAGAAGATTTGCTGGGCAAAAAAGATTCGATGCACGCATAGCATCTAACTAAATCACAAAAAGCCCCGCATTTGAATCAAGTGCGGGGTTTTTTATTTGACAATATATTGCGAGGAAGAAAGGTTAAATACGGATGAAACGAGTTGTTGCTATTCTATTGTTAGGATTGTGGGCGGAATGGTCCGCAGCCCTGGATACACCATCGATGGAGGAGTGGGAGGATAGCTTGGCAGCGATTGCTCCTCAAATACTCAACGGTGAGAATGATTCAACGCGATATGCATTCCACAATCAGTTTAAAAAGTTATTGAAAACCGTGCTGCTAAATGAGCAATCGTTTAAGTATCCATTCCAGAAACTCAAAACCATAGCGATGCTATCACCTCCAGATAAGTCGTTTCGAATATTTAATTGGAACCTTCCCCGTGACGATGGTACATATGAATATTTTGGATTCATCCATTATTACAGTAAGAAGTACAAGAGGTATGAGTTAACCGAGTTGGTGGATGGGTCAGAAAGTCTTGGAAAAGGTGATCAAAAGGTATTGTCATCCAAGAACTGGTATGGGGCCCATTATTATGATTTGATTGGGATAAAAAAGAAGAAGAGCAAGTACTTTCTGCTTCTTGGATGGGATGGCAATAATAGCATGTCTAATAAGAAAATAGTTGATGTGCTTTCATTTGGGAAGGCTGATCAGCCAATTTTTGGCAAAGCAGTATTGGGAACAGCGTTAGGGTATAAAAATCGCTTGGTCTTCGAATATCATGAAAGAGCCTCCATGTCGGTACAATATAAGCCTGAGCTAAAGATGATCATTTACGATCATTTGTCYGGAAATAMCGAGGCGGTTAGCGGMGTTKCGGCTTTGCTGGGGCCTGATGGGAGTTATGATGCRCTTAGGTACAAAAGAGGGAAGTGGCAGTTTATCAAGGATTATGATGCACGMAACCCGARAGGRCGKAARAAAGMTAATTAYACCTACCCWSAGTARYCAAATGTATTAAATAAAGAAAAGCTCAGAAGAGGAGAATTTGTAAATTCGCAGCCAAWTATRGTGAGCAASTTGCCCTGATCGATGTCACAGGGAMTYGAACCATTTCTAATCAGYAGWTSAAAANTATCATGTCTAAAGTTCATAATTTCTCAGCAGGCCCATGYATCCTTCCYGAYTCTGTTTTAAARCAGGCCAGTGAAGCAGCRCTTAAATTTGATGGGCTTGAATTATCRATTCTTGAAATTTCTCACAGGTCGAAGAATTTTGTTGCGGTCATGGAGAATGCGCAACGTTTAGTAAAAGAATTGCTGGGTGTTCCGGAAGGCTATTCGGTACTCTTCTTACAGGGAGGTGCCTCCACGCAGTTCCTTACACTCCCTTATAATTTTTTAAAAGAGAACGGTAAGGCAGCTTATGTAAACACAGGTACCTGGGCCAAGAACGCCATTAAGGAAGGTGCTTTGGTGGGAGCGGTAGAAGTTGTAGCCAGCTCTGAGGATAAGAACTTCTCTTACATTCCCAAAGGTTTTGAAATTCCATCAGATGTGGACTATTTGCACTTTACATCTAACAATACCATATTCGGAACGGAGTTTCATGAATATCCAGAATCTGAAGTGCCCATCATTTGTGACATGTCATCTGATATTTTCAGCCGTTCAATTGATGTATCTAAATTCACCATGATTTATGCTGGCGCACAGAAAAACATGGGGCCTGCAGGTGCGACGTTGGTTATTGTCAAAGATGATGCGCTGGGACACACTGGAAGAACCATCCCTTCAATGCTGGATTATCGAGTACACATTAAAAAGGAGTCTATGTTCAATACGCCACCGGTCTTTTCTGTGTATGTYTCKATGTTAACACTGGAATGGYTRAAGGCRTTGGGKGGSGTCCCYGCAATTGAAAAGATCAACAAGGCTAAAGCGACGTTGTTGTATGCTGAAATTGACAATAACCCAATGTTTAAAGGGGTAGTTGCCAAGGAAGATCGATCGATTATGAATGCGACATTTGTATTGGCTGATGATACTCATAGCGCAGATTTTGACCAAATGTTGGCAGACGGCCGCATCAATGGATTAAAAGGCCATCGCTCAGTAGGCGGATATAGAGCTTCAATGTATAACGCACTTCCTTTGGAGAGTGTACAGGTCTTGGTGGATATCATGAAGGCATTTGCCGGAAAGCATGGAAATTAAAGACTACTTAGAGAAATATAAGAGCGAAGGGAAGAAGGTATTCGCCTCATCCTCGTTTCAAACACAAAGCATTCCCTTGCTTCACTTGTTGAGCCTGGCTGATAATACGCTTCCTATTTACTTTTTGAATACCGGTTTTCATTTTCCGGAGACTTTAAAGTTTAAAGAAGAAGTAGCGAATCGATTTGGCCTCAACGTGCTCGAAGTATCTTCCGAAGTTCCGAAGATACAGCAGCGAAACACAAAAGGCCGCATGCTCTATACCTCTGATCCTGATTACTGCTGTTACCTGAATAAAGTAAAACCGTTGGAGCCGGTCCTACAAGAATACGATGTGTGGATTTCGGGTGTAAGAGCGGATCAGAGCTCAACGAGAAAGGCCATGTCAGTTGAACAAGAGGCCCAATCTGGGGTGTTGAGATATCATCCCATGTTGGGCTGGACCAACAAAATGGTGCACCAGTATATCAAAGAACATAATTTGCCAAAGCATCCATTGGAAGAAAAGGGATATTTTAGCATTGGTTGTCAACCATGTACGATCAAGATGGAGATACCTGCGGAAGATGGCAGAGATTCGAGATGGTTCGGAATGAATAAAACAGAGTGTGGGATTCACACGGAATTAGTCAAGGGATAATGCGAATTTTAATTACCGGAGGCGCGGGTTATTTGGGTACAGAGCTAACGCACTTACTTTCCCAGGACCCTGAAGTTTCGGAGATCATCATTTATGATAATCTGAGCCGGAAGAACTATAACCTTTTCTTGTTGGAAAAAATGCCAGGAACAAATATCAAATTTGTTTACGGGGACATCCTGGACAGCAGAAAGCTTAAGAAAGTATTGGAAAATGTGGACATGGTGTTTCATTTGGCCGCTAAGGTATCCACACCGCTGGCCAATGAAGATCCGCATTTATTCGAGCAGGTAAATCATTGGGGGACCGCTGAATTGAGCTATGCTTTAGAGGAGAGTGATGTTTCTCATGTGGTATACATGAGCAGTATCTCTGTTTATGGAGCCCGGCAGGAGTCGGTCAATGAATCTTCGCCAACCAGCCCTAAAACGTATTATGGTATCTCCAAGCTGAACGGAGAGCACATGTTATCCCGATTGGATTCAAAAATGAAAATCCACATATTGCGATGCGGAAATGTGTACGGCTATAGCAAGAGTATGAGATTTGACGCCGTGATCAATAAGTTTATGTTTGAGGCTCACTTTGAAAACAGGGTCAATATTGAAGGCTCAGGCAAACAACAACGAGCGTTTATTCATATCAACAAAGTGGTAAATGTCCTTTCTAGATTACTCAATTCCAATGAGGTTTCCTCTGGCACCTATAATTTGGTAGATAAAAATCTTTCTGTTATTGCATTGGCCAACACCATGAAAGAAGTTTATCCTGATATGGAAATGATTTTTGTACAACAGGACTTGGACTTGAAGAATATCATCGTTGAGCTCAACGGCCCTTTTAATCAGGAAGATAGGTCGCCTGAAACAGATTTGTTAACCGAATTGAAGGAATTTAATAACAGGTTCGCCTTTCATCCTCCTTCTATTGCAACTATTACCGAAACGATATGACAAGAATTTTAGCAAACGACGGTGTTACAACCGGGTGTAAAGAAGCATTAGAAAATGCTGGCTTCGAAGTAAGTACTGAAAATGTACCACAGGAAAAATTGAATGGAGAGCTCTTGAATTATGATGTAATTCTTGTAAGAAGCGCAACAACTGTTAGAAAGGAAACAATTGACGCTTGTCCAAACCTGAAATTGATTGGAAGGGGAGGAGTAGGTATGGACAACATAGATGTGGAATATGCTAAGGGAAAAGGGATTGAGGTAATCAACACCCCTGCCGCCTCTTCAGCGTCTGTAGGTGAGTTGGTGTTTGCACATCTGTTTGGTATGGCCCGTTTTCTACCCAACTCAAATAGAGACATGCCACTGGAGGGCGACACACGATTTAAGGATCTCAAGAAGAAGTTCGCAAAGGGAACGGAGCTACGTGGAAAGACATTGGGGATTATTGGTATCGGACGGATAGGTCAAGCTACCGCAAACATTGCGCTTGGAATTGGAATGAAAGTGATCGCCACTGATCCTTTAATTGAAGATGTCACTATTGAGGTGAGTGTAAATGGACATGTAGTTCCTGTAGACATTAAGACCATTGCATTTAACAAAGTACTCAAGGAAAGTGACTACATCACCATTCACATTCCAGGAGGTGATAAACCGGTGATCGGGAAAAAGGAGTTTAACTTGATGAAAGATGGCGTTGGAATCGTCAATTGTGCACGTGGAGGTGTGATTAACGAGATGGCGCTTATTGGGGCACTAGAATCAGGAAAACTAGCCTATGCTGGCCTGGATGTCTTCGAGAATGAACCCACTCCTGCTATGCAAGTTTTGATGAATGATAAGATTTCTTTATCTCCACATATCGGAGCTGCTACGCTTGAGGCACAAGACAGGATTGGAATGGAGTTGGCTCAAAAGATTATTACGTTTTTTAAGAATTAATAATTGTTTTCGGCCTCATCTCGATGCCCTTTTATTGATATTTAACAACGCGCGAATATACTGGCTCCTCATTCTTGTCTCCCCGATTGGAGCATGATGTTTTGCGGTAGAAATGCCAACTTTAAAATTCCTGATTCCTGATTCCTGATTCCTGATTCCTGATTCCTGATTCCTGATTCCTGATTCCTGATTCCTGATTCCTGATTCCTAAATCCGAAATCCTCAATAACTCCACTTATTGGTCCAGCTATTAAAGAAGTCAAACCCAATTTTGATTTCGCCGCTGAGGTCACTTTGGTTGCTTTGTGCAACAGCATAGTAAATCCCAACTTTCATCAGCTGGCGTTTGATTCTGAAGGGCCATTCAACACCTGCAAAGATCTCTGCATGCTGAAAATCATCTTTATCATTTACCAACAGTATTCCCGCTCCACCAACGGCCTGTAGATGTAGCTTTTTGAGCAGTGGAATCTTGTTGAGTAAGGTGCCGTTGAAGTTGTGTAGATAATTAAGCATCAGGTAAGGGTTCTTCGTTGCAATCGCACCTGAATCCGGCCGCATAAGTTGGAAGCTCTGCAATGGGTTGCTAAACCAGATAGGGTCGCTTCTTCTAAAATATTTAAAGTCGGTAATTCTCACATCCTTGGCGTTCACATAGGACCCTATTGCCGCCCTGATTTTGCTTTCTCCAATCGTGCCAACCGTAATGTCATCCCTGAATTTGAGCTCAATAAAATCAAAATCAACGGTACTTTTTAAAACGTCTGGAACTCCTTTAATGTAGTTTAAAGAAATAGTTGGCCATTTGGAGGGAATGTTGATCTTTTTATATGGAGCAGTCATATACTTTTGTCCAAAAGTATATCGGACGTAGATGTCCATTACAACTTCATTAAATGGATCAAAATCTGTGGGTTGATTGAAGTCACCAAATACTTCCTTGCTCCAATCTGAAAGTTCAATACCAGATATGGGTTTCTTTTGGCCCAGTTCCAGCGATACGTCCACAAACAATCCGTTGACAATCTCCAGTTCATGTCCGAAGGAATAGAATAAATCGTTCACATAATTACCCCGGCTAAATATCGACTGAAAGCTTTCAAACTCGTTCAATAGCTCATAGGTATTCCGATATTCGGCATGAATTCGTCCAAATTTCTTTGGGTTGTAGAGCAAATCTCCTCCAATTAAACCTTTGAGATCCTTATTGTGAAAGCCGTAGTTCAATTCATAAAATAAACCCAATTTGGTGGCCTTTGAGAATTCCTTGTCGATATTACCACCTAGGGCATGACGGTATCCTCCAACACCTAACAATCGCATTTGCTCAATAATTGGATTGAAAAATATTGTATGCTTTTTAAAGCTATTCTGGTGGCCAATTCCGTTGAGCAGGATGTCCCATATATCTATGCGATTTCTAATACTATCCTGTTCGCGCATATACTCCTCACTCTCATACACAGAGGTGAGGCTATCCTGGGTACGCATGAATTTTACTTCGTCATCCCTGAGTGTGATGGGCCTGTGTTCAGCCCAAAATACGCTGTCTTTTTCATATGCATCGTACATGGTAATCCTTAACTCATTATTGAAGAACTTTTTGTGAAATACGGTATCCAGCTTATAGTCTGAATACATAATGATCGTGTTTCCGAGAATCATTTCTTTGCCCTCTTTCGCGTTATAAAAGAACTCCTCCCTGTGTAGGAGCCATGCGCTATCCCCCTCCAGCTCATAATCCTGTAGGATCCTGAAAAACCGAAAATTGTACAGTTCTGATTTATCGGGTGTCAGATCAACTGCTTTGATGTTCCATAAATCTTCTACGATGTAGATATACCCAGCAAAAAGCGCTGCGTCCTTTCTCTTTGGAATAACTTCAATTTTGTTGATCCACCTACCGTCTTGTTCGAACAATTCATCCAGTCGATATTTGTAGCTCAAAAAGGCCATACTGCTTATGGGAGAGATGAAAGGCACAGGCCCCAAACTCTTTAGATGTAAATTGTTGTAGTAGAAATTGAAGTCTGCCTCGGAAAGCTCGGCCTTAAACAAGTTGCGATTTACAAAGTCAGAAGAATAGCTTTCTCCATTACCTTGATCGATTGAAACACTTACTGTGGCGCTGTAGTTCTCACTGAGATCTTTTATGGCTGTTTTGATCTCTTTCCAGTTATTCGGCGCTTGAAAATAAGCCTTCCCATAGGTTTCTATGAAATTCATATTCTCCTTGGTGAGCTCATTGGCTACCGTGTCACGTGCCTTTCTGTTTAGCGTATCGTGTGTAAAGTATTCTCTCTGCAAACTGGCCTTGATATAGGTATTGCACGCGAATGTTTTGGCTGGTGAACGGAACTTTTTTCTGTTCGCAATGGCCGCTCTGATAATCGGATAAGCTGGGTCTTCTCTGTCTGCGGAGATACTAACTCCATCAAGGGCTGTGGCGGTTTGTTTCAGGGTAACGTCTAACTTTTTATTGGCTCCACGAATGGTGAAGGCAACCTCTTCCTTTTGGTAGCCGAGCGTTTGAACAACCAGGGCATAGTCCCCATCACTGAGCTCAAGAAAATATTGCCCTTTGAGATTTGTTGCAACACCATGGGTGGTGTTTTTGATGAACACACTGGCATAAGGAATTGGTTGATGGAGGGAGTCCGTTATCATACCGCTTAACTGCCATGCAAATGCAGATAAAGGACTGCATAACACAGCGAATACCACTAATTTATGGAGCAATAGTTTCATCTTATCCAGAGGCGCAAAGATAAAGAAAAGGGGGTAAGGGATACCAAAGGCAGCGCTTTTAACATTTATTCACACCGTGCGGATCAAACATGAGGCACATTAAGCCACACTCATCAGCTTTTCAACGTCATCAACATCCCGCCAGCTCTCTTTTACACTAGATAGGCATCCCTGGTTGACACGACACAAGAGGTAAATGTTCCGCACAGGTCTGATTGTGTGAATTGTCGCGTTGAAGATGAAAGATTTCCTTAATCCTGAGTACCTTTGAGCGCACATAATTGATCCGAATGTAAGTGACGGGTTCGTGGATTGAACCATCTGAGGATAAAAGGAAACAAATTTCTTAAATGTTCGTATGAGAAGATGCACATTTTTGTAGGATATCTTCGGGGGTGAGAAATAGGATGACAGCCTTCTATTTTAAAGGGGAGAAATGAAGTTCAAAATTTTGTCACAAATCGGACTTTTTCGTGTCTTAATATAGAGAAGCGGAAATTGGAGGAAATTCACACGTAGGAAAAAATGGCTAAAACAATTGATTTATTGAGGAAGAATCCCATTGCAATTATTGGCATGTCGTCAATGTTTGCAGATGCGGATAATGTTGAAAAATATTGGGAGAATATATTGCTGGGGGTAGACAGCATCCGTGAAATCCCAGATAGTCGATGGAGTATTGATGATTATTACGATCCGGATCCATCAGTTCCAGATAAAACATATTGTAAAGTTGGAGGCTTTATCCCGGATGTGGATTTTGACCCCATGGAATTCGGCCTGCCGCCCAATATCCTTGAAGTAACCGATGCTTCTCAGCTATTGGCACTCATGGTGGCTAAAGATGCACTGGTTGATGCGGGTTATGCCCCAGGGTCAGAAAAGTTAAGTGCAGGGATAAAAGAAAAAACAGGAGTGATCCTCGGTGTGGGTGGCGGTCAGAAGCTGATCACGCCTTTGACAGGTCGGTTGCAGTACCCGATTTGGCGAAAATCATTGGAGTCCATCGGACTTTCTGAAGAAAAGATTGAAGAGGCCATCGAGAAGATGAGCACAGCTTATATTCCCTGGAATGAAAATTCTTTTCCTGGGATGTTGGGCAATGTAATCTCTGGAAGAGTAGCCAATCGTTTCGACCTAAGCGGTATTAACTGTGTGGTGGATGCAGCGTGTGCTGCTTCTCTTTCTGCGATTAAAATGGCAGTAGGGGAGCTGCTGGAAGGACGTTGTGATATGATGATCACCGGAGGAGTAGATACAGATAACTCTCCTTTCATGTACATGAGCTTTTCTAAAACTCCAGCATTCTCAAAGAAGGGACGAAGTCGGCCGTTCGATCACGAATCTGACGGTATGCTAATCGGAGAAGGGGTAGGAATGATTGTCTGTAAACGTCTGGATGATGCGGTAAGGGATGGCGACAGAATTTATGCGACCATCAATGGGTTGGGAAGCTCGAGTGACGGGAGATTTAAAAGCGTTTACGCACCACGGCCCCAGGGGCAGGCTTTGGCAATGAATAGAGCATATGAAGAAGCAGGTTTTGAGGCATCTTCAGTTGGATTGATTGAAGCGCATGGAACAGGAACAGTGGCCGGAGATCTGTCGGAAGGGAAATCGATGAAGATGGTATTCGCTGATGGAAATGCGAGTCTCGGCCACATTGCCCTTGGAAGTGTGAAATCACAGATAGGGCATACAAAGGCTGCAGCTGGCGTGGCGGGTATGGTAAAAGCGGCATTGGCCCTGCATCACAAGGTTTTGCCTGGAACGATCAATGTGTCCAGGCCTGCGCCTGATATGGATATTGATAGTTCACCATTCTACATCAATGCGGCTACACGGCCCTGGTTTGCCAAGTCGTCTAAAACGCCAAGGAGGGCAGGTGTTTCCGCCTTTGGATTCGGAGGTGTGAATGTCCACATAGCAATGGAAGAGTTCAGTGAGGAGCATACGGAAAACTACCGGGTTCACTCTCTCAATAAAATGATTCTGGTGCATGCGATAAGCGCTCATGATCTGAATGCAGAACTCAACAATAGACTCGAAAGCCTACAGGGCGAAGGGGCGCCTAAGGCATTTGCAGCCTTGGCTAAGTACTCGCAGGAAGAAACAATCCCTAAGATTAATCCAAGGATTGGATTTGTTGCCGTGAGTATTGCGGACGCCATTAAGAAATTTGGGATTGCCATTAAGATGTTAGGAGAGAAGAAGGATGACATGACATGGGAGCATCCTATTGAAGGTATTTGGTATCGGGCTTCGGCTTTGAATAACCAAGACAAAGTGGTGGCGTTGTTCTCCGGGCAAGGTTCTCAGTATGTCAATATGGGAAACAGCYTGGCGTGTGCCTATCCGACCATYAGAACTTCTTTTCAAAAGGCAAATGCYTTGTTTGAATCCAGAAAAGAAGCTCCTTTAACGGATAAAGTGTACCCAACTCCTGTATTTAACGATGATGATCGCGATAAACAGGAAGAAGATTTGAGGCAGACAGAATTTGCGCAGCCTGCTATAGGAGCGCTCAGCGTTGGCATGTACAAACTCTTTTCTCATGAGGGATTCAGTCCTGATTTCTATGCTGGTCATAGCTTTGGTGAACTCACCGCTCTTTGGGCTGCCGGTGCCATGGATGATGATGTGTACTACAAGTTAGCTAAAAGTAGGGGAGATGCGATGGCGCTGAAGGGAGATGGGGATACCGGATCCATGTTGGCTGTGCAAGGAACTGTTGAAGACGTTAAGGCCAGAATTTCAGCTTACGCAGATGTTCAAATAGCCAATATTAACTCAGGAAAGCAGATCATACTTGGCGGAGCAASWGACAGTTTRAAGCARCTGAAGGACAARYTGGAACAYGARGGWCTMTCWCCTAARATGTTRCGSGTGTCRGCAGCTTTYCATACGCCWTTCGTRGCACATGCRCAYCAACCTTTTGCCGATGCAATTGCTAAAGCGAAGTTTCAAGGCGTTACTAAGCCGGTGTATTCCAATACTACTGGTCAGAAATACAACATTCGAGCGCCAAAAATAAAGGAAACGTTATCCAAGCACATGTTGAGTCCAGTTCTGTTTAAAGAGCAGGTTGAAAACATGTACGCTGATGGAGCAAGAGTCTTTATTGAATTCGGACCTAGGGGTATCCTTACCAACTTGGTTAAAGATATCTTAGGTGATCAGGAACACATTACGGTGGCCCTAAATGCCAATCCCAAGAAGGACAGCGACAAGCAGCTTTGCGAAGCTGCTATTCAACTGGCAGTAATGGGAATGGAAGTACAGGGATTCGATCGATTTTCGGACCCTTATCATGAAAAGGCAGAAAAGGGAAAAATGTCGGTTACCATTAGCGGTAATAATTATGTATCGGAAGGAACGCGTAAAAAGCATGAAGACTTGATTCATGAAAGTACAGAAACCGTCCATATCTTGGAAAGGCCTGTAGCTCAGGAGTCATCGATCTCGGGTGTGCCACCAATGGCTGAAAATGGTACCCCGACCATGAAAATAATCAACGATAACGAGGAAAGCGATATGAATAAAACGGAATTGGATATATTGAGGAAGTTGCAGGAAAACCTGGAGCGCCTTACAGATAAGCAGAGCAAGATAGAAGACATCTTGGTTCGGATTACCAGTGGAGCTATGCTAGGAAGCGGTACGCCCCCGGCACCCATTGCAATACCTGAATCACCTCAGCTAGCGGCATCCTCAGAAACGCTGGCGCATACACCAACCGCGGCGACACCTACACCCGCAGCTCCGCCGGTTGCACCGATAGCTGAAAGTCCTGCACCGATAGCAAGTACACCTGAAGCATCGAAGAACGAAGGAGTGGATCGAGCAGCCATCGAGGCAAGCTTGCTTACCGTAATCGCAGAGAAAACGGGCTATCCTTCAGAAATGCTTGAACTGACCATGGACATGGAAGCAGATCTAGGCATAGATTCTATCAAACGCGTGGAGATCTTCGGCGCCATGACTGCGGATAATCCTGCCATTGAGGGCGTAAATCCGCAAGAGTTAGCGGAGTTGAGAACCCTGGAGCAAATTGTAGACTATATATCAGAAAAAGCGGGCGGATCGGCAAGCGCTGCACCTGCTCCAGCAGCTGCTGTACCGACACCTGCACCTGCACCCGTTGAACCAGTAGCTGTAACGCCTGCACCCGCGGCTGCGTCCCCCGCGGCACCATCTAACGGTGGCGTGGATAGAGCAGCAATCGAAACCAGCTTGCTCATGGTAATCGCCGAAAAAACTGGTTATCCTTCTGAAATGTTGGAACTGACCATGGATATGGAAGCGGATTTGGGTATTGATTCCATCAAACGCGTGGAGATCTTCGGTGCGATGACCTCAGATAATCCAGCCATTGAGGGTGTCAATCCACAGGAGTTAGCGGAATTGAGAACCCTGGAACAAATTGTTGATTATATATCGGAAAAAGCGGGTGGTTCTGCGAGCGCTGCATCAGCGCCAATACCTGCGGCTGCTACGCCAACTCCGACACCTGCGGTAGTTGAACCCGTAGCGGAAACACCAGTCCCTGCAGCTGCAACACCTGTTACAGCATCCAATGGGACTGTAGATAGAGCTGCAATTGAGTCCAGCTTGCTCGCAGTCATTGCAGAAAAAACTGGATATCCTGCGGAAATGCTTGAGCTAACCATGGATATGGAAGCGGATTTGGGTATTGACTCCATCAAACGAGTGGAGATCTTTGGTGCCATGACTGCTGACAATCCAGCAATAGAAGGGGTAAATCCACAGGAGTTGGCCGAGTTAAGAACACTCGAGCAAATAGTCGATTACATCACTGATAAAGCGGGAGGAACTCCTCCAGATTTGTCGGTCGATTTATCCGCCGAAGCGATAGCGAAGGAGGAAGCCTCGGCGAAGACTGATACCGGAGGAGGGCAACCTATAGCTTCTTCAAATGGAGTAGCCACACCAGCAGCGACACAGCTTAATGGTTCGGCTCCATCATTAAATGGAAGTACACCTGCCGCTTCAAATGAATCGGTTGCGAGAGGAGAAATTGAAGCTTCCTTGCTAGAAGTGATCGCGGAGAAAACAGGCTATCCTGCTGAAATGCTCGAACTGACCATGGATATGGAGGCAGATCTAGGCATTGATTCCATCAAACGAGTGGAGATATTCGGGGCCATGACAGCTTCTAATCCTGCCATTGATGGTGTCAATCCACAGGAACTGGCAGAGTTAAGAACCTTAGAACAGATCGTAGATTACATAACGGATAAAGCGGGAGGAGCACCTCCGGCTGACTTGTCCGCCGATTTGTCCGCCGAAGCGATAGCGAAGGAGGAAGCCTTATCGAAGGCGGAAAAAAAAAAGTCTGAACCGTCAATAGAGCCGCAGGCTGACGGTCAGATTGATACTGCGGCTAACGTAAACGTAACCTCGGCTCCGATCGAATCAAGTGTAAGTGCTTATCCGAACGTTCGACGATCCGATGTTATTCTGAAGTTTATTCCCAACCCGGATAGGCTTGAGATCGCCCATGAGAAAGGTGAAATCACGCTGATTACCAATGAAGGTACGGGCCTAACTTCTACCCTGTGTTCTTACTTGATGGAGAAAGGCTTGGAAGTGGCTGTTCTTACTTTTCCTTCAACGATTGTCCGTAAATCTGGCATGACCTTACCCGCTGGTATACAGGAACATGTGATCACTGAAATTTCAGACGCTGCAATAAAAAATGTCGTAGACGGACTGGGTGGTAAAGTAAGCCAATTCATTCACCTACATCCTCATTTCAGGTTCCCGCTTGGGCAATTTGGCTTGCAATTCGAGAAGGAAAAGGGACTTACCAAAGCTGCTTATTTATTGGCCAAACACCTGAAAGGCTCCTTGAATGAGATCAGTGAAAAGCACAGAACTGCCTTTATGGTGGTAACGAGATTAGATGGTGCTCTGGGCACTCAAAACCCCGGCACTGTTTCCGTATTTGGTGGAGGGCTTTTTGGACTGACCAAGTCACTCAACCAGGAATGGATCAATGTGTTTTGTAGGGGAGTAGATCTGGCGCCTGACATCAAATCGGAAAAAGCCAGTGAACATATTTTGGCGGAATTATACGACGCCGATCAGTGCATACTCGACACGTGTTATAACGCTGCAGGAGAAAGACATACCTTACTGGCTGACCGCATGCCCAACGTGGACTCATCTAAATTGAAAACCAAAATTCAACAGGGCGATGTGTTTTTGGTAAGCGGTGGTGGACGAGGCGTAACTTCAAAGTGTGTCCTGGAAATGGCTGCTGCCTACAAATGCAAATTTGTGATTGTTGGCCGGTCAGAATTATCTGAGGAGGAACCCGCCTGGGCGGAAAGTATAACCGAAACAGATGTTCTCAAGAGAAAGGCCATGGAGGAGCTCAAGGCGAAAGGTGAAAAACCCTTGCCGAAAGCTGTGATGTACATGGTGAACGCGGTTCAGGCAGATCGGGAGATCAAGCAGACGCTGGCCGATATCAGAACCAATGGAGGGGAGGCCTATTATGTAGCTGCTGATGTGACAGACCCTGAATCACTTCAATCAGGAGTTGCTGAAGGCGTGAAGCAAATGGGTGCTATCACAGGAATTGTGCACGGAGCCGGTAGATTGGCCGATAAACTCATTGAAAACAAAACGGAGGATGACTTTGATGCGGTTTACGATGTCAAGATCAAAGGACTGCTAGCCATGCTACAAAATGTAGATTTAGAAAAAATCAAAAGGGTGGTCCTGTTCTCTTCTGTAGCTGGTTTTTATGGAAACACGGGTCAGACGGATTATGCTATTGCGAATGAAATTCTGAACCGTGCAGCGCACCTGTTCAAGAAAAACCATCCCGATATTCACACGGTTTCCATCAATTGGGGAGCATGGGACAGTGGCATGGTGAGCCCTGAGCTCAAAAAGATATTTGACGATTACCAGGTGTCTCTTGTGCCGACTGATGAAGGCCCAAGATCCATGATTGACCAGATGTCCGAGCAATACGAATCACAGGCACAAGTCATTTTGGGTTCAACGTTGCCAATGGCCAAGACCAATACTTCTGGCCCACTTAAAACCCATAAGATTCACCGGACCTTGCTGGAGAGTGCAAATCCATTTTTGAAGCATCATGTAATTCAAGGCAATGCGGTGTTGCCCATCATTAACGCGTCTACATGGATGGCTCAGACAGCAGCTGATCTCTACCCTGGATTTCATTTATTCAAGGCCGAGAAAGTCAAACTGTTCAAGGGAATCGTATTTGACGGCAACCAGGCTGATGAATACTTGGTGACTTTGAAAGAGCTTAAAAAGAATGAAGACATTGTGACTGTGGAAGTAACTATTTCCAGTGAGAGCGGCGCAACTTTGCCTACCAATCATTATCAGGCAGTGATCAGTCTGGCCAGTGGAAGGCCAGAGGCTCCAATGATGCCTTTACCGGATTTGAGCAAGATTGAAGTTGTCCTGGAAGATGCTTCAGGAATTTACAGTGATGGTACGCTTTTTCACGGAACAGATTTCCAAGGTGTTAAGAAGGTATTGCAGCTGGACGAAGAAGGCGTCTTGCTCTTGTGCGAACATGAGGGCGTATCCGAACAAAGACAAGGGCAATTTCCCGTTAAGGACCTCAATGTATTTCTTACCGACGTAATGTACCAAAGTCTGCTCATCTGGATTAGGAAATTCTATGATGCTGCAAGTCTTCCGCTAAGTACAGACAAGGTGGAGATTTACCGGGTGTTTCCTTTTGGTAAACCATTTTATGTCCAGCTTCAGGTATTGAAATCTGATGAATTCGGCATGCAGGCGGATATCACCGCCTTCGACTCCGACACCGGAGAAGTCTACATGAAGAGCAGTGAAGCGAGAGTGACTTTGAGTCGGGATCTTGTTTGGGATTAGTCAATTTACCCGCCAGTTCAGTTTTATCGTTATCATGAGCAATGGGTTTCGTGAACCTAAGGAATTGTGAGTAAGAGGGCGGTGCGCTGGTTATCAGATAAATACTTAAGTTTGATAAACTGGAAGCTCTTTATCTAGGGATGGCTATGAGGCATTTTTACCACTCTTTTATCATCTGTTCTGCTGTTTTGTGTAACGTCTTGTTGCTCGGGGCGACAACAACCTTGCAAGCTCAGGAGCCCATTCTCAACTGGGTCAAATCGGTTGGAGATACAAGCTTTGATAGTGGTAAGTCAATTACTACGGATGCATCGGGTAATGTATATGTGACTGGCACTTATTCCGGTACYGTAGATTTTGATCCAAGCACAGCTGTCTACAATTTGACCTCGAATGGACTTGACGATGTCTTTATCCAAAAGTTGGATGTAAACGGGGATTTTATTTGGGCTAAATCCGTTGGAGGATCTTGGCAGGATCGTGGTGAATCCATTACTATCGATGACTTTGGAAATGTATATGTTACTGGCAGTTTTGGTGACACAGCAGATTTTGATCCGGGTGTAGCAATGTTCAATTTAATTGCTCAAAGTGGTTTCGATGTTTTTATCCTAAAGCTAGATAACTTGGGGAATTTTATTTGGGCTAAATCGATCGGAGGAACCACTCTAGATATAGGTATGTCCATCACGACAGATTCCTTAGCCAATGTGTATATAGTTGGAGTTTATGGGAATACGGTGGACTTTGATCCCGGGGTGGCATTTTTCAGTTTGAATTCTAAAGGTCTAAGCGATATTTTTGTCGAAAAGTTAGATGCTAATGGGAATTTTATTTGGGTCAAGACTATGGGGGGAATGGACGCAGATATTGGTACATCCGTCGCAATTGATGCCTCTGGAAATGTGCATGTAGCTGGAAGATATACAGGAACGGCGGATTTTGATCCTAGTGTGTCTCTTTTTAATTTGACTTCTAATGGCGATGAAGAAGGCTTTATCCTTAAGTTAGATGCAAATGGGAATTTGATTTGGGCTAAATCCATCGGGGGACCAAACTATGATTACGTTCAGTCGATCAGCACTGATGCCTTTGGCAATGTGTATATAGCCGGAGATTTCGAAGGTACTTCTGATTTTGACCCGAGTGGGATGACCTTCAACCTAACTTCAAATGGCTTTGATGATTTTTTTATTCAAAAATTAGATGCTAACGGAAATTTTAAATGGGCCAAGTCCATCGGTGGAACCAACTATGACGGAAGTAAATCCATAACTACCGATGCTTCGGGCAGTGCTTATATAACTGGATTTTATCAAGGCACGATAGATTTTGATCCGAATGGAACGACCTTTAATTTGACTTCTAATGGCCTCACTGAAATTTTTGTTTTAAAGTTAGATGCACTTGGGAATTTTGTTTGGGCCGAATCTATTGGAGGTGCATCCAGTGAATCCGGTTTTTCAATTGCGACCAATTCCTCTGGAAAAGTATATATAACGGGAAGATTCGAAGGTACGGCGGATTTTGACCCAAGTTTGGGGATCTTCAATTTGACTTCCAATGGTATTAATGATGTCTTTATACTTGAGCTGAGGCAAAAAGGAATTACAGGTTTGGTGTTTAATGATTTTAATAGTGACTGTGTCCAGGGTAATAATGAAATCGCATTAGCAAGTCGGCGTTTAACAATAAATCCCGGGAATATTGTGGTGCAAACGGATGGTAGCGGAAACTGGTTTATTGACTCGTTACCTGCAAATACTTACACTATCACCGCTGATACCTCAGGACAATGGCAGCGAACCTGCCCGGTATCTCAAATTTTTACTGTTACTGATCCTAATGTCCTCACTTACGCACCCTCCTTTGGATTTGTTTCCACCATACCATGTGCAAGCCCTGATGTGTCCATAAACGCACCTTTTTTAAGGCGATGCTTTAGCAATCAAAAGGTATATGTACAAGCATGTAATGAAAATATCGCCGTGGAAGCGCTGGACAGCGCTTTTGTAGAGGTGAAATTAGATTCGCTGTTTATAGTACAATCAGCCTCATTGGCTTATACCGCGGTGGGAAATAATACCTATCGTTTTGAAGTTGGAACTTTATTTCCAGGCATGTGTACGAGTTTTTCCATTTCCTGTTTACTCAGTTGTAACGCAATTTTAGGCCAAACCCTTTGTGTACAAGCAGATTTGTACCCAGCTGACTCATGTGTTTTTGATGCACTACCTGATTCCTCAGTGGGTGGTGTGGTGTCCTGTTCTCTGCCTTGGGATAAATCTAGCGTATTGGTAGAGGCTAGCTGCGTGAACGACAGCATCCGTTTTGTGGTCTATAATACAGGCGACCCTGGAACAGGGGATATGATGTGTTACTCACCAGTCCGGCTCTATATTGATGGGCAATTCATCCTGTTGGATTCCGTGCAATTGGCAGGAGGTGATAGCGCGGTGTTTTTCTTCTCAGGAGACGGGCGCACCTGGAGGTTGGAAGTAGACCAGCATCCACTGCATCCTGGAAATTCCAATCCCAATTCTACAATAGAACTATGTGGCAATTCAAATAACTGGACATCCGATCTGTTCAATATCCTCCCCATGGATGACGCCGACCCCGTTACCGACATCTATTGCGGGTTGGTCACAGGAAGTTATGACCCAAACGATAAAACCGGTTATCCTTTGGGAGTCACTGACAGCAATTACATAGCTCCCAATCAAGAGCTCCAGTATGTAATCCGTTTCCAAAACACCGGGACAGATACTGCTTTTACGGTAGTGATAAGGGACACCTTAACAACAGACCTTGATATTTTTTCAGTAGTCTCCGGTGTTGCCAGCCATAATTACACCTTCAGAATGTACGGTCCTCGCGTTTTAGAATGGACCTTTGATAATATCTTATTGCCCGACAGCAATACCAATGAGCCACAAAGCAATGGATTTATAACGTTTACCGTGGCTCAAAATCCCGACTTGCCAAATGGCACGGTGATTAAAAACTCAGCTGATATTTACTTTGACTTTAATGCACCTGTCATTACCAACCAGACCTCGCATAGGATCAATGATGGGTTAAAAATTCCTCAATTAGCAGGACAATCAACAGTTACAGATACGGCCTGTGTAACGTACTCCCTTAATGGATTTATGTATACGGCTACTGGCACATATATGCAAAACTTAGCAAGTCTAGGAGGCTTGGATAGTATAATCATCCTCAACCTTACAATCAATAGCACCAGAGCTACTTTGAATCCAGTGACGTGTCAAAGCTACACGGTGCCCAGTGGAGATGAGACCTATACCACATCTGGGGTTTATTATGACACCATTCCCAACATGTCGGGCTGCGACAGTATTCTAACCCTCAACTTGACGGTTAATAATAGCACCAATGCCTCCATTGGTCCAATTGCGTGTACAAGTTATACGGTACCCAGTGGAGATGAGACTTATACTGTATCAGGTACCTATGCTGATACTATTCCCAACATAGCGGGCTGTGACAGTATCATAACTATTAATTTGTCAATTAATAACAGCAGTGCTACAATTACTCCAGTTGCATGTGTAAACTATACGGTGCCCAGTGGTGATGAGACATATACTATATCGGGGACGTATATTGATACAGTTCCCAATATGGTAGGCTGCGACAGCATCCTAACCATAAACCTATCCATTAACGGCACTAGCGCTATTATCAATCCGGTTGCTTGCCAAAGTTATACAGTACCCAGTGGTGATGAAGCCCACACTGTATCAGGGATATATATGGACACCATCCCCAACATGGTTGGTTGCGATAGCATCCTGACCATCAATCTTACTATTAACAATAGCAATAGTTCTACTATCAGCGGTATTGCTTGCGAAAGCTATACAGTACCCAGTGGAGATGAAACCTACACGCTCTCGGGGACTTTTATGGACACTGTTCCCAACTCAGCAGGATGTGATAGCATCATTACAATCAATTTATTCATCAACAACACCAACGCGACAATAAATCCAATTACCTGCGAAAGTTATACGGTGCCCAGTGGGGATGAGACTTATACTGTATCCGGGACGTATACAGATACAATTCCCAACACAGCAGGTTGTGATAGCCTCCTCACCATAAACCTGATTATAAATCCAGTGCCAGTAGTAATCATAAGCGGCCTGGATTCGAACTATTGCTCAAAAGAAGCAGGAATAACAATGACAGGAACACCCGCCGGTGGCACCTTCAGTGGAACCGGAGCTGTTGCAGGTAATCAGTTCTTTCCCGCAACGGGAGCTGACACCTATTTGGTAACATACGCTTATACGGATAGCTCCGGGTGCTCCAACAGCATCTCCCAGCAGGTAACCGTGAATATCTGCACGGGTGTTCAACAACTTGAATTGAACGCTGGCCTTGAAGTATATCCCAACCCCAATTCCGGAATATTCACCATCAAATTCAACGCAGAAGTCACAGGGCCTTTAACACTTACGATCATCGATAATCTTGGTAGGGAAATTTATAACGAGGATTTAGATTCATTTAAAGGTGACTATGAGAAGCAGCTGGATTTAAGTGAATATCCAGCGGGTATCTATAATCTGCAATTGGTAACTGAAAATGGGATAATTATCAGACAGATTATAATTGAATAGAGAAAAAAAATTTGCCATTTGTGTGCCGTCAGGTGTTCCCACCTGATGTCCTAAGGCCACCCTATCTCCTTTCCAAAGCAAAAAACAATTTCCCCTGCATACCGCTTATGAACTCGTCGCCACCACTTATGCACTAAAACAGATCATATATGAAATCTGCCTTGATGGGGTCATGTTTTTTCATATTATTGAATGTTACAAAGATTTGTATCTTCAACCAGATAAAAGGCATAATAGCCTTTCTTACAACAAAATGCTATGAAGAAGTTGCACCACCTCTTTATCCTATGCACCGCTATTTTATATAGCGCCCTTTTTTTCGGGATCACACAAAACGCAAACGCCCAGGACCCCATATTCGGTTGGGCCAAATCCATGGGGGGAACATCTAGTGATATTAGTGAATCCATCACAACCGATGCCTCAGGCAATGTGTATGTAACTGGACGTTATCAAGGCACGGCAGATTTTGATCCGAGTGGAGCGACTTTCAATTTGACTGCAAATGCCCAAACAGACATTTTCATCCAAAAATTAGATCCTAACGGTAATTTTATTTGGGCCAAATCCATTGGGGGAGCAGCCGGAGATAATGGTTATTGCATCACAACTGATGCCTCGGGCAATGTGTATGTAACGGGAACTTATTTCGGCACGGTAGATTTTGATCCGAGTGGGGCTACCTTCAATTTGACTTCTACTGGCCCTTTTAATGGCTCTTTTGATGTCTTTGTCCTAAAGTTGGATGCCGGTGGAAATTTTGTTTGGGCCAAATCCATGGGTGGTACATCTAGTGATTATGGTCGATCCATCACAACTGATGCCTCTGGCAATGTGTATGTAACTGGATTTTATCAAGGCACAGTAGATTTTGACCCGAGTGGGGCGATCTTCAATTTGACTGCAAATGGCTTCTCAGATGTTTTTATCCAAAAGTTAGATGCCTTGGGAAATTTTATTTGGGCCAAATCCGTGGGGGGAGTATCAGAAGATCAAGGTTATTCCATCATCACCGATGATTCTGGCAATGTGTATATAGCTGGATATTATAGTGATACAACGGATTTTGATCCGGGTGTGGATACCTTCAATTTGACTTCAAATGGCTCTAGAGACATTTTTATCCAAAAGTTAGATGCCTTGGGGAATTTTATTTGGGCTAAATCAATGGGGGGTACAAACGTTGATAAAGGTAGGTCTATCAGTACGGATGCCTCGGGCAATGTGTATGTAACTGGAAATTATTATGGAACGTCAGATTTTGACCCTGGTGTGGATAGCTTCAACTTGACTTCAAGTGGTCAGAGTGATGTGTTTATCCAGAAGTTAGATGCCTTCGGAAATTTTATTTGGGCCAAATCCATGGGGGGAACGTCATATGATTATGGTAAATCCATCACTGCCGATGCTTCGGGCCATGTTTATGTAACTGGATTTTATAAGGATACGGCAGATTTTGACCCAAGTGCATCGACCTTCAACTTGATTTCAAGTGGTCTGGACGATGTGTTTATCCAAAAGTTAGATGCCATGGGGAATTTTATTTGGGCCAAATCCATGGGCGGAACAGGAGGTGATCGTGGTAATTCCATCAGAACTGACGCCTCGGGACATGTGTATGTAACTGGATTTTATGAAAATATGGTAAATTTTGATCCGAGCGGGGGGACCTTTAATTTGATTGCTACTGGCCTTAATGAAGTTTTTGTAATTGAGCTACAGCAACCAGGAGTGACCGGTTTTGTATTTAATGATATCAGTGTGAATTGTATACGCGATACTAATGAAATTGGTTTGTCAGGGAGAACGTTGACGATTAATCCCGGAAACATAGTGGTGCAAACCGATACGCGAGGTAACTGGTTTATTGACTCTTTACCTGCAAATACCTATACCATTACAGCCGATACCTCCGGCAAATGGCAGCTTACCTGTCCAGTATCACAAACCTTTACCGTTACTGACCCTAACGGCCTCACCTATGCTCCTTCCTTTGGGTTTGTTTCTACCGCGCCYTGCGCAAGCCCSRATGTMTCYWTACAYGCRCCTTTTTTRAGGCGATGCTTCAGCAATCAAAAGGTATATGTACAGGCATGTAATCAAAACCTCGCTACAGGAGTGTTGGACAGCGCCTATGTGGAGGTGCAATTGGATCCTCTATTCATGGTGCAATCAGCTACTTTGCCTTATACCTTGCTGGGGGATAATACCTACCGCTTTGATGTGGGAACACTCAACCCAGGCGTTTGTGCAAGTTTCTCTATTTCTTGTGCCCTAAGTTGTAGCGCGGTCCCAAGCCAAACCCTCTGCATACAGGCGGATCTGTACYCAGCCGATTCCTGTGTGTTTGATACCCTTCCGGATACTACTGTCACCGGTATTTCTCCCTGTACGCTACCCTGGGATAAATCCAGCTTGATGGTGGAGGGGAGTTGTGTGAATGACAGTGTCCGATTCGTGGTCTATAATACAGGCGACCCCATCACGGGGGATATGACCTGCTTCTCAGCAGTCCGACTCTATATTGATGGGCAGTTCATCCTGTTGGATTCCGTGTTATTGGCGGGAGGCGATAGCGCTGTATTTATTTTCYCAGGCGATGGGCGCACCTGGCGGTTGGAAGCCGATCAGCATCCGCTGCACCCAGGAAATTCCCATCCCAATACCACCGTAGAACTTTGCGGTAATAACAATAACTGGACCCCCGATCTTATCAACCTCCTCCCCTTGGATGACGCCGACCCTGTTACAGATATCTATTGTGGGTTGGTCACCGGCAGCTATGATCCCAACGATAAAACCGGCTATCCTTTGGGAGTCACCGACAGCAATCATATCGTTCCCAATCAAGAACTCCAGTATGTAATCCGTTTCCAAAACACCGGAACAGATACAGCCTTTACCGTAGTGATCAGGGACACCTTAACAACGGATCTTGATATTTTTTCAGTCACCTCTGGTGCTACAAGTCATAATTACACCTTTAGAATGTACGGCCCCCGCGTTTTGGAATGGACCTTTGACAATATCTTATTGCCCGACAGTAATACCAATGAACCACAAAGCAATGGATTTATAACGTTTACCGTGGCCCAAAATCCCAACTTGCCAAATGGTACTGTGATTCAAAACGCAGCTGATATTTACTTTGACTTTAATGCACCTGTCATTACCAACGAGACCTTGCATAGGATCAACGATGGGTTGAAAATACCACAGCTGGCAGGCCAAACAATGGTAACGGATACAGCTTGTGGGACGTATACACTCAATGGCATTACCTATACCACCAGCGGAACATATATGCAAAGCATGGTAAGCTCAGGTGGTTTAGATAGCATCCTCACCCTTAATTTGACCATTATTAACGGCATTGGTAGTGCTGCAACCATCAGTCAGATAGCCTGCGAAAGCTATACCGTGCCCAGTGGAGATGAGACTTATACTATATCAGGGACCTATGCTGATACTATTCCCAACATAGCGGGCTGTGACAGTATTCTAACCCTCAACTTGACCATTCTTAATAGCACCAACGCCTCCATCAGTCCGATTGCTTGCTCAAGTTATACCGTACCCAGCGGTGATGAGATTTATACGGTGTCTGGAACTTATATAGATACAATACCCAACATGGCAGGATGTGATAGTCTCCTGACCATAAACCTGACTATAAATCCAGTGCCAGTAGTAAGCATAAGCGGCCTGGATTCAAGCTATTGCTCAACAGAAACAGGAGTAACAATGACCGGAATACCCGCCGGTGGCACCTTCAGTGGAACCGGAGCTGTTGCAGGTAATCAGTTCTTTCCCGCAACCGGAGCGGACACCTATTTGGTAACATACGCCTATACGGATAGCTCGGGGTGTTCCACCAGTATCTCCCAACAGGTATCTGTAAATATCTGCACGAGTGTTCAACAACTTGAGTTGAATGCAAACCTTGAAGTATATCCCAACCCCAATTCCGGAATATTCACTATCAAATTCAACGCAGAAGTCACAGGACCCATAGCGCTTACGATCATTGATAATCTTGGTAGGGAAATTTATAAAGAGAATATAGATTCATTTAAAGGCACTTTTGAAAAGCAACTGGATTTGAGTAGATACCCAGCGGGTATCTATAGCCTTCAATTAACAACCGCTAATGGCGTAGTCATCCATCAGGTTGTCATTGAATAATTTAGATTTCAAATCCATCAAATTAGATGGAATTAAAAATCAGTCCGGATCAACCAGTTTCAGTATGACACCCAAACGACGGGTTAATGGCACCCACGATAGAGTGAAGGTTTTCTTAAATACCCACATTATTCGGATTATTCATTCGTAAATTCGTAAAAATTCGTTATTCGTAGACAGTAGATGAAGGAGAAAATAGCAGTAATTGGAATGGGCGGATTATTCCCCGGCTCAAAAACGATTGAGGAGTTTTGGGATAACCTGGTTGAGAATAAAAGCCTGGTAAGTCAGTCGACAAAAGAGGATTTTGGGGCTTCACCTGATATATTCTATGATCCCGAAAAGGGTAAACTAGACAAATGCTACGCCCTTCGCGGAGGCTATGTGCGAAATTTTAAATTTGATCCAAATGGGTATGGCCTGAATGCAGCCATCCTTTCTAAACAAGCTGATCAATTCCAATGGTCGCTCTATGTAGCCAGGCAGGCACTGGAGGACAGTGGTTATTGGGGAAAAGACTTTGGCGACAAATGCGGTGTCATCATTGGTAATCTCTCCTTTCCTTCGAAGCATTCACGACAGGTATTATCAGGCATTTATGCTGAACTTGCTTCAGAGATTACAGAAAAGCTCACTGGTACCGCGGTACATGTTAGAGATGCAAATTCAGATCTCAATGCGGAGCTGGGAGACACATTACTGAGCAATGCACCGGCTGCATTGATCGCCCAAGCGCTGGGATTGAAGAAAACTCATTTTGGCCTGGATGCGGCATGTGCTTCTAGTCTATACGCAGTAAAGTTGGCTTGTGATGAGCTGAGAAATGGACGAGCGGATATGATGTTGGCCGGCGCTGTCAGTGGATCGGATCCGCTTTTTATCCACATGGGCTTCTCCTATTTTCATGCGTATGCCAGGGAAGATGAACCTTCTCAACCCATGCATAGCAAATCTGGTGGACTTACTTCTTCTGAAGGCGCTGGAATGGTCGTACTGAAGAGATTATCAGATGCGCAGAGGGATAAAGACAATATTCTAGCCGTGCTTAATGGAGTAGGCTTATCGAATGATGGTCACGGTAAATTCTTGCTAAGTCCCAATCCCAAAGGGCAGAAGCTCGCTTTCGAAAGAGCTTACGTAAATACCGGTGTCAAGCCGGGTGAAATTGACTACCTGGAATGTCATGCAACAGGAACACCTTTAGGAGATAACACCGAGTTCGATAGCATTGATGACTTTTTTGTGAATGGAGGAGCCGCGCCTAAGATCGGTGGCGTGAAATCCAATATGGGGCATTTGCTTACCGCAGCTGGAATGGCCGGCATGATCAAAGTCATTCTGGGCATGCAAAAGGATCTTCTTCCCGCCACAATCAAGGTGGAAGAGTCTCTGAAGTCGAAGAAGGGCAATATAGGATCAGATCAAATTGTTACCGAAAATATAAAGTGGCCGGTAAAAGGTAAAATTCCAAGAGCTGGGATCAATACATTTGGGTTCGGTGGTACCAACGCCCACATGATTGTTTCAGCTTATGATCCAAGTGAGTCGGYGAGTGAGGAAAAGAAAGAGCGCATTTCACAGTCCRTAGATATCGTTGGGATGGATTTGCATTTCGGAACGGTTACCGACCTCGATTCATTTTATGTTTCCCTRTTCAATGGYACCCARCACTTTTCACCTTTGCCGGAAGCCMGATGGAAAGGCCTGGARCATYTGGAAAAGGTCAGRGCCAAATACAATCTTCCYGATARARRTAATTTAAGCGGAGCATGGCTGGAAGAGTTTGAGCTGGATCTYATGCGCTTTAAGATYCAACCAAAAGARGCTGAGCGACTTACCTTRCAGCARACACTCATGCTCAAAGTGGCCTCAGCGGCTATGAGCGATGCAGGCCTGGACGMTGTAAAAGGAAAAGCATCCAATATAGCGGTAATCACSGCAATGGAGTCGGAGCTGGAGATCCATCACCGAATGGGGCGATGGGACATGTCRTGGCAGGTGAACGAAGCCTTGCAAAAAGCTGGAATTAACCTGGATGAAGCTCAAGAATCCAAACTGTCTAATCTGGTAAAGGGCTCCATTTTTCATGGATTTGAGGATCATTCTCCCAGTGAACACCTGGGATTTATCGGCAACATTATCTCCAGCCGAATCTCTGCACTTATGGACTTCACCGGCCCTTCATTCACCGTAAGCTCCAATGAAAATGCAGTATACAAGGCCTTGGAGATCGCCAGAAACATGTTGGCTACCAAAGATGTTGATGCGGTAGTGCTCGGTGCAATTGACCTTACCGGAAGCATGGAGAGTGTGATCAGCCGACAAGCCGATCA
The DNA here is from genome assembly GCA_016764395.1 of Flavobacteriales bacterium. Taxonomy (GTDB): domain Bacteria; phylum Bacteroidota; class Bacteroidia; order NORP154; family NORP154. The sequence continues at coordinate 42,908 of JAESRW010000006.1, forward strand.
TCCAATGAACACAGGCGTTCAGTCAATGGGCTGGAACAAGGCTACCAAYGGTTGGAATGTGGGTGARGGTGCGGGAGCAATAGTCTTAAAACGATCAGAAGATACCGCKGCKGATAAGGTWTATGCAACACTAGAGGATATWGCYATTGTKCAATCTGGCATTTCAAGCAAAATAGGAGAGATTGATGCAGCAAGCGTYGAATCYTCGGCCAGGCAGGTKCTKGATCATTTGAAACTYAARTCWTCGGATATAGGACTCTTGGAAGTTTCGGCGAGTGGWATTAARAGCGAAGATGACGCAGAAATTGCAGGACTCACSAGTGCCTATAAGAATGACAATGMSGTRCTKACATGTGCRMTCGGATCTTATAARGCGCACATAGGYAATRCGTTTTCGGCTTCTGGMATTGCKGCAATTATTAAAACATCTTTGTCCCTTTACTATCGGTTTTTGCCAGGYGTWCCWARATGGRAAGCTCCRGATCATGMAGACKCSTTYAARGGYACTCCATTCTATGTCCCTGGAGAATCCAGGCCATGGATCACCGAAAAAGGACAAAAWATACGCCGTGCTGCCATCAGCGGATTGGCCTGTGAYGGTACATCMRCMCAYTTARTTCTTGCAGAAGCAGGGCATCCAASCAAGGATAAACCWGGRCCWTTYATTCAAAAAGGTGGTGAAAGGCTGTTTCCTGTTAAGGCCGCAGCATTCACGAAGATGATCCAAAAACTGGATTTGCTCAACGAATCTGCTTCGGTAACTGGACTCCGAGATGCCTCTGATCAAGCAATTGAAGAGTTCATTGGTGAGAAAGGTGCAAAACAAAAGGTGGTTGTGTTGGTGGCCAAATCTACGGAAGCATTGCTTCGGGAGATCACATATATGCAAACCAGAATTGAGGAAGCCTGGAAAGCTGAGAAGATGCTATTGACGCCGGCTGGAAGTTGTTTTGTAGCAAAGCCACTTGCAGAGCAAGGTAAAATAGCCCTCGTTTATCCTGGTTCAGGATCTGCTTATAATGGAATGGGCACAGGCATATTTCAAGCCTTTCCTGAGTTACATGATTATATCAGCGCACAGGTGAATGACGTGTCCAACGCGTTCTTTTCACATGATCTCTATCAACGGAGCCTAGTAAAATTGGGTGCGGACCAAGCGGCTACACGGGAGCTTGAATTGCAAACGAACGCCTTGCCTATGATGGCTTCTTGCTGTACCTATGCTGCTGCCTATACACGCATGCTGCAGGAGTACCTGCAAGTCAAGGGCGATTCTGTTTTGGGTTGCAGTATGGGAGAGACCTCAGCGATGTTGTACGGACAGGAAATATGGGATGCCCACCTGGTAGATGAGAAATTTCTGGACGCTCCATTGTTCAAAGAGTGGGTCGGTGGTGAAATGAAACTATTGGCCAAACACTGGAATGTTTCGGAACAAGAGGCAAAGGACAACTGGTTGAGCAGCTTGGTTCGACTGCCCCAGGGTATGATAGGATATAAGAGCTTGGCTGAGTGGTATGAAGGGGAATTGTCCGATGAAAAGCGCATCTTCCTGACCTTTATTCATACGGATAATGAAATTATTATTTCGGGCCATCAGGAGGATATAAAAAGAGTGTTGGAGCACTACGGCATCCGTGCCGTGTCCATGAAAATTAACAATGTTGTGCACCATAACTTCTGTAATGAAGTGATGGATCAACTGCTTGTGATGCATGATTTGCCGGTAAAGGCAGATACTACTAAGACGTATTACTCTGGAATTACTGGTAAACCACTGGAACTGGACTCGAAGGTACTTTCTAAGAATGCAGCGGAAGTTTGCTGCAAAGCGATCAACTGGCCATTTTTGATCAATTCAGTTTACAATGATGACCATAAAATATTCATAGAGTTGGGCCCAAATGCTAACTGCACCAGATGGACCAGTGAAATATTAGGGAACAAGGAGCATGTTGCAATTCCTTCGGATAGAAAAGGAAGAACGGCGCTCAGAAGCCTGAATGGAATGGTCGCAGCACTCCTGGCCCATGGAGTGGAAGTGGATCTCTCCTTCTTCTACACCAGTTCTGAAGAAAAGCAAACAGGTTCGAGGGTATTGATGAAAACCTTGCGCACTGGTGCCCCGCGGTACCAGGAAGCTGTGTTGACACCGGAAAATATCGCCGCTTTTCAAAGGGCCACGGTCACTCAACCCGTTGCTGTTGCGGAGCCTGTAGGAGCCGAAATGGTACTCGAATCAGCCACCGCTGAAACCGTTCATATCCCGGAATCGGTCTCATCGGTTCCGCCATCCAATGAAAATGGTGGCAATGCAGAAAGCGAGGAGCGAATGGGTGAAAATGGATTGACGCTACAAAACTATGACGCACCTACACACCTTGCCGGAAAGAATGTCATCTGGGATGAGAAAGATCTCTTAACATTTGCCGAAGGTAAGATCGCCGATGTATTCGGTGAGGAGTATGCTGTTATCGACACGTATCGCCGAAGGGTGATGTTGCCTATGCCACCATATCTTTTGGTTAGTAGAGTCACAAAACTGAATGCAGAGATTCATAACTTCAAGCCTTCAACGATTACAACCGAATACGACATTCCTTACGGTGCATTTTATTCCACTGATGGTCAGGTGCCGTGGGCAGTAGGAGTGGAGTCTGGGCAATGCGACCTCTTACTCATCAGCTATTTAGGTATCGACTTTGAAGCACGAGGAGACTATGTCTATCGTTTGCTTGATTGTACCCTGACCTTCCTGGACGATCTGCCATTTGAAGGACAGACCTTGCGCTATGATATCAGCATCAACAGCTATGTGAAGAATGACAGAAGTCTGCTATTTTTCTTTAGCTACGAGTGCTTTGTGGAAGATCGAATGGTGCTCAAGATGGATGGAGGCTGTGCGGGCTTCTTTACAGATGAAGAATTGTCACAAGGACAGGGGGTGGTGTACAAGACCTCTGAACTCGAAGAGCGTACTAATCGGGAGAAAAAGTTCTTTCATCCTTTCTTAAATTGTGATAAAACAACCTTTGATAGAAATGATCTCCTGGCCCTGGTGAATGGGGACCTGGTCACCTGCTTTGGACCAGCTTACCATCAGGATGGCCGCAATAAATCACTTCGCATGCCTCCTGAGGGCATCTTGATGTTGGATAGGATTACTGAGGTAGATATTAAAGGTGGAAATTCCGGGATTGGCTTCATCGAAGCAGAGATGGATATGCAACCGGAGAATTGGTATTTCCCTTGTCACTTTAGAGATGATGAAGTACTCGCCGGTTCACTTCAGGCTGAAGGAGGCGGACAGCTGCTTAGATTCTTCATGCTGCTGCTTGGCATGCAGAAAGTGATGAAGGATGCCCGGTTCCAGCCAGTATTGGATATCCCTCAAAAGGTGCGATGCAGAAAAGAGATCCCACCGAACGCCAAGAAGCTGATATACCGGATGGATGTCAAAGAAATCGGACTCACGCCGGAACCTTATGTTATCGCGGATTTGGAAATTATTTATGATGATCTGATTGCCGTTCATTTTGAAAATCTAGGATTGCGCTTGCAAGAAAAGGACAATCCACAATACTTAAAGCCGAAAGACAATTTGGTTGAGGGAATCTATGTGAAGCCGGTTGACAAACCGGTGCTGCTCAATGAGTACCATATTACCCAATTTGCCCTGGGTCCGGTTCATAAAAGTTTTGGAGATGAATACAAGGTATTTGAAGGGCGGGAGTTGTCTAGACAGCCGAATACGGATCTTCAATTTATATCTCGTGTACTTGAGGTGAAAGGTGAAAGACACAAGTTTACAGATACACCTACCATCATTGCTGAGTATGATGTTCCGGCTGATGCCTGGTATTATAAAGACAATGCGAGTCCGGTGATGCCTTATTCCGTGCTTATGGAAGTCGCGTTGCAGCCTTGTGGTTTCTTGGGTGCCTATTTGGGAAGTACTTTGTCAGTACCTGATAAAGATCTCTTCTTCCGAAACCTGGATGGAGATGGGGAAATGTTTTTCGATGTGGATTTGAGAGGAAAGACCATCACCAATACCTGTCTCCTGATAAGCCATACCAATCTTGCAGGAACAGTCTTACAGCGTTATGAGTTTGAGCTGGTAGTTGATGGTAAACTGTACTATAAAGGCCAATCGTCATTCGGATTTTTCACCAAGGAAGACCTTTCCAGTCAGGCCGGATTGGATAAAGGTGATCACAAGTTGGCCTGGATGCAGGAAGAAGCCAATAAGAATATTAAGGGATTCAATATCAAGATTGATTCGCTGTTCGGAAAGCAGAAATTGCTCAAATCTACACAGGAGGGCTCACCTGATTTCCATCTGGCAAACGGTCAGTTGAGTTTGTTGGATACAGCCATTTATATTAAAGATGGGGGAACGTACCAAAAAGGATATATCCACGCCAGCCGGGCCATTAATACCTGGGACTGGTTCTTTACTTGTCATTTCTACCAGGATCCAGTGATGCCCGGTTCCTTGGGGATAGAGGCATTATTCGAGGCTATCCAGCTCTTTGCTTTGCAAGAGGGCCTGGGAACAAATATCTCTAAAGCAACCTTTGACCAAACGGCTCCTCATAAAACAGTTTGGAAATACCGTGGCCAGATTTTACAACACGATCCGTTGATGAATGTGGAGGTCAACATTAAGGAGGTAAGGGAAGAAAATGGAAARGTSATCATCATTGCRGACGGAAGCTTATGGAAAGGGACWCTTCGGATTTATGAGGTGACGGATATGTCTGTTACCATAAATTGAATGNTTTATRCWAAATGAGGAYATCGCAATTTGCGACCACCTAATAAATCATGGCTAACACAGATCTAATTCCAGCAGAGAAAATAGACCGCTCGATCCTCTTAATCCGCGGACAAAAGGTTATGCTGGATACTGATTTAGCTCAGATTTATGGAGTGAAAACGAAGAGGTTGAATGAGCAACTTGCCTGCGTGCCGTCGCCAGAGGCTTTGGCCGCAGGAGACAAGACAGGCAGGGTCAAAAGAAGCGCGGATAGATTTCCGTCAGATTTTATGTTTCAATTGACCAAAGAAGAAAAAGATGAGGTGGTCGCAAATTGCGACCACCTCCAAAATTTGAAGTACTCAACAACCAATCCATTTGCTTTTACCGAACATGGCACCGTCATGCTGGCAAGTGTACTCAGCTCACCCGTTGCAGTGTCGGCCAGTATTCAAATTGTAAGGGCGTTTGTGAAGCTAAGAGAAATGCTGGCTACAAATAAAGATCTTACTGAAAAATTAGGTAGCCTTGAACGAAAATACGATCACCAGTTTAAAGTTGTATTTGATGCGTTGAGAGAATTGATGAATCCACTGAAACCCAAAAGAGCGCGTATCGGTTTTAAAATTGGCAATAATAAATAAGCATATTTGTTAAGAGTATGAACACAGCTACACAGGAGATGGTTAAAGACAGCGGAATCCGCAGTAAAGTGGAGAAAGGAATTGGCAAATGGTTTGGATCGTCCAAGTCACTTCGGTACGACCAAGATGGAATTCAGGCCATCTTTGAAAAGACAGATATCCCAGCTTTTATTGTAAGAGACGAAGACGGACGAATTGGCGTCGCGGATCGTATTGGGACAGATGATAAATCTGACCTGGTAACCGCAGAGCTCCTGGCCACCTTACCCGCTTATGCTCCGGAACAGCTAGGTAACGCCGGTTTCAAGGAAACATATGGTTTGAAATACAATTATATGACTGGCGCCATGGCCAACGGAATTGGTTCAGCCGATTTGGTAATTGCAGGCTCCAAAGCCGGCATATTGGCATCTTTTGGCGCTGGAGGAATGGTGCTGAGCAGAGTAGAAGAGGGAATCAAGAAAATTCAAGCTGCTGTAGGAAACGGGGCTTATGCGGTGAATCTAATTCACAGTCCTGCGGAGGAGGCGTTGGAGCGCAACGCTGCAGAGTTGTTCATGAAGATGGGCGTCACGATCGTAGAGGCTTCTGCCTTTATGGACCTCACGCCCCATATTGTACGCTACCGGGCAAGTGGATTATCGAGAAACGGTGATGGTTCTGTAGCCATCAAGCACCGGGTTATATCTAAGATTTCCAGGGTTGAGATTGCGGAGAAGTTTTTAAGGCCAGCTCCGGATTCTATCTTAAATATTCTGGTAGCCGACAATAAGATCACGGCTGAACAAGCCGAGTTGGCCAAGCTGGTTCCCATGGCGGACGACATAACAGTAGAGGCTGATTCAGGAGGGCATACGGACAGGAGATCGTTGGTATGTTTGCTTCCTGCTATCATTGCCTTGAGAAATTCCATTCAAAGCGAAATGGGTTACGCGAACGAAGTTAGAGTAGGGGCCGGAGGAGGTATAGGAACGCCTGAATCACTTTTGGCAACTTTTGCCATGGGGGCCGCATTTGCAGTTACCGGCTCTATCAACCAGGCAACCAGGGAATCTGGTTCTTCGGACCACGTGCGAAAGGTACTGGCCCAAGCGGATTCCGCTGATGTGATGATGGCGCCGGCAGCGGATATGTTCGAACTGGGTGTGAAGCTTCAGGTCCTGAAAAAGGGAACCTTGTTCGGCCTTAGAGCCCAGAAGTTGTATGACGCTTACGTTGAATATGATGGCATTGAAGACATTCCTGTAAAGGAGCGGGAGAGTCTGGAGAAAACGGTTTTCAAAGATTCGTTGGAGAATATTTGGGCTGGTTGTGTCTCCTTTTTTGAGGAGAGGGATCCGGAACAACTGGTACGTGCGAAGGATAATCCCAAGCGAAAAATGGCTTTGGTCTTCCGATGGTATTTAGGACTTTCTTCAGCCTGGGCCAACGGCGGAGAAGCGGGCAGAGAGATGGACTATCAAATTTGGTGTGGCCCGGCCATGGGAGCCTTCAATTACTGGGTAAAAGGTTCGAGATTGGAGAGCTGGGAAAATCGCTATGTTGCTGATGTAGCACGAGAGTTGCTGAATGGAGGTGCTTACCTTTTTAGGTTGCAATACCTCGAGATCTACGGCATTCACCTGGATCCTAAGTACAAGGAAGTCAAAGTCAGATAACAAGGGCATTCTAGTGCCTGCTCTGAATGTAATTGCGAGGCCTGCTCCGTCCGTCATTGCGAGTCCTGTTCCATCCGTCATCGAGGCACGTCGCGTCTGTCATTGCAAGGCCTTTTCTATCCGTCATTGCGAGGAGCACAGCGACGAAGCAATCTGCAAGCAGCGTACAAGGACTGCTTTGTTAAATACGTGCTAGGTTAATATCGAACTCCAGAGGTTGTATAATCATGATGGCTCATCACTGTAATATTGGTTCAATTTCCTTAACTTAGAGTATGGACTTGCTGACCAAACTACACACCGATCCTTTCGTTTTAATACACAAGAGACTGGAGGATATAACTACAGATATCGATCTTCTGGATGAAGTTGAATTGGTTCGGC